>CAIPGC010000139.1 GCA_903864505.1 uncultured beta proteobacterium | reverse complement strand
GAAAAAGAAATTCGCGAGGTGCTTGAGAAGAATCCGAGTCTGCAGAAGTTAAGTGAGCAGGTGCAGTTTGTGCGGGAGAAGGAAGGTCTGCGCATCGAGATCATCGACAAGGCGGATTTCGCGATGTTTTCGCTGGGGACCAGTCAACTCCAGCCTCGCGCCCTGGCCCTGATCGAAGAGGTTGCACACTCCCTGGCAACGGTGCCGAACAAGCTCAGTGTGCGCGGGCATACGGACAGCGTGCCATTCACCAGTTCACAAACTCGAAACAACTGGTCTCTGTCGGCCGAGCGCGCCGAGTCTACGCGTGCCTTGCTGGAACGCCGTGGCGTCGGTCCGACCCGCTTCTCGCACATTGAAGGCGTAGCAGACACCGCGCCCTACAACCCGAACGACCCCAAAGATCCTCGAAATCGCCGCATCAATATCACGGTACGGTACCGCGATTGAGCTGCACAGGCCAGTGAATTGGAGCGACCCTATGGATGATTTATCCAACACCAAACCTCACCATGTGAAAGTGCTGACGCTGCCTGACATGACCTTTCTGGCTTTTCTTCTTTTTTGCATGGTCTGCGTGGCCTGGGTTGGGCGTCTGGCTTACCAAGAGGGCATGCACAACGAAGGAACCAAGCGCAACGGAGAGCTGTGGGCAAAGTGGTTTGCACAGGCCGGCCAGGATCGCGGAAAGGCAGGCTACGAGCCGGCTTCCTGCAGTGTTAGCGCCCTGCCGGTTGTAACACCGGTGGCAACGCAAGCAGCACCTGTCAATCCCAGCCCCAGTGCCGAACCGAATGCCGAAGTCAAATCCGTTGTGAAATCCGACCCACTGCCGTCGACGTCACCCGCCAGCCCACTGCTGGCAGCAACGCCGCGTACCTGGGGGCCTTGCCTGAAGGCACTGACAACGCAGGGTGGACCGTTAGCCGACATGGTCAACCCGTTTAGCCAAAAGCCGATTGCCCTGGTGGCCAAGTGTGATATGACTGACAGGCAGCTTGCCGGCAGCCTGGTACTGGAAAAAATACAGCCAACACCGCCCGGTTCAGCCATACCAACCATCAATTCCCCACTGACCGAATCCGATCCGATCGACCAGAAAGTTCAAATCCGGATCACGGTATGTGACAAGGGCGCTTATCCGATTCGCATTGCCGAACTCGAATTCTGAGGGACAAACCATGGAACCCGCCAACAACCTGCAAACCATTCATGGTTACAACCACCGGGCCGATATCCCGCACGGCCTGCCCCTGCGCAAGTGGATTTACAGCTGGCTACTGGATCCCAATGTAGAGGGAAACTACCAAAAGACTATAGACCGTTGGATCGCGATCCTCATCGTTACCAACCTGTTTGCTCTCCTGTTTGAACACATTCCCGCGATCTATGAACCCAACAAAGTTCTGTTTCATGCATTCGACATCTTTTCGGTGGCGATATTTACCTTCGAGTATTTTCTAAGACTGTACCTGGCGCCAGAAGACCACGAGTTCAAGGGCAAGGGCTATTCCCATTTGCGCTACGTCTTCAGTCCGTTTGCCGTCATTGATTTCCTGGCAGTAGCTCCGTTTTACCTGCAAGCCTTTATTCCGGTGGATCTGCGGATGCTGCGATTCTTGCGTTTGCTCCGAATCCTGAAGCTTTTCCGCGTGCTGATACCCGCGATCAAACATTTTGTTGTTGCGAATCGAGGGCGGACTTTCCGCCAGAAGATGCATGCCCTTGTATTCCCGAGTGAATTCGGCGGCGCCCTGCACGGTCTCTTCGACACCTTTATAGCCTTGTGGGTGGTTATCTCGGTGGTGGCCGTGGTTTTGGAGTCAGTCCAGAGCATTCACTATCTGCTGAACATTCAGTTCATCATCCTCGATGCGGTTGCGGTAGGGGTTTTTACCCTCGAATATTGCATGCGCCTGTACTGCTGTGTTGAAGAACCACGTTTCCAGCACGCTTTGGGTGGACGCCTGAAGCAGGCCGGGGAGACATCCTCGGTGATCGACTTCCTGGCCATCCTCCCCTTCTACCTGGAGGCCTTCCTGCACCACTTGTTCGACCTGCGCTTTTTGCGAGTATTTCGTCTGCTGCGCTTGCTCAAACTCACGCGCTATACCGGAGCGACAAAAACCCTGACCAAAGTGATCGTGCGCGAATGGCCCGTCTTGGCAGCCTCGGCTTTCGTGATGATGTTGCTGGTGGTGCTGACAGCCAGCTTGGGCTATCTTTTTGAACATGAAGCACAACCCGAGAAATTTGAAAATATCCCGCAATCCATTTATTGGGCCGTCATCACCTTGGCATCCGTGGGTTATGGTGATATTTCGCCCATAACGCCCATGGGTCGGGTCATGACCATCATCCTGGCGCTCTTGGGCATCGGCATTTTCGCCATCCCGGCCGCCCTGCTGTCGTCAGCCTTCAGCGACCAATTACGCATCGAACGCGAGGGCCTGAAAGAGCATGTTTATGCCATGTTGAGCGATGGT
>CAIPGC010000138.1 GCA_903864505.1 uncultured beta proteobacterium | reverse complement strand
CAAGCCGCGGGGTCTGGAAGTGATCGAGGACGACCCGGATACCGCTTGGGGCCTGTGGGACAGCGCGCTTGCCGCACAGGACTCCCGGTTTGGCACCGATCCATCTGAAGCTGCTACGACCCCTACTCCATTGGCAAGCAGATCACTCGAACCCGCAGTTGAATCAGTGGATCCGCAAGAAAAATCGCCTGAGCAACGAAAAGATCAAGCTCTGGCCGTGGTGGAGTCGCACCACCATCGTATCGCCAACACCATCCGCACCTTGTGGGGCTACAAGGAATGCAGCGTTTACATTTACAAACTGATCATGAATGGTGGCGACGGCATGGGCCATGCTCGCGTCGGGTTTAACCAGGATGCCGCTGAAGCCATGATGGAGTTGGCCGAGTTGCACGATGCGCAGTTTGGAGCCGTTGAAACGGGAACGGGCTTTGGGTCAATGGATAAGGCCCGTTGACAACTGCGCACTATCGCACTTGATTCGCGGCGGCGGCTGAATCTAAAGCCCGCTGTGCAAACTCGGCACGCAAGGCCTTGAGCTTTTCGCGCGGGTCTTCTTTAACGCTTTTCTGGTCAAGCGCCATTTCTGCGATAAAGCGGCTTGGTAGCGTTGCTACCAGTTCGCGTCCTTTCTTTCTCCTTCGCGTCCAACTGACCGCCAGGCTGCGTTGCGCCCGGGTAATGCCCACATACATGAGGCGCCGCTCCTCTTGCAGGCGCAGTTCCAGGTCATTCGCGCCGGTCTCATCGTCCATTTTGAAAGGTAGCATTCCTTCATTTACCCCCACCAGCATCACGTGCGGCCATTCAAGGCCCTTGGCCGCGTGAAGTGTTGAGAGCGTCACCACGTTTTGCTCTGTTTCTCGCTCGCTGATGGTCGAAAGAAGGGCGATGGTTTGTGAAACTTCCAGCAAAGACTTGACTTCTCGCTCTGAAATACCGGCTACATCGTCGATCTGGCCGCCACAGCGCTGTGCCATCCAGTCGCAAAATTCGAGAACGTTGGCCCATTTTGCGGCGGCGAGTTTTTCACTTTCTTCACTTTCGTAGAGGTGGTTTTCGTATCCGATTTCCTTCAGCCATTCCGCCAGAAACGTACCGGCGCTCTCGGCACCCTGGGTATGGCGGGCGCGAAACTCCAGATCATTCATGTAACGACCAAATTCGTGCAGAGTGCCCAGCGTCTTGGTGCTCAGCGCCGCACTCAGGGAGGAAGAGAACAAAGCCTCAAACAAGCTTAACTTGTACTTGCTGGCGTATACCCCAAGTGTTCCCAGCGTCTGGTGGCCAATGCCGCGTTTCGGGGTGGTTACCGCCCGCAAAAACGCCGGGTCGTCATCGTTGTTGGCCCACAGGCGAAACCAGGCGCACAGGTCACGAATCTCGGCGCGGTCAAAAAAGCTTTGACCACCAGAGACCTTGTAGGGGATATTCGCTTTGCGCAACGCTTTCTCAAACGGTTTGGATTGGTGGTTGGCGCGGTAGAGCAGGGCAAAGTCGCGGTACTCACGGTATTGCACGCCCGCCTGCGCCAGGCTGCCTTCGACTCGAAGGCTCTGGATGCGGGCCACTGCACGCTCGGCTTCATGCTCTTCATGGTCGGCATCCACCACGCGTACCGGTTCGCCTTCGCCAAGATCGCTCCAAAGATTTTTGGGGTAGAGCTTGGGGTTGGGGCCAATGACGTTGTTGGCTGCCCGCAAAATAGCGCTGGTGGAGCGGTAGTTCTGTTCCAGTTTGATGACCTTGAGCGCGGGGAAGTCGACCGGCAATTTTTTTAAGTTATCCAGCGTGGCACCACGCCAACCATAGATGGACTGGTCATCATCTCCCACGGCGGTAAAGCGTGCGCGATCCGGGGTGTTGCCTCCCACTAGAAGTTTAAGCATTTCATACTGGGTGGCGTTGGTGTCCTGGTATTCATCAATCAGGACATGCCCCATCAGTCCTTGCCACTTGAGCCTGGCCTGCTCATGATTTTGCAGCAGTTTGAGTGGCAGGCTGATCAGATCGTCAAAGTCCACGCTCTGGTAGGCAGTCAACCGCTCCTCATAGCGGGACATGACGGTCGCCGCAACACGGACGTTTTCGTCATTCGCCAGCGCCAGTGCCTGCGCGGCGTTCAGACCCGCGCTTTTCCAGGCGCTGATAGTCCATTGCCATTGGCGTGCGGTGGCAGCATCGGTGGTGCCACCCGCGTCCTTCAGGATGCTGGTGACGTCGTCCGTATCCAGAATGGAAAAAGAGGGCTTCAGGCCCAACGCACTGCCGTCCTGGCGCAGCATGCGCACACCCAACGCATGAAAGGTACACACCACAACGTCTTTGGCGGCCTTGCCAATCAGTTCCTTTGCACGCTCGCGCATTTCGGCAGCGGCCTTGTTGGTAAAGGTGATGGCGGCAATGCGTTGGGCCGGCATGCCCGATTGGATCAGACGAGCGATTTTGTGAGCAATGACGCGGGTTTTCCCGGAACCCGCCCCTGCCAGCACCAGACAGGGGCCATGCAGGTAGTTGACGGCTTCTTGCTGGGCGAGGTTAAGTCCGTTCGCTGGAGCGCCAGTCATCTCTACTTCTGACCCAACGGCTTATCCGTTTGCTTGTCGTTTTCGTAAATACCTTCCCACCGGTCTCCGCTCTTCCAGGTAAATACGCCCGCACCGTGTTTCTTTCCAGCTTTCCACTGGCCAATGTACTTGTCCCCCGTGGGCCATGTGAAGGTACCCTGTCCATCGGGCAGTCCGTTGACCACCTGGCCGGCATAGATTTCGCCGGAAGCAAAGGCTGTGCGACCCTGTCCGTTGGGGACACCCTTTACCAGGGTGCCTTCGTACACATTACCGTTGGCAAACCGGAGTTTGCCTTGCCCCTGCGGGAGGTCATTTTCCCATTCGCCGTCATATTGCTGACCGTTTTTCCAGGCATAGATGCCGCGACCGTGAGGCACTCCGGTACGGAATTGGCCAGCATAGGTGTCTCCCGAGGCATACCGCATCTGTCCTTGACCGTGGGGAATGCCGTCGCTGACCAGTCCGTCATACTGGTTGCCATTGGCGAATTTCATCTTTGCGCGGCCAACGGGCTTATCGTTTTCCCAGTCCCCGTCGTAGGTTTGGCCATTTGCCCAGACGAATTGGCCCCTCCCGTGGCGCTGGCTCTTGAGAAGGCTACCGTCGAAAGTATCACCATTTTCCCAGGTCAGCTTTCCGGTACCGGAGTACGTGGGCGAGTCAGCATCGCGTACAAACTTTCCGACGAATCGTGTGGTCCCCGACACAAATTCCCCGGGCTGCGCTTGAGGTGACGTCGGCTGCGGTGCAGTAGCTGCAACCGGGACAGCAGCGACCAGCGAGGTGCCGGCCGATGTAACCGATTTGCCGATCGAGCCTATTGCGGTTGTTAGTGAACTCAGTGCAGTAGCCGCAGTGGACTTGTCACCTGATGTCGCGGCAGCCTGCTTTGCGTTGGCCTGGTTGGCAGTGGCGCCAGCCGTGAGGACGGGCGTT
>CAIPGC010000137.1 GCA_903864505.1 uncultured beta proteobacterium | reverse complement strand
CTGCGTCACCCACACCATCACCCAGCGCAGGCGTGCAAATTGGCCGCTCACCGAGCGCGGATAAATCTTCACCGCTTTTTCGTACAGCGAAAACCCTGTTGTATCCTCGCCAACCAGATTCACGGACTGGATGGGAATGATCTTGTTGGCAGCCAACGCAATTGCCCTGGTCAATTAGCGTGCAGAACCGCTCTTCTCATCCGCAGGAGCCACAGCACGCGGATTTGGTGGGTTTTGAAGTCGGCGCGTCAAACTGGTTGAAGAGGACGTTGTTCTCCAGGTGGATGTGGTTGATCAGGTCATCGTGCAATTGGGCAATTCCTGCATACAGCGCACGCCAGGTGTTGCACGCACCTTGCGGTGGACTGGCGTTATCGCTTAGAGCCATCAGTTGTTCCAGCATTGCCCCGTGCTGGGTGTGCTCCGCTCGCATCACACCGATGGGTGAGGACACAAAGGGACTTCCACCGGCCTTCAGTATGGGGAACAGGATGTTCTCTTCCTTCATCATGTGGTCCAGCAAATCCTGCTCAGCTGCCTCCAACAAAGCGGTCAACCCGGCCGGCACGAGTGGATGGTCACGGTGTACCGCCTCAACTCGCCGTGCCATACGGATCAACTCCGGCAATTGCGTACGATGCACAGCGTGGTAGCGCTGCAGGATATGGTCAATGAGGGTGCTCGCGCTGTCGTACTCTAACGGTGCATCGGTCCGCTGAATGGCAGCCAGTTCACGCATCAACGCCACCGCGTCCAAGCCCTTTTCTGATGCCGCCTGCGCCAAACTCACCTGACCACCACAACAGAAATCAAGCTTGTGACGGCGAAAAATGGCGGTGGCTCCTGGTAACTGGACAGCGATTTGACCTATGGCTTGCTGTTCATCAAGGACATAAGGCTCTGGCTGGGTATTTTGCAGACGGGCATTCATGAATAGGCTCCTTTTAAACATTCATTTGGCATGTATGTATTCTATACGATATCATTCATGTAATATGAATCTTTATCTCTCGGCTACATCACTATGCGACTGACCCAGTGGACCGACTTCTCTTTACGCGTACTCATGTACTGCGCTGGGTGCGAGAGCCGTGCCCAGCCAGTGACGATTACCGAGATTGCAGACAGCCATGGCATCTCGCGCAGCCACCTGACCAAGGTTGTTCACCAATTGGGTGTGCAGGGCCTGCTGGAAAACACGCGCGGTCGTGGCGGCGGCATGCGTCTGTGCAAGCCCGCGGCGGAAATCAACGTCGGTTCGGTGGTGCGACAAACCGAAACCGACTTCGCCATGGTCGAGTGTTTTGTTGCGCAAACCAACCAGTGTTGCTTGAGCCCCGAGTGCCGCCTCAAGGGCGTGTTGCAGCAAGCCATCAGCAGTTACCTCGCAGTACTCGATAGCGTCACCTTGGCAGACTTGATCAAACCTGAGTCGGTTTCAGGCAAGTCAGTCCTGGTGGGGATGCCAATTTCGGGCAAGCGAAATGCGGTAACGTAGAGACAATCACCGAACGTGGCTATCGACTAAACACTATCAAAATGCTGCACCAATCAGCAGTCGCACTATCCGGTTTGGGCTTCTTCGTGCGGGGCATTGCGTCCGCGCTTTGGACGCAACACCCGCGCTACTGCCTGGATACTTGCGCTGGTGGTGCTGGCCTGGATTGTGTCGGTTGCGATATTGAAAGATCCGATGGGGTTTATTGTCCTGATGCTGAAAACCAGCGCCTGACTGGTCAGCCACCAGCGGAATTTGCTTTTCGCTCTCCGCTGCGGTCATTGGGTTGACGTAAAAATCGACAACTGTCGTTCAAAGACGAAAAACTGTTTCTTTAGTTGGTCGACGGCAGAGCGGTCGTCACAGCACAGTGCCCGCTTGTGAGCAGTCCAATTGCATTGATTCTGGCCTGCGTGCATTTGAACACCGACCAACTGAGTCCAATCAACGACTCCGCACGAACGCCTCCAGTGCATCCAGCGGCATTGGTCTGCTGAACAAATACCCCTGACATGCGTGGCAACCCAAGTGCGCCAGAAAATCGGCCTGCGCCTGCAATTCCACACCCTCAGCAATCACTGATAGCCCCAAGCTCTCGGCCAGCGCCACCACCATTTTGGCAATGGCTGCGTCGTTCGGGTCGGTGACAATGTTTCGCACGAAACCCTGATCGATCTTGAGCTGATCAAGCGGCAGGCGCTTCAGGTACGCTAGCGATGAATAGCCGGTACCAAAGTCATCCAGCGAGAAGCTCACCCCGCGCGCTTTGAGCGCGCCCATCTTGGCGATGACTGCTTCCACATCGTCCACCAGCATGCTCTCGGTCAACTCGAGCTTGAGCAGTTTGGGAGTTGCGCCGCTACGTGTCAATGTAGCCAGCACGCTATCGACAAAATCAGCTTGCATTAACTGGCGCGCGCTCACATTCACCGCCATGGTCAGGTGCGCCAGCATCGGGTCACCGGCCCAGGCCGCCAATTGGGCACAGGCCGCTTCCAGCACCCACTGGCCCAGTGGCAAAATCAGCCCCGTCTCTTCAGCCAGCGGAATAAATTCTGCAGGCGACACCATACCGCGTTGCGGGTGCTGCCAGCGCACGAGCGCTTCGACCCCGGTGATGCGGCCTACGCCCACCACTTGGGGTTGGTAGTGCAGCACGAACTGTTGTTTCTGCACCGCCTCCCGCAAATCCGCCTCGAGTGCCGCATGGGCGGACACTTCGGCTTGCATCAGCGCATCAAAGAACCGCAGCGTGTTGCGACCGGCGGCTTTCGCCTGGAACATGGCAAGTTCGGCGCGTTTGAGCGGTTGCTCGCTGCCCTCCAGCACTTCGCCGCCAAACAGGGTGATGCCAATGCTGGGCGTGCCATGGTGTGCACCGCCGTCGAGCGTAAAGTCCATCACAAACGCACTCAAAATTTTGTCGGCGACCACCTCGGCTTGGGTGGCCGCTTCGATACTGTCTTCGCTCAGGTCTTCGAGCATCACCACAAATTCGTCACCGCCCAGGCGTGCCACCGTGTCGCCTTCACGGATACACGTTCTGAGCCTCAGTGCCACCTGCACCAGCAGTGCATCACCCTGGAAATGCCCCAACGTGTCGTTGAGGGTCTTAAAGTTGTCCAAGTCAACAAACAACAACGCATTCTTGCGCGTGTGTCTGGTGCCGACGTGCAGCGCTTGCTCAAGTCGGTCAAGTAGCAGTCGGCGATTGGGCAGACTGGTCAGCGGATCATAGAAAGCCAGCGTCTCAATTTGCGCCTGCGCACTGACTCGCTCTGAAACGTCATTGAAGATGGCCACGTAATGGGTGGTCAGCCCCACGTTGTCTTTGACCGTGCTTATGGTGAGCCACTCCGGATAAACCTCGCCACTCTTGCGCCGGTTCCAGATTTCACCTTGCCAGGCACCCTCTTTTTCAAGGGCTCTTGTTATGCCAGCGTAGAAGGCGCTGTCGTGCCGACCTGACGACAGAATGCGCGGGGTCTGGCCGACAGCCTCTTCGGCGCTGTAGCCAGTGATGGCCGTGAACGCCTTATTGACCCTCAAAATCACGCGTTGGGCATTAGTGACGGCCATTCCCTGCTGCGAATCAAATGCAGTGGCGGCGATGCGCAAGGCTTCCTCGGCTTGCTTTTGTTCAGTGATGTCCAACATCGAGACAAGAATGGCAGGCGCACCGTCGTACACAATCGAGGTGCCCTGAATTTTCACTTCAATCGCCCGTGCATCGAACCTGACAAATTTCAACTCCACCATCTCCAGCGTGCTAGCGCCTTCAGCGATACGCTTCATGCGCCGCGCCTGTGCTTCCTTGGAGTCCGGGTGAATCAACTCAGGCGTCGTTTTGCTCAGCAGTTGCTGCGCACTGGCGGCTCCAAACAATTGGACTGCTGCCGGATTGGCGTAGAGTATGGTTCCCAAGCGGTGCACGAGCGTTGCCTCGGGCGAGCGCTCAATCAGGGTGCGAAATCGCGCCTCACTCTCCTGCAACGCCATCTCGGCTTGTTGACGCTCGGTGATATCTCTCATGGAAGTCACCCGAACGTTTCTGCTCTGGTAGTGCATTATCCGCGCGCGAATGACCGCCGGAAATGTGGAGCCATCCTTGCGCAGCCCCATGACTTCATAGGGTTGTTCGTACCCACTCATCATGTGTTCCAGCACCCGATCACGATCAGCCGGTGCGATCCACAGCGCACCCATTCGTCCCGTTGCCTCGGCCAGCGTGTAGCCAAACATCTCCTCGGCCTGCGAATTCTGCTCCAGGCAAACGCCCTTTTCGGAAATGAAAATGGCTTCGAATGAGGCCTCGCTCAACGCCCGATACCGTTCGCGGCCTTCCGCCAGTGCCGCCTGCGCTGCATATCTCTCGCTGACATCACTAAATATCAGCACCACTCCAACAATTTGATCAGCGGCATTGCAAATCGGCGCGGCACTGTCGGCAATCTGATATTCGCGTCCATCGCGTGCAATTAGTGCGGTGTGGTTGGCTAGGGCTACAACTCCGCCGCGCTCCATAACCAGTTGCACTGGGTCAGGAACTGGATCGCGGGTGGCAGCATCAATAATGCGAAATACCTCCGTTATCGTCCGCCCCTTGGCGTCAGCTATTGGCCACCCACAAAGTCGTTCGGCCACCGGGTTCATGCTGGTTACCCGCCCGGCCGTGTCGGTGGCAATGACAGCGTCGCCGATGGAGTTCAAGGTAATTGCGAGGTTTTGCTCGCTGCTGCGAAGCGTTTCCTGAGCCTGCTTGCGCTCGGCATCGAGCCGTGCAAGCGAGACCTGTGTTTCCGACACCCGGCCCAGGATGCTGTCCTCGAGACCCTTGGCAACCGGATCGATTGACGAAAAATCCCCACGACCAAGACGGGCGATTTCTGAATAAACGTCATTCAGGGAACCCCCCAAAATTCCAACCAGGGTTTTCCGTGCAAACCAGACCTGCAATATCAGTACGATGCCAAATACCATGAGTACCATTCGTACGGACATGGCGTAGCCTTCGGCGGCAAGGACAGCATCTGCCGTTCGTCGGCCCATCATTTCAGATACTTGGCCGATGGGCCCCATGATCCCAGCCTTGGCTTGATGGTAGGCCACGTTATGAAGCAGGTCGATCGCTTTTTGGCGATTGGCATCGGTCGCAGAAACGGTTGCCTCGATCAGTTTCATAGCGGCAAATTCGGTCTGAGTGAGTGCATCCGATTTGGTCTTGGCTTCGGCTAATTTGGAAAACTCCTCACCCGTGAAACCGGCCTGGCGCATGAGCGTTAGCAGTGGCACCGCATCTTTCGACGGAGACGGCCTCGCGTCGTCTGGCATTACAAGATCCCAATAGACGCCTTGATAGTTAGCAGGGCGCGGGCTTCTGCCTTCGCGGATGTCGAGTATTTCCTGATAATGCCGCTTCCATATGGCGTCGCCGGTTGCAACATAGGTGCGCACCATACGGGTAAGGTCGTCCGATGACTGCCTCAGTTCATCCGCCAGAAGAAATGATTGCTGCCGTAGCTCGTTGGCGCGATCAATCTGCTTTTCCGCTTGGACATACAAAACAAAGGCCGCCGCGGTCACGACAAACATTCCTAGCGCCAGCCAGGACAAGACCGTGAACCTCAGCAACTTGTGTTTGGAGTTTGTCATATCAGGCACCCCGAGCCTGACGGCTTAATGCTAATAGATGGGCCTTTGGTGAGGCACGTTGTTATTGTTAGCTGAAATCGAATTGGAACTAAGGACCGGCGGGGCCAAACTGTAACAAAGTTTGCAGTTTTCAAAAGAATTTTTTTATCTGTTGGCTTGCTGAACAAATTATTGATTACATGCGGTCCAGACACATGGCTGTCCGCAGTTTTCCGAAATGCCTTCTCCAAAGCGGGTCTTCAAAACGACAGTATGTCGGTCGGTTATGTGGCACTGATTTCGGCCAAAGACATTTTGGGACCTACGCTCATAAGAACTGCTCGCTCTCAACCCGACTTTCAGAACATAGGTGAATTCACGGCAATCTTGCGATTGCTTCGTGTACCACGACACCCGGATTGAACAGATTCGCGTATTGGAGTTGTGAAGCAAGCTTGACCTCGTCACGCTCTCTTTCTCCTATAGAACTACGCGGGCTTGAGGTGTTTTGAGTCTCTACGAAGCCATCAACTGGCGCCCCCGACAGGAATCGAACCTGTATCTGAGTCTTAGGAGGACGTAACACTATCGTCCGCTGGGCCGCATGAAATAAGGCTTTCGCGTCATGAGCTATCATTAAATCCCAAGTTCGTCCCAAGTGCGATTGCATTCGGGCTTCACTGGTTGCATTGATGATAAGGGATCACGATGGGCTCGATCAGACGCAAGGAGTTGACAGGGCGCAAACCCTCTTGGGAAGCGCGTATCACTATCAAGGGGCATCCGGCCCTCTCCAAGTCGTTTCCCTCGAAGAAGGAGGCGACGGAGTGGGTTCAGCAGCAAGAGCTGAAAATCCGAAAGGGTGGCAAGGTGTCTCGCATGAGCGAGAAGACCACCATCGCGGAAGCGCTGACGGAATACCTCGATGCACACAGCAAGACAGACAAGGACGGCAACAAGGTCAGCACCTTGACCAACACCAAGCGGTATGCCGTCGAGTCCGTGTCCTATCACTTAGGGCTCTTCACCGTGGACTCGCTTGACCGCAAGAAGATCAGCGCGTTCTTGAAGAAGTTGCAAGAGACGGTCATCCCCGCACCTGCCAACAAGACCAAGTCTCATCCGCTCTATGACGGCGACAAGCAGCGGACATACAGCCCAGGCTCTGCGCGCAAGCTGTTCTATGCGTTGAAGACAGCCATCGAGTGGCACGCACGTGAGCACCACTATGAGCTTGGCGACAAGTTCTCCGCTGTCGATGTGCCTCCGGCATGGTCGGCGCCTCGTGATCGACGGCTCAACGGCGATGAAGAGCAGAGACTGATGGCCGCGTGCGATGGCATGTATAAAGACCCGGAGGGCTGGCGGCTGCTGATTGGCATGGCTCTTGAAACAGCCATGCGCGCTGGCGAGTTGCTTGGTATGCGATGGGATGAGGTTAAGTTGAAAGAGCGCTTCGTGGTGATCCCGAAGGAGCGCGAGAAGACGCGCAAGGTTCGACAGGTGCCGCTTTCCAAGAAAGCGCTCGACATCCTCGCCAAGCTTGGCAAGCGACGCAGCAAGGGAGAAGCGCGAGTGTTCGAGTCGTTCCCGGAAAGCTCAGTTCAGCTGGGACGCGGATTCAAACGAATCACCAAACGCGCAGGCTGCGACGATCTGCGGTTCCATGACCTTCGACATGAGGCGACGGCGCGCTTCTTCGAGAGGACTCAACTGCAAACCATGGAGATCGCCCTCATCACCGGACACACTGAGTTGAAGACGCTCCAACGGTATGCCAACCTACGACCGAGCATCCTTGCATCCAAGTTGGACGCCGGGCAGATCGTCTTGAAGCCCCAAGCGAAGAAGAGCGCACCGAAGAAGGCGTCAACGCGATCAGCCAAGCGGTAGGCGTCATGGCCGCTTGCTCTTGCGACTTGCGCTAACGCCGTGCGCAAGTTGCATAGTCATCGCTTGCGGTGGTGGTGCAACCTTCGGCACTCTCACTGGCATGGCCGCTGCTGTTTCGACGGCATACCCGCCCGAGCCCTGCGCCCAGGTGCCATAGGCTTTCTGGCTCAGCTCCGAAGCGTGGCCCATGCCCCGCGCCACGGCTTGCGCGTCGAGCCCTGCCGCTTTCAGCTCCGCGCATGCGGCATGGCGCAAGGCATAGAACGACGGCGGCGACTTGTAGCCCGCGAACAGCCGACGAGACATTGAGCGAAAGGCCGAGCTGAGGCCACGCGCGGAGATGCCGCTGCCGATGGTGAGCTTGCCGCCGCTGGTGCGCACGCGCTCACGCAGCCAATCGAAGACCTCTTGCCGCGCGGGATCGACCGCCGCCAGCGTGAGCCAGCGCAGCGGCTGGCCGATGCCCTCCACATGCGCCGCGACGCCCGAGCCGCGCTCGCGCAGCTTGGAGCCCGCCACCTCGAACAGCAGCGCACCCGAGGCGTCCAGCTTGACGCGCACCCGGTTGGCGACCTCCTCGGGCCGCACAGGGATCAGGATGCCCAGCGCCACGGCTTCGCCATAGATGCCGCCCTTCGTGCGCCGATGCACCTGGGCGAGCCAGTCATCGGGCAGACGCCCGAGCTTGTGGCGCTGCTTGTGCGTCTTGTTGCGACGACCGACCCGGGCCGGGTCGAAGCGCGCCGCCATGAGGAAGGACAGACGGCGCTCGATGTCCGGCAACTGCTCCGCGTAGATGCGCCGGGCTTCCTGCATGCCGCTCTGCTGGTCCGCGCTCTTCTTGCGCGCCCGGTCCGCCCGCATCAAGCACTCGCGCAAATCCTCGCGGGCCTTCCACAGGCTGGCCGCGCGCAGCTTCCTAAAACTCGCCGCCGTCCCGGCCAGCGCCATCGGATCGCCGCCCGCGCTGGCAACGCGCGCCGCGTCCGAGGCGTAGCTGTCCCGTGTCCGGTTGGCCAGCTCACCGCCCCCCAGGTGGGCGGCTCGCAGCTCGGCGACCCTGGCGAACAGCGGGTCAGGCGTGGCGGACCCCGGCAAGCCGGAGTCCGCCGCTGCCCGCTGATCGCGCGAGGTCGCCATCGCCGCCCGCCCCTAGCGCTTCGCTTGCAAACCGGCTTCGCCGGATTGCGGGCGGGCTCCGGCTTCCTTGGCTTCGCCACCCCTCAGAGGCTTCTGTGCCTGCGCCTGCGGCTCAGTCCCAGAAACCTCCAAGGGGCCGGAAGCAGCGTTATCCGCGCTGTCCAGCGGACGGATAACGCGACGCTTGCGTCCCAGCGACGGCATGCCCGAGGGCGGGGCATGCACGGCGCCCGCCGCCTGCGATTGCAGATGCTGCACCATGGCTTGCGCGGACTGGTGCGCCTGAATCAGATCGCGCAGACGGGCCAGCCGCTCATGCAGCTTGGCCGACCGGCGCCTGGCTCCGGTGAGTCCGTCAGCGCTTTTGGGGCCGGGGCTGTTGATGTAGTCGTTCAGCCCGGCCAAGGCATCGAGCACCGCCTGATAGTGCTCGGCTAGGTCGTCGCCTTGCAGGCGGTCGATATTGACGCGCAGCAGATCGTCGGCGATTAGTTGCGCGCTGGGTTGCAGGGTGTTGCTCATGCCGGGGCCTCCTTTGTGTGAAAAGACCAACATCGCGCGGCTGAGCAAAGAGCGCAACCTCCGCCCAGCCCCTGACGACACTTCATGGGGTTCTGTTGTACGAAATCCTACGAAATGTCAAAACTGCCCGCGAGGGCTTGCTTTTCCCGCAGGGTGCGCTAATTTGGGCATCCCTCCTCGGTGAGGTCTGGTGGCGCAAGCTTCCTGGGCTGGACGGGCGGAGGTTGATCAAAAGAACGCGGTGAGCTGGGACCAAGGAAAGCCGCGAACGGTGCTAATGGCATGCCGTCCTTGGGTGGATGTGGAGTTCACGCGATGCCAGAGTGCCCCTCTCCACGAGGGAACCGCCGAGGGAAGACCCAATGGGGATTCCGAGTAGCAGCCCTGACCATGGCGGCCCATGGTCAGGGCATCGCCGTTGGCGATGCTTCGCTTTAACTCGGGATCCCTCACCACCCCCCAAGAGGAGCAGGGCTCCAATACAGAGAGAAATGCTTTATTGAATAAGGAGAGCAGCGCGGAGCGGGCTGCTGACATAAAGGGAGATGCGTTGCCCTCAGGGCAAGACGTGAATCAAATTGGGAGTGCCTCACCCCCAGTAGGGGCATGCGTTCTGCAATGCAAAAAAATTGGCAACGCGCCTAAGGCCTTGGTGCTTGACGCTCAGGTGCGCGCACGCAATAATCCACAAAACAAGGAGGAGTCATGAAAGTCTATACGCTGGTGCTACCGTTTGCCATATTGCTTTCAGGCTGTGCTGCTGATCCGGCTATATACAGAAGTCAATCGTCTGCGAAGCTCTGCATGGACTATCTGACCCTTCCTTCAATGAATGTGAATCAGGGGGCGAGAGAGGCTGAGTTGGCGAGGCGTGGCGAGAGTTGCTCCCAATATACGGGCACAGCCAATGCTCGTAGAGCAAGTGATGCGCAGTTCCAGAACACACTGAACAGCCTCAGCCAGCCTCAGAGTGCGCCCGCTGCTACCCAAGGTTACCAGCAAGGAACACATACTTACATGATCAACGGTCGAATGGTGACATGCACCACTACTGGGACGATGACCAATTGCATTAAATGAGTGCTTTGTGATGTGGACCGAGTTTGAAGAACATTTCGTCTCACTATTGAGACCTCTGTTCCCGAGTCATGCGGACATTCGACGCACACAACCCGATGGTGAGATCTGCATCCTTGTGGACTGGAAACTGGCAGGCGTTCCGGACAGGCCTAACAAGAGGTCGCGGAAGTTGGCCATCCACATTTGCCAAGAAACCCTTGAAGACTACAGCGCCGCATCGAGTCCACATCGGCTATCTGCCGACGAGCGCTTGGTGCGGCATGTTTCTCAGCTATTGAGTGCATTCAATCCGGAGCACGATGCCCAGTATGGAATGCCCGAGCCTTGTGAAGAGTGGGTTATCCAGTCTTCTGTGGTCAATGTCTAGTCTCGCGAGCGCTAAATCTGCTTGGTCAGCGTCAGGGCGTCGCTTTTCTGCGATTCTGGGACCGCTTAGCTGCTTGATCTAGTTCGATCGCTTCGAGTTCGGCAAATAAAGCCTGTTCAAACTGCAATTGCGATGACAGCACCTCGATACGGCTGCGGAACGCGCGCAGAGTGGCGCCAAGTGATGGCGGGCGGCGAATCGGTTTCGTCTTGTCGATGTTCGCTGCGGTCTTCTTGCTGACCTTCTTCTGCTTCGGTGTCTTGCTGGTGGTGGATGGATTGATCTCGATCTGCTCCACCTCGTCGCCAATGTAGTGCGCCACATCGTAGATGGACATGACGACTCGCTTGCCCATGCCGGGCTTGGGCTTGATGGGGAACTTGTCGCGCTCGCGGAGCTTTGCTTGCGCTGAGGCTGATTTGCCAATGAAGGGGGCGACCTCGGCAGGCGTCAGCAGCTTCTTGTTGCCGAAGGTGGCTTTTAGGTCCGTAAGTGCATCTGCGTATGACACGGGCTCTCCTGTTTGAGTGGTCCCGCCGACAGGAATCGAACCTGTATTTCACGCTTAGGAGGCATGCGCACTATCCATTGTGCTACGGCGAGATATCTAACCGAGATTTTGGCTCATGTCTGAGCCGATTTCCTGTCCCAAAAAAATCCCAAGTGAACTTGGGATTTCTGTCAAAAACCGACTTTTTCTGACATCGTTTGACAGGCATTTTCAGAGGGAAAAATGCATTTTACGAAATAACGATCAGCCCCTTAGGAGGACCCCGTTCTATCCATTGAACTACGGCGGCTTGGTGCGCGATCAGCACCGTATTCTAGGGCCTGCATTGCTCTGTCTACTTGGTCAACTGGCGCATCGCCTCTTCGAGCCCTCTGAGGGTGAGTGGATACATGCGCTGTTGCACCAGTTGCTGGATCACGCTGATGCTCTGACGGTACTGCCAGACGCCCTGCGGTTCCGGGTTGACCCAGGCGAACTTCGGAAAGGCGCTGGTCAGGCGCTGGATCCAGTCGGCACCGGCTTCCTGGTTGTTGTACTCCACGCTGCCGCCGGGTTGCAGAATCTCATAAGGGCTCATGGTGGCATCGCCCACAAAGATGAGTTTGTAGTCCTTGTTGTACCTGCGGATGATGTCCCAAGTCTCGAACTTCTCGGCAAAGCGGCGGCGGTTGTTCTTCCACATGAAGTCGTACACGCAGTTGTGGAAGTAGTAGAACTCAAGGTGCTTGAATTCGGTCTTGGTGGCGCTGAACAACTCCTCGACTCGGGCAATGTGCTCGTCCATCGTCCCCCCCACATCCATCAGTAGCAGCACCTTTACATTGTTGTGCCGTTCAGGCCGCATCTTGATGTCCAGGTAGCCCGCGTTGGCGGCGGTCTTGCTGATGGTTTCGTCCAGGTCCAGTTCGTCTTCGTGACCTTCGCGCGCAAATTTGCGCAGTCGGCGCAATGCCACCTTGATGTTGCGCGTGCCAAGTTCCTGAGTGTCGTCGTAATCTTTATAGGCGCGCTGGTCCCATACCTTGACGGCACCCTTGTTGCGGCCCTTGTCCTGCCCGATGCGGATGCCTTGCGGGTTTTGTCCGTAGGCACCAAAGGGTGAGGTGCCACCGGTGCCTATCCACTTGTTGCCGCCTTCGTGGCGTTCTTTCTGTTCCTCGAAACGCTTCTTGAGCGTCTCCATGAGTTCGTCCCAGCCCATCTTCTGGATCTTGGCAAGTTCTTCGGGGCTGAGGTTGAGTTCGAGGTTTTTGCGCAGCCACTCCAGCGGCACTTCTTTGGTGAAGTCGGCCACCATTTCCACGCCCTTGAAATACGCAGCAAAGGCGCGGTCAAACTTGTCGTAGTGTTTTTCGTCCTTCACCAGCGCGGCACGGCTCAGGTAGTAAAAGTCATCAATCTTGTAGCCGCTGGGTTCCGAATCATCTTCGGGTGCGGGCATGTTCGGTCCGACCACGCCCTTTTGCAGCGCTTCCATCAGGGTCAGGTATTCCTTGACCGATACCGGCAGTTTGGCCGAGCGCAGCGTATAAAAGAAGTCGAGCAGCATGGTGTGTCAGCCGCGTGGCTTGTCGAGCAGATACAGCAGGTGCGCCTTGACCTCGGGCCATTCGCCGTCGCGCAGACTGTACATCACAGTGTCTCGAATGGTGCCATCGCGGCGCAGCGCGTGGCCGCGAATCACGCCATCCTTCCTTGCGCCCAAACGTTCAATGGCGGCTTGGGAGGCGAAGTTGAAATTGTCGGTGCGCCAGCCCACCACCTTGCAGGCCAGGGCTTCAAACGCGTGGGTGAGCAACAAGAGCTTGCAGGTGGTATTAACGTAGCTGCGCTGCACGCTCTTGCCGTACCAAGTCCAGCCGATCTCCACGCGGGAAACTGCGGGCACGATGTCGTGGTAGCTGGTGCAGCCCAACACCCGTCCGGTGGCAGACTCGATGACGCAGAACGCAAAGCGGTTGCCGGCCTCGCGCATCGCCAGCGCATCTTCGATGTACTTTCGGGTGCTTTCTGGATCGGGCACCGAGGTCACGCGAATCTGCCATAGTGCGCCATCGGCGGCGGCGGCACGCAGGCCCGGTTCGTGGTCGAGCGACAAGGGCACCAGATCAATGCCGCGGGCCGACAGGGTAACGGGCTCTACAAACGCCATGCTGTCTCCTGGTTGCTGCGCAATGCCTAGCGGTTGTGGCGCTGCATGAACATCAGCTTCTCAAACAGCGTGACATCCTGTTCGTTCTTGAGCAGCGCGCCCACCAGCGGGGGCACCGCCATCTTGTCGTCCTTGGTTTGCAGCGCTTCCAGCGGAATATCTTCCGCCAGCAGAAGTTTGAGCCAATCGAGTAGTTCGCTGGTGGAAGGCTTCTTTTTCAACCCCGGCAGATTGCGGACATCGTAGAAGGTTTTCATGGCCGCTGTGAGCAGCTCTTTCTTCAGACCGGGGAAATGCACGTCGACGATGCTCTGCATGGTGGACGCATCGGGAAACTTGATGTAGTGGAAGAAGCAGCGGCGCAGGAAAGCGTCGGGCAGTTCCTTTTCGTTGTTGGAGGTGATGAATACCAGGGGCCGATGCTTGGCTTTGACCAACTCGCGTGTCTCGTAGCAGTAAAACTCCATCCGGTCGATTTCGCGCAGCAGGTCGTTGGGAAACTCGATGTCGGCTTTGTCGATCTCGTCGATCAGCAGGGCCACGGGGTGGTCGGCCGTGAATGCCTGCCACAGCACGCCGCGGACGATGTAGTTGTGGATGTTCTTGACGCGCTCGCCACCGTCGATGTCAGAGAGTTGTGAGTCGCGCAGGCGGCTCACCGCGTCGTATTCGTACAAACCCTGCTGGGCTTTGGTGGTAGATTTGATGTGCCACTGCAGCAGCGGCATGTTCAACGCCTGGGCCACTTCTTCAGCCAGCATGGTCTTGCCGGTTCCCGGCTCACCTTTGACCAGCAAAGGCCGCTGCAGCGTGATGCTGGCATTGACCGACAACATCAGGTCCTGGGTCGCAACGTAGTTCTTGGTTCCGTGGAATTTCATGAAAATCTGTGTGTCCAGTCAGGGTAAATACGGGTGCGGATAAGGGCTATTTGACTTCGATCGTGGTCGATATAATGGCCCACCCATTTTTACCAATCACCGCTTGATTGTCATCGCAAAATGAACCCACTGCAGCTATTCCTCGCCTTCTTGCTTGTCGCTTCGGTGACCGTGAGCGCCACGCACGCCCAGGAAGTGCAGGGTGATGGCCTGGCTGGAGGGAAGAAGATTGCTATGTGCATCGGGTGCCATGGCATTTTGGGTTTTCACGCCAGTTTCCCGGAAGTGTACAAAGTGCCGAAGATTTCCGGACAAGGGGCCAAGTACCTTTCAGCTGCGCTGACGGCCTACAAGCGCGGTGAGCGCAAACACCCGACGATGCGCGGCATTACAGATGCGTTGACAGCGCAGGATATTGCTGACCTGGCCGCCTATTACAGTTCCAACGGGGTGAACTTCAACCTCGCGCCACTGGCACCTGCGCCCACTGGCTCGGCCAAGGCAATGGAACTGGTGACCAAGGGCGGTTGCATCACCTGCCATGGCGACAGCTTTAGCAAGCCGATGGATCCGACCTACCCGAAAATTGCCGGTCAGCACCCGGACTACCTCTATGCGGCACTGAAAGCCTACAAAACTACCGATAAGGAGTTGATCGGGCGCAGCCATCCGATCATGGGGGGCATTGCCAAGCAGTTCAGTAATGACGAGCTCCGGGAGTTGGCCAATTACGTGGGCAGTCTGCCCGGCGATCTCAAGACCATTCCGCAAAGCTGGCTGCGTTAGTCAGCCACCATCCGCTGCGGGGGGACTTCCCCAAACGCGTTGTCTGCGCCGCCGCGCTGGGTGCTCGATGCCAGGGCCTTCAGGACGCTGGTGCGGGCTGACGGTACCGCACAGGAACCTGTCTTGATGTATTGCAGCGCGGCCGACAGGCGTTTCTCCGCCGGATCTCCCAATTGATGGTCAAGGTCGTCGGCCACCTCGCAGGTGGGGGCGATGCCGTTGTCGTAGCGGCCCTCGCCCAGTGCATTCACCGATTCGAAATTGACTGTGTTGTAGGTCAGTCCGCAGGCATCCACCGGCATGAAGCCATAGGGCTTGCCGTAGGTTGTGGTACCGACTATTACGACCGGAATGTAGGGCTTGAGGCCGTTGATGACGAGTTCGCTGGCCGATGCCGTTCCTTCCGCTGTAATGAAGATGATCCGCGATAACCCATTGAGCGGGGCGGCCGGCAACTGTGCCGAGTAGGCAAACCCATAGGTCGAGTTGTTTTCCGGGTGACGTGTGTTGTAGCGTAAATTGATAAAGACTTTTCCCGCCAGACTGCTGCCCCCGAGCATGCTGGCCAAATCGCGTGCCACGGCAACACTGCCTCCGCCGTTGTAGCGCAAGTCAACAATCAACTGTTTGACCCCGGCGGCAGCAAAGGAGGTAAAAGCGGTGGCCAGTTCGCCAACGCTGGCGTTGATGAATTGCTGATACACCATGTAGCCCACCTTGATGCTCGAGCCGCCGATGTCTTGCGTCAGTACGCTGGCTGCTGGAACTGACACATAGGCGAACTCGGCGGAGTTCACATTCAGCGTCCGGGTTGCTCCGGTGGCATCGCCAACCACCAATGTTCTGGAGATGCCTGCGCTGCTGACTCGCCCCGGCGTACCGGCAACTATCTGCGCCGGGGTGTAGCCATCAATTGAAATGATGGTGTCCCCGCGCTTCAAGCCCGCGAGCCCGACCGGGCTGAGCGGCTCCACCGTGCGCACTTTCAGGATAGTCCTGGCCGCATCTGACCAGGCCAATGAGTACCCATATCCGACAAACGTTCCCTCCCGATAGAACTGCACAAACTGTGTGGTCGACTCGGTAAAGCTATAGCGGTCCACCACTGGGTAAAGCAGCGAACTGAAGTACCCGTTCATGTCCTTAGCAGCTTCATTGGCGGTGCCTAAATGGTCAAACCAGAAATACTGGTCTTCCATGTAGCTCTTGAGCCATATTCGCTGGTCGGCTGTGGTGCAACTGGCGGGTGCGAGGGCGTTCGATGAGGATCCCGTGTCGCCACCGCTACCGCCACCGCCACAACCGGCCAGGCAGAGCGCTAGCAGCAGTGCCAGACTGCTTATTCTTCTTGGCAGTGGCATGGACTGCTGGCGGACATGGTGATGGCAGTTTACGTGATGCATGGCAATGACCCACTGGGGTAACGGTAGAAAAGAATAACAGACTGGGGCCGCCGTGTTGGCGCGCGGCCCGATCAGTCTCGTGTGGCGTGGCGCTGCACACACGCAATGTAGGCCTCGCCATCGGGCGGACGCCCAGCGCTTTGACTCTCTTGCAGCATTTTCCCTAGGCATTGCATCACCTCGTGGTGCGCATGGTGCAGCGAATTGCGCTGGTGGGTGAGGAGTTCCACGGCCTGGCGGATACCACGCGGCTGGTCAATGCTGCACTGTTCGGTGATGGACAGGTGCATGGACAGGTGCAGGAACGGGTTGTCCCGACCAGGCTGAACTTCGGTCATCGAGCGCAGCGCCGCTTCCACATCGGCAAAGTCCTGGGCATACTCGGGGTGCTCATCCATCCACCGACTTGCTATTATTTCAATAGCTTCCAGCGCTTGCCCTGTGCGCGCTTTTGTGTATGTTGAGCAAAAAAATTGGCGTACATCGGCCTGTGACGGACTAAACATGACACAAGGTTAACATGTCACTGCCGATCCCCATCCATCCCGGTTGGTGTGGGATCAACGGTGCGTCTGGCGTGATGGGAGTTTGCTTCAATCGATCCGGTCGCGTTTGGCCAGCGCTGGAAACAGACGTAGCCAGCTGCCCGCAATCAGCAGGGTTCCGATGCCTCCAGCGACGACCGAGCCAACCGGGCCAAACCACGCCGCGGTTGCGCCGGACTCGAATTCGCCGAGTTGGTTCGACGCACCAATAAAGATCGAGTTGACCGCGGAGACTCGACCGCGCAAGGCATCGGGTGTCTCCATTTGCATCAGGGTCAGGCGCGTTACCACACTGATGTTGTCGGCGGCCCCCGAGATTGCCAGCGCCAGCAAGGACAAACCAAAATGGGTTGAAAGGCCGAACACGATGGTGGCAAGCCCAAAGACTGCGACCGCGCCAAGGAGTTTGTGGCCCACCTTGCGCTCAAGCGGCCATCGCAGCAGCACCAGCGCCATGACCAGGGCTCCGGCAGCCGGAGCCGCCCGTAGCAGGCCCAACCCTTCGGGGCCTGTGTTGAGAATGTCGCGGGCGTAGATCGGCAGCAGCGCGGTTGCTCCGCCCAACAAGACGGCGAACAGGTCCAGTGACGTCGCCCCCAGCAGCACCTTGCGCTGCCAGACATAGACCAGCCCAGCCATCACTGTGCTCCAGGTCGCCGCGTGCATCGACGGCTGGTGACGGTAGCGCACCGTGAGCGTCAGAGCGCAACTGACAAACAGCAGCGCTGCACAGGCCACATATACCGCCGTGGTGGACATGGCGTACAGGAATCCGCCCAACGCCGGCCCGCCAATGACCGCGGCCTGCAAGCCGCTGGAGCTCAGCGCAATGGCGCGCTGCAGCAAATGTGCCGGTACCAGCAAGGGAGTGAGTGCCTGCTGCACCGGCATTTGAAAGGCGCGCGCCAACCCCAGAACCACCGAAATGGTCAGAACCAGTTCACGGGTGGCAAATTGGTACTGGGTGGCGGCGACCAGCACGAGCGCCACGAGCGCCTGCGCCGCCATGCAGGCGGCAAAGATACGGCCACGGTGCAGTCGGTCGGCCACATGCCCGGCGGGCAAGGTGAACAGTAGCGCCGGGATGAACTGAAATAGTCCGACCAGACCCAGATCCCAGGCGCTGGCGGTAATGTCGTACATGTGCCACGCAACTGCCACCATCAGCATCTGGTTGCCCATGATGCCGGTCATGCGCGCCCACCAGAAGCGCAGAAAATGGCGGTGTGAGAAAAGCTGGCGTAGGTCGTAAGCAGGCATGCTGCAAGCTTATCAGTGGTTTGCGGCGTCGCCCGCAGTTGGGTGTTCCTGCGCGAAGGCGATGTAAAGATGCAAATTTGGTGGCGAAACCCCGCTGCGCGCGCTATAAGTAAACATGAAGCCGATGTTGCACCGGGTCAACAGAAATGCGGCTGCAACGTTAGGGGGTTCGGGCCCCGGCGTATTGAGTTGGGCGCATTTGATAGGGTGAGGTGATGTATGAAGCGTTGGACCGTTGGTTTTGGACTTGCATTCGCGTGCCTGAGCGCACTGCCGCTTGCCGCGGTGGCACAGTCTCGTGAAGGGGGCCGCCACCGGGAGTGGCGCGGCGATATCCGGCATTTCGAGGGCCATGATTTGCACCAGTGGCGGTCAGGCAACTGGCACCACGGTAACCATGGCGGTCGCCTGGGATGGTGGTGGGTGATTGGCGGACTGTGGTACTTCTATCCGCAGCCGGTCTACCCCTATCCTGATCCTTACCAGCCGCCAGTGGTGGTGCTTCAGCAAAATGCGCCGGGCGCCACTGCCCCGGTTTCTCCTCCTGTAGTGAACCATGTTGCGCCCCAGGTCTGGTATTACTGTGAGGCCTCTGCAAGTTACTACCCATATGTGCCGACCTGTCCAGGGGGGTGGAAGACGGTGCCAGCCACGCCGCCCGGAGTACCGCAATGAAGCCTTGGTCGGTATTCTGGTGCGGTGCGCTGGTCATGGTGTGTTGTGTGGGGTTGACTGCATGTGCGGCTACTCCGCCACAACCACGCGTGGTGGTGGCGCCCGCCCCAGGCAAGCCGCCCGACCTGTTTGAACAGGAAGACGAGATGTGCCGCAGCCAGGCTGAAGAGTCGGTCGACGCGGATGCACCAACCGATGCCGTGGTGGGTTCCGCACTGGCGGGTGCCTTGATCGGCGCGGTTGCCGGCAACGCAGTGAGCGGGCGACACCACGACCGCACCGGTTCCGGTGCGTTTGCAGGTTTGATTGTTGGCACTGCTGCCGGATTGAACCGCGGCGCTGCAACCAGTGCCAATGCGCAGCGCCAGTACGACCTGGTCTACCAGCAGTGCATGGCTGCCAAAGGCAACGAGGTGCCGGGGGCGGTTTACCGCCAACTGGGTCCTGTACTCATGCCACCGCCGCCGTCACAGACAGGCGCACCGTCCTATGCTCCGCCTCCACCTCCACCTCCAGCGCGCTGAGCAGAAATTTCCCGTTCGCGCGCCATCTGCTCGTCGAGTTGCGCTCGCCCCTGCTTGACCACCGAGATCAGTTTGGCGCGGTCGCGGTAGTGGGGGTGTAGCTGTTCGAACAACTCCAGGTTGTGCCGGCGAAAGCTCTGAACCGTCTGTTGCACCCATTCACTGGTCTGGCCCAGCAGTTCCAGCACGCTGGCCGCGCTCATCAGGCTGGATTCAAACAGCTCGCGCTGTACCAGCGTCACATCGCGGTCGCGTAGCTGGTTCCAGTGGGTGACATCGCGCGCACGCGCCACAATTTGCAGCATCGGGAAGTGTTCCTTGACCAAGTCCACAATCTCCAGCGACTGCTCCACTTCATCGACCGCAACCACTAGAATCCGGGCGCTGGCGGCCCCGGCGGTGCGCAGCAGGTCCAGGCGAGTGGCGTCGCCGTAAAACACGCGGTAGCCGAACTGCCGCGCGGCTTCGATCATCTCGGCATCGTGGTCAAGCACGGTGCACTGAATGCCCTGGGCCAGCAGGACGCGCGCCACAATTTGCCCGTAGCGACCGAAACCGGCAATCAGGATCGGGGCATCTTGTTGCTCAGAAATTTCCTGCATCGGCGTGGTACCGCAGTTCGCATAGCGCGGTAGCAGCCAGCGGTCCATGGCGACCAACAGCAGCGGGCTGACCAGCATGGACACTGCCACCGCCCCCACCAGCAGCGAGGCCGTTTGCGCAGAGAACACGTGGGCACCTGCTGCCGCCTGGAACACCACAAACGCAAACTCGCCGCCTTGGGCTAGCAGCAGCGTAAGCACTGGCCGCTCCTGAAACGGCAGCTCCATTTGCCGTGTCAGCGCGTAAATTACGGCCGACTTCAGACCCAGGAAGCCCACCACGATGCCCAGCATCTGCAGGGGAAATTGCGCCAGCACGCCAAAGTCCACGCCCATCCCCACGGCGATGAAAAACAGTCCCAGCAGCAGTCCCTTGAAGGGTTCGATATTGGTTTCCAGCTCGCGCCGGTATTCGCTTTCCGCCAGCAGCACACCGGCCAGAAACGCGCCCAACGCCATCGACAAGCCCACCCACTGCATCAGCGCGGCAATGCCCACCACCAGCAGCAGCGAGGCTGCAGTAAAGATCTCGCGGGTATTGCTGGCGGCAATCCAGCGAAACAAGGGGCGTAGCAGCAGTCGGCCACCGAGCACAATACACGTAATAGCCGCTACTATTTTTATAGCTTCCCACGCATGTTCTGCGGAGCCTGTGGCGCTATTTGATGCTAAAGTTTCACCCAGCAGAGGTAGCAGCGCCAGGATTGGGATGGCCGCCACGTCCTGAAACAACAGAATGGAAAACCCGGCCTGGCCACTGCCAGTTGGCAGCAGATTGCGCTCGCCCATGACCTGCAAGGCAATGGCGGTGCTGGAAAGCGCCAGACCCAGCCCAGCCACCAGGGCCGTCCTCCATCCCACGCCGGCCAGCAGCGCCACGGTGCACAGAACCACGGCACAGGCCAACACCTGTGCACAGCCCCAGCCAAAAATCGGACGGCGCAGGCTCCACAGGCGCCGGGGCTCCAACTCCAGTCCCACCAGAAACAGCATAAGCACCACGCCAAACTCGGCAAAGTGCAAAATGTCGTCCACATTGGTGACCAGCCCCAGTCCCCAGGGACCAATGGCGATGCCCGCGCACAGGTAGCCAATGATGGAGCCCAGCCCGAGTGCCTGGCTCACGGGTACGGCGATGACGGCGGCGCTGAGGTAGATGAAGCTGTTGAGCAACCAGGTGGGGGTATGTTCCATGGCGTTAACATAACAAAATATTCCAAGTCAGGAGCATGTCATGCCAATCGTGGTGGTGGCCAATCCGAAGGGCGGTGTCGGCAAGTCAACCTTGTCGACCAATATCGCAGGTTATTTCGCCAGTCAGGGACACGCAGTGATGCTGGGAGATGTTGACCGCCAACAGTCGTCCAAGCTGTGGCTGGGGCTGCGGCCGGTCGCGGCCCGTCCGATACGAAGTTGGGACATCAGTGCCGACGAAATTGCCCGGCCCCCCAGGGGTACGACCCACGTGGTGCTCGACACGCCCGCCGGCTTGCATGGCGGGCGGCTCAAGGATGTGATGAAGATCGCCGACAAGATCATTATCCCGCTGCAGCCTAGCGTGTTCGACATTTTCGCCACACGCGTGTTTCTGGACCAACTCGCCGGCAGCAAACATACAGAGAAGACCCGGGTCGCTCTGGTCGGCATGCGCGTCGATGCCCGTACCATTGCGGCCGACCACCTGCACGAGTTCGTAGAGCAGTTGGGCGTGCCCATGCTGGGCTATCTGCGCGATACCCAGAACTACATTCACCTCACGGCCCGGGGGTTGACCCTGTTTGACGTGACCCCACGCCGGGTCGAGAAAGACCTGGAGCAGTGGGCGCCTTTGTGTGCCTGGTTGGAGGCACCATGAAAACATATGAAACACTGGGAGAGTTTGTGCCGCTGATCGGGCAGGAAGTCGCGACCAGTGACTGGATCGCGATCACCCAGGAACAGGTCAATCAGTTTGCCCAGGCGACGGGCGACCACCAGTGGATCCATGTGGACGAGGAACGTGCCAAGGCGGGTCCGTTTGGCAGCACCATTGCGCACGGGTTTCTTACCCTGTCACTGCTTCCACGCTTTTTCGAATCCGCCTTGCGTATTGTGCAAACGCGCATGGGGGTGAACTATGGACTCAACAAAGTCCGTTTCATTGCGCCGGTGCCTGTGGGCAGCCAACTGCGTGCACATATGAAATTGCTGGCCTGCGACCCCATCGATAACAACGGTTTTCAAATGGCGTGGGAAGTGACCGTAGAGCGCGAAGGCTCGTCCAAGCCGGTCTGCATTGCCGAGTCGATAGCCCGACATTACGCCTGAGGCATTGTTAGCGGCGTCAGGCAAACCCGTTTTGCCGCCACGCCTCGAATACGGTAACCGCCACCGCGTTGCTCAGGTTCAAGCTGCGCTGTCCTTCACGCATGGGAAGCTTCAGGCATTGCCCTGGCGCGAAGCTCGCTCGGACTGCGTCCGAGAGTCCTCTGGTTTCGGCGCCAAACACCAGGTAATCGCCGGGGTGAAACGCGGTACCATGCACGCTGCCAGTGCCACGGGTGGTTAGCGCAAACAGGCGGCTACTGGCTGGTTGCTCTTTCTCCAGAAAGTCCTGCCATTTGGAATGCCGGTGCACGGTGGCGTACTCGTGGTAATCGAGTCCGGCGCGGCGCATGTACCGGTCTTCCATGGAGAAGCCCAACGGCTCCACCAGGTGCAAGGTACAGCCGGTATTGGCAGCCAGGCGGATGACGTTGCCGGTGTTGGGCGGAATTTCGGGCTCGACCAGAACAATGTGGAACATGCCCCTATTGTGGCTAATGCGCGCGCAGGTTGAAGCCTCCCTTGGGTTTAAAGATGCCGCAACCGATCAGTCGGTCGTTATCCAGAGGCAAGATATACGAAGTCTTTTCATCTACGACACCGTTTGTCGGGTTCACCACTTCATAGTCAATCCAGCCACCACCGCGCTCGGCAGCAGCAAAGCCCTCGCGAATGACGTGGTCACCGTCGAGTCCTCGAATGTCATAGGTCGTCTGGCCAACCTTGTCTGGGGTGGATCCAAAAACGTCGTAGCGTCCGTTGCGGTCGAACACAAAAACATACAGATCCCTGTCGCGAAATGCTCCTTGTTGGTCATGAAACTGTCGGGCAGCACTTGCCAGTCCATCGCGTTTGATGAGGTCGTACCCGCGCTTAACCATCGCATAGGCTTCGTCCGCCGTGCCCCGGCGCAGCTTGATGGAGGCGACCGCCTCGCTGAGGTGCGAGGCACGGTCACGCAGTCCCATCGTGGCATGCAGGGCATCGTCCACCATGGCTCCATTGCGCTGGGTAATGCTGTCGAGCTCCTTGACCGCCTGCGCAATTTCGGACAGGGTCGTGCTTTGTTCGGTGCTGGCGGAGGCTATGCCTTCCAGGCCACCCGCCACCTCGTGAATGCCTTTGACTACGGTACGCAAGTTGTCCGTGACAGCGCCAATGCGCGTCACGCCGAGAGTTACCTGCTTGCCCGAACTGGCGATCAAGTCGCGGATCTCGCGTGCCGAGGTGGCGCTTCGTTGCGCCAAGGTGCGTACCTCACTCGCCACTACGGCAAAGCCGCGTCCTGATTCACCTGCGCGCGCGGCTTCCACTGCGGCGTTCAGCGCCAGAATATTGGTCTGGAATGCGATGCCATCGATCACTCCAACAATTTCTCCCATGTGTTTGGAACTGCTTTGGATTTCCCCAATGGCTCGAACCGCCACGTCCATCGCCTGCGCTCCTGCCTCGGCTTCACTTCGCACACGCTGTGTCAGCGCATCCACTTCTTTGGCACGGCTGGCGGTGTTTTGCACTGATTCGTTCAATCCAAGAATGCTGGCACTGGCTTGCTCCAGACTTGCAGCTTGTGCTTCCGTTCTCTGCGAAAGATCGCTCATGTTGGACGTCAGGGACTCACCCGCTTGTGCCACATGCACGGCCTGGTTGCGAATCGTTCCAACCAGACCTGAAAAATTTTCACTCATCGACTCCAGATTGCGTCCGGCTCGCGCAAGTTCATCGTTTCCCGGAACCACGACGACGTGAGAAAGATCGCCCATGGCGGCGTCTTCAACAACGCGTGCCAACGTTTCCACCGTAGCGACAATGCTCACGTAAAACGCGGCATACAAGTAGATGGAAATGAGTACGCCGACAGCGGCGAAAATGGTCTCGAAGGTCTTGCCTGCATGCAGAGAAGAATTTTGACCCACTAAAAGCGCAGCCATGACAATCAAGGGACCTAACAGCACGAGAGCCATCAGGCGCAGCCGTGCCCGAAGGCCTAGTCGCTGCAAAAGGACAACTCCAGGACGGAGCAGTGTGTTGTTTATGGCCACGATGAAACCCCTGCTTTCACACAATTCAGACCAGACTGCCATTGGCGCCGGCCAGCAAAATGCCGCCAGCGTCTAGCGCCGGCAGGACGCACCACAGTGCATGCTGCCGGCGAAAAATGCTGAAAGCGAGTCGCGGTGCTTACTTCACAACCATCGCCGTGAATGGCCACACATAGGCTTGCAAGGTAACAAAGACACCGACCAGGCTGGCCAGTGCAATCGAGTGGAAGAACACGTAGCGCAGGATGTCACCTTCGTGGTCAAACCAGCGTGTGGCGGTGGAAGCCACCACAATAGATTGCGCGTCGATCATCTTGCCCATCACGCCACCGGAGCTGTTGGCGGCGCCCATCAGGTTGGGCGAGAGGCCGAGTTGCTCTGCAGCGACTTTCTGCATGCCGCCGAACAACACGTTGCTGGCGGTATCTGACCCCGTCAGTGCAACACCCAGCCAGCCCATCAGGGTACCGAAGAAGGGGTACAGCACACCGGTGGTGGCAAAGGCCAGACCCAGGGTCGTGTCCAGACCGGAGAAACGTGTCAGCGTGCCCAGTCCCAGCATCAGGACGATGGTCAGCAGCGAGTAGCGCACCAGCCAGAGCGTGCGGCCGTAGGCGGCCACCAACTGACCGAAGCTGTATTTCATTGCAAAGCCGCCCACCAGCGCGGCCAGCAAAATGCCGGTGCCGGTGGCTGAGAGCAGGCCGAAGACATAGATCGCACCTTCTTTGGTGGGCTTGGAGACCACCGGAGCGACTTTCTCTACCATCTGGTGCAAACCTTCAATCGGGAAAGCCGGCGCGAAGATGCCATTGAAGAATGTCTTGACAACCGGCAGGCCCCAGATGAACACAAACACGGTCAGGATGATCCAGGGGGTCCAGGCGCGAATCACTTCAGCGCGGGGATGCTGCGTAATGGGCATTGCGGCACGGGCTTCGCCACCGTCGGCTTCGTGGCCTTTGAGGGAGACCGAGCGCCATACTTCCTTGGGCTGCCAGACACGCAGGAACAGCACCAGGCAGGTCATGGAGACCAGTGCTGCGATCACGTCCACCAGTTCCGGCCCCATGTAGTTGGACACCAGAAACTGTGGGATGGCGAAACTCACACCGGTCACCAGAACGGCGGGCCAGATCTGCATCATTCCCTTGCGTCCGGCAAAGGCCCAGATCAACCAGAATGGCACCAGCAGCGAGAAGAACGGCAACTGGCGTCCGATCATCGACGACACGGCCATCAGGTCGTAGCCATGCACTTTGGCCAGCGTGATGACAGGGGTGCCCAGCGCGCCGTAGGCCACCGGTGCGGTATTGGCAATCAGCGAAAGTCCTGAAGCAGCCAATGGCGAAAAGCCCAGGCCGATCAGGATGGCTGCAGTGACCGCCACCGGTGTACCAAAGCCGGCAGCACCCTCGAAGAAGGCACCAAACGCAAAGGCAATCAGCAGCAGTTGCAGGCGCCGGTCTTCGGTGATCCCCGCGATGGAGTCCTGCAGTACCTTGAACGAACCGTTTTGCTCGGTGAGCTGATGCAGGAAGATGATGTTGAGCACGATCCAGCCGATGGGCATCAGGCCCGTGAGG
>CAIPGC010000136.1 GCA_903864505.1 uncultured beta proteobacterium | reverse complement strand
CAGCGACCTTCCTCACCCATAGAAATGAAATGACCCGATGCGGATAACCCGCCCCAAGGGAAATTCACCCCCTCGGGGGGCAGCGACCCGTGTAACGGCGGAGCGCCGGGGTCAGTCTCATCAGGGACGCTTCATCTGGCAACTGGTGGGAGTACTGGAGACGTAGTTGGGGTACTCCTTCAGCGGTGCCAGGGTCATACCCGTGTTTTCCGGACTGTAGGGGTACTTCTTGTCGGCCTTCTGCCAGACGGTGATATAGAGCGGTTGCTGCAACTGGTGATCGGCCTTGCGCATTTCCACTTCGCCGTTGAAACTGTCAACTTTGAGACCTTCCATCGCGGCAGCAACCTTCAACGGATCGGTCGACTTCGCTTTGGCCATAGCAGCGCCCAGCATCTGATAAATCCGGATGGTGGATCCGGTGTAGAAATCGTCGTTGTATTTCTGTTTGAACTCGTTCATCCACTTGTCCATTTGCCCACCCATGTTGTAGTGGTTGTAGGCAATCTGGTACACACGACCCGCACCGTTGGTGCCCAGCGCCGATGGGGTGCCAGTCACGCCGGCGTAGTAGGTAAAGAACTTGCCGGTGTAGCCACCTTCGTTGGCGGCTTTGATCAACAGCGACAGGTCCGAGCCCCAATTGCCGGTGACTACCGTGTCAGCGCCCGAGGCCTTGATCTTGGCAATGTAGGGAGCAAAGTCGCGGGTTTGCGCCAGCGGGTGCAGGTCTTCGCCCACCACCTGGATGTCAGGACGTTTACGCGCCAGCGTTTCCTTGGTGAACTTTGCTACCTGAACGCCATGCGAATAGTTCTGGCCCAGGATATAGACCTTCTTGATATCCTTCTGGCTCTCCATGAAACTCGACATGGCTTCCATCTTCATGGACGTATCGGCATCGAAACGGAAGTGCCAATAGCTGCATTTGCCGTTGGTCAGGTCGGGGTCCACGGCCGAGTCATTGAGGTAGATGATCTCCTTGCCCGGATTGCGCTCGTTGTGCTTGGTCACCGCATCGGTCAACGCCAACGCAACAGACGACCCATTGCCCTGAACGATGTAACGCACCCCCTGGTCAATTGCTGCCTTGAGCGCGTTCAAGCTTTCGGTGGGGCTTAGCTTGTTGTCGATGCCGGTGATTTCAAATTTGACGCCAGCGGGGTTACCGGCACCGCTGAACTTCTCCGCAAAGAACTGGTAACCCTTGAGCTGACTGACGCCCACTGGCCCAAGCAAGCCCGTCAAGGGGTCGATTCTGACCATTTTCACAGTCTCGCCCTTTTGGGCCATTGCCACGTTCGAACCCAGCACTGCCAAAGCAACGGCAGCCAATTTGAATGCAATTTTCATGTCATGTCTCCTGTTAATCACAATGCCGCGTAGCCTATCTATTTTTGCGAGCACAAGCGCAAGGGGTTTCCCGTAGTTGCTATCGCCAAGGCGACTGGCGCCACGGTTACAGCGTGGGCAATTTGTAGTCCTTGAGCACTTCACGCAGCCGGGTCTTCATCATCTTGCCGGTGGCGCCTAGGGGAATGGCATCGACAAACACCACATCATCGGGGATCTGCCACTTCGCGGTCTTGCCTTCGTAGAAGGCGATCAGTTCCTCGCGCGTCACTTCGGCGCCCGGCTTTTTCACCACCGCTACGATGGGACGCTCATCCCATTTTGGGTGCTTCATGCCGATGCAGGCCGCCATTGCAACGCCCGGGTGTGCCATGGCAATGTTTTCCACATCAATGGAGCTGATCCATTCGCCACCAGACTTGATCACGTCCTTGCTGCGGTCGGTGATTTGCATATAGCCATCGGCGTCGATGGTGGCCACGTCTCCAGTGGGGAACCAGCCATCGACCAGCGGCGAGCCGCCCTCGCCTTTGAAATAGTCGCTGATGATCCACGGCCCTTTGACCAGCAGGTCGCCATACGCCTTGCCGTCCCAGGGCAACTCCTTGCCTTCGGCATCGACGATTTTCATGTCCACACCAAAAATGCCGCGACCTTGTTTGAGACGCACCTTCATCTTTTCTTCAGCGCTCAGCGCCAGATGTTTGCTCTTGAGAATGCAGGCCGTGCCCAGGGGCGACATTTCGGTCATGCCCCAGGCGTGAATCACTTCCACACCGTATTTTTCGTTGAAAGTCGAAATCATGGCCGGCGGGCAGGCCGAGCCACCGATGACCGTGCGTTTGAGCGTGTTAAAGCGCAGCCCGTTGGTTTCCATGTGTGTGAGCATCATCTGCCAGATGGTGGGCACACCGGCAGCGCACAACACGCCTTCGCTTTCGATGAGCTCGTAGATAGATTTGCCGTCCATCGCCGGGCCTGGGAACACCATCTTGGCGCCCGTCATGGCCGCTGCATAGGGCAGGCCCCAGGCGTTGACGTGGAACATGGGCACCACCGGCATGATGCATTCGCGCGCACTCAAACTCAGCGAATCCGGTAGCGCCACGGCAAAGGCGTGCAGCATGGTAGAGCGGTGACTGTAGAGCGCCGCCTTGGGGTTGCCGGTCGTGCCGCTGGTGTAGCACATGCTCGACGCAGAGTTCTCGTCAAAGCTGGGCCAGGTGTAGCTCGACGGCTGCACTCCGATCCAGGCCTCGTAGCTCTGCAGACCAGGAATGCCGGTGTCGTTGGGCAGTTTGTCGGCGTCGCACAGTGCGATGTAGTGCTTGATGGTGGTGCAGCGAGCATGCACCGCTTTGATGATGGGAAGAAAGCTGAGGTCAAAACACAGCACCTGGTCTTCGGCGTGGTTGGCAATCCAGGCCACCTGGTCAGGATGCAGACGCGGATTGAGTGTGTGCAGCACGCGACCGGTGCCGCTCACACCGAAATACAGTTCCAGGTGCCGGTATCCGTTCCAGGCCAGTGTGGCTACGCGATCACTGAAAGCCAGTTGCAGACGGTCCAGCGCATTGGCCACCTGGCGCGAACGCGCCGCAACATCCTTGTAGGTGTAGCGGTGAATATCGCCTTCCACCCGACGAGACACCACTTCTGCATCGCCATGGTGGCGCTCGGCGAAATCGATCAAGGATGAAATGAGCAACTGGTGGCTTTGCATTAAACCAAACATGGCACGTGTCTCCTGAGATAGTCAAAAAAAAGTGAATGGGACGCTGTTTCGCGCGTAGCGGCATGGTAACCGCATCAATCCCCCAAATATTCTCGGACATAGTCATCTACGGGACAATTCCGACATGATCGAATGCCAGTCCGCGCCCCCTGAAACCACCTCCCCGGCATGTTGGCGCAGCAGCTTTTCGGCGCTCGGGGAGGCATTTTTTGTACCCCTGGCTCCCACGCCGATCGGGCAAGCCTGCTGGGTGGGCCGCAACCCCGCCCTGGCGCGGGAACTGGGCTGGACCGACTTTGAAGAGAATGCGCAAGAGTGGCTGCAGGTGCTCTCGGGCAACCAGCTGATGCCCGGAATGGCGCCGCTGGCGAGCGTCTACAGCGGCCACCAGTTTGGCGTATGGGCCGGCCAGCTGGGCGACGGGCGCGCCATCCTGCTGGGTGAAACCTCGGGTCAGGAGATTCAACTCAAGGGCGCGGGGCTGACCCCGTTCTCCCGCATGGGTGACGGCCGCGCCGTGCTGCGTTCGAGCATTCGTGAATTTTTGTGCAGTGAAGCGATGCAGGGGCTGGGCATACCGACCTCCCGTGCGCTGTGCGTTACCGGTTCGGACCTGCCGGTGCGCCGTGAGACGATGGAAACTGCCGCAGTGGTGACGCGCGTGGCACCGAGCTTTATCCGCTTTGGCCACTTCGAGCACTTTAGTCACCACGGCCAGCACACGCAACTGCGCGAACTCGCGGACTACGTAATCGAGCGCTTCTTTCCATCATGCCGGGTCGATCAGGCGTTGGGAGGCAATGCCTATGCCAGTCTGCTGCAGGCGGTGGCCGTGCGCACGGCACAGACCGTCGCGATGTGGCAGGCGGTTGGCTTTTGCCACGGAGTCATGAACACCGACAACATGAGCATTCTGGGTTTGACCCTGGATTACGGACCGTTTCAGTTCCTTGACGCCTACGATCCAGGTCACATCTGCAACCACTCCGACCACCGTGGACGCTATGCTTTTCAGCAGCAGCCTCATGTGGCGTACTGGAACCTGCACTGTCTGGGCCAGGCAATGTTGCCACTCATCCCAGACCAGACATTGGCGATAAAAGCGCTCGAAGCCTTCAAGCCTGGCTTTGCCGCTGCGTATGCAAACCGCATGGCTGCCAAGCTGGGCTTTGCGCAGGCCGATGCGGACTCGAGCCGGCGGTGCGATGAACTGCTGCGCTTGCTCGGCGGCGACCGGGTCGACTACACCATATTCTGGCGGCGGCTGAGCCGCTGGTGCCGGAACGCGGACCGCAACGACGCATCGGTGCGCGAACTGTTCACCGACCGCACCGGGATAGACCTGTGGCTGCTACAGTTTTCAGAGCGTATTACGCAATATCCACGGACGCATTCATGCGAATTGATGCTCAACACCAATCCGAAATTCGTACTCCGCAACCATGTCGGCGAACTGGCCATCCAGGCCGCCAGGACCCAGGATTATTCGCTGGTGTCCACGCTGCTGACGGTGCTTCATTCGCCTTACGACGAACATCCGGGCTGCGAGGCGTATGCCGATTTCCCCCCCGACTGGGCGGGTAGCATTGCCATTAGTTGCAGTTCCTGAACCCTTCAAAGCACTCACTATGCCCTACCCTGTTGAGAAAACCGAACAAGAATGGAAGGCTTCGCTGCAGGCCCGCGGCGCAGAGCCCGTGGCTTTTGAAGTGACGCGCCATGCTGCCACCGAGCGCCCGTTCACCGGCAGGTATGCGGACCAGTTCCGCCAGGGAACCTACCACTGCATTTGTTGCAACAAGCTGCTGTTTGCGTCCGCCTCCAAATTCGATGCGGGGTGCGGCTGGCCCAGCTTTGACCAGGCCATCGCCGAGGGTGCCGTGCTGGCGCGCACCGATCGCTCGCACGGGATGGTGCGTACCGAAGCCCTGTGCCCGGACTGCGGCGCGCATCTGGGTCATGTATTTGAGGACGGGCCGACCGAGACCGGCGTGCGCTACTGCATGAACTCGGCCTCGTTACACTTCATGCCTGCATGAAAATTCTGATCGACTTCTTTCCCATCGCGTTTTTCTTCGCCGCATACAAGCTGTACGACATTTATGTCGGTACCGCGACCCTGATGGCCGCCACCGCGGTTCAGATGGGATTGATCCTGGCGATTGACCGCAAATTGCAGACCATGCACAAGATCACGCTGGTGCTGATCATGGTGTTTGGCACGCTCACTCTGGTGTTGCATGACGAGCGCTTTATCAAGTGGAAACCCACCGTGCTGTACAGCGCCATGGCAATCGGGCTTGCGGTTGCGCTTTGGGTCATGCAGAAGAATTTTCTCAAGATGCTGCTGGGCAGCCAACTCGAACTGCCCGATGCGGTCTGGCGACGCCTGAACCTGGCCTGGGTGGTGTATTGCCTATTCATGGCCGCAAGTAACGCCTATGTGGTGCTGTACTTCAGCACGGAGTTCTGGGTGAATTTCAAGCTCTGGGGCTATGTGTTCCCGCTGGCTTTCATCATCGGGCAAGGCTTTTACATTGCACCCCATTTGCGCTCGGACGAGACAGCGCACGAAGGCCCAAAGGCATGAACGCACCCTCCGCCCAGAACCTGGAAAAGCGCTTGCGCGAGCGATTGGACCCGGTGAAACTGGAGGTGATCGACGAGAGCCACCAGCACCACGGACATGCTGGAGCCAATGGCACAGGCTTTGGTACCCATTTCCGGGTTCGCGTCGCTTCACAAATGTTTACCGGGCGCAGTCGGGTGGCCTGCCACCGCCTTGTGTATGATGCGCTGCTGGATTTCATGGACCAGGGGCTCCACGCCCTGGCCATTGAGACCGAATATATTGATTAGCACTCCATAAGGAAACCGAATGAACAAGCGTATTTTGTCCGCACTGGCTACCGCAGCCGTCCTGGTTGCAAGCGTACCTGCGGCCTGGGCCCAGAATGTGGCGATCGTTAATGGTAAAGCAGTACCCAAGGCTCGAGTTGAAGCGCTGATGGAGCAGGTGAAGCGTTCGGGTCGACCGGTGACACCCGAAATGGAAGGTCAAATCAAGGACGAAGTGATCGCCCGTGAAATCTTCATGCAGGAAGCCCAGTCCCGTGGTCTGGATGCTACCGACGACTTCAGGTCCCAGGTGGAATTGGCCCGCCAGTCGATTCTGATTCGCGAACTCTTTGGTGACTACCAGAAGAAGAACCCGGTGACCGACGACCAGGTGAAAGCCGAGTACGACCGTTTTGCGGCTGCCAACAGCGGCAAGGAATACAAGGCACGCCACATACTGGTAGAGAAGGAAGATCAGGCCAAGGCGATCATTGCCCAGCTGAAGAAGGGCGGCAAGTTTGATGAGATTGCGAAGAAGTCTTCCAAAGACCCTGGCTCCGGTGCAAACGGCGGCAACCTGGATTGGGCCAACCCCAGCAGCTACGTGAAAGAATTCTCTGAAGCGCTGGTGGCGCTGACCAAGGGCAAGATGACCGAAGCACCTGTGAAAACCCAGTTCGGCTACCACATCATCCGTCTGGACGATGTGCGTGATGCGAAGCTGCCCGCCTTCGACGAAGTCAAACCCCAGATCTCCCAGCAATTGCTGCAGCAAAAAATGGCAAAGTTTCAAGAAGAGCTTCGCGCCAAGGCAAAGATTGAGTAACATGCCACACAAGCCGCGGCTTGAATAACCAGAAAACGCGGCCGAGGCCGCGTTTTTTGATGGTCAACACGGAGGCACACGCATGGCACTTGCAGGGATCGCCGTTACGGAAGCCGATGGGCAAATCTTCCTGCGTGTCCAACCTGACGCGCAACGCCCCGCCGTGGATCCGGCTGCCCTGCATGTATTGCTGACCGAGTCGGGCCTGGCCAACTGCTGGTTGCTCGAGGACGCAATTTCCACCGCAGCGAACGATTGCAATATTCGTCAGTCACCGTTTGTGGTGCAAGTGGGTGAGCGGCGCGATGCTGCCATTGAGGTGCATATCACTCCCAATGCCATGGCGGCAGCGTTGAGCCTGAAGCCACCTCGGGGTGGAAAGCCGGCATCCATCGAGGATGTCATTCGTGCACTGACCGAAGCTGGAATCGTTTTCGGTATCGACGAAGCTGCCTTGATACAGGCCTGCCAGCTCGGTGCGGTGGAGCAACTTTCGGTTGCCAGCGGTTTGGCTCCCATGGATGGCGCAGACACGGTATTCGAGGAGCTGGTTCCCCAAACGGTAGACCGGGCTCCCAAGGTGGATGCGGATGGCCTGATCGACTACCGGGAGCACGGTGCTATTACCCTAGTACAACCCGGCGCGGCCTTGATGCGCCGGATTCCACCCACGCCGGGCGAAGAAGGTCACAGCGTGCGCGGCGCGGTGCTGGCACCACGCGCTGGTGTTGACCATCCCTTTGCTGCGGGCATCTCGGGTGTGCAGGTCTCGGAAGCTGACCCCAACCTATTGACCGCTGTCATTGCGGGTCAGCCGGTTCGCATTCCCCATGGTGTCATGGTAGAGCCGGTGTTGCAGGTTGCAGCGGTCAACCTGGCTACCGGAAATATCAGTTTTGACGGCACGGTCAAGGTTGCGGGCGATGTGATCCAGGGCATGAAAGTTCAGGCCAAGGGCGACATTCTGGTGGAGGGAACGGTCGATGGAGGGTTGCTGGAGGCGCAGGGCAATATCGTGGTGCAGGGCGGAATCATTGCCCATGCAGTAGTGCGTGCGGTCGGTGCGGTCAGTGCCCGATTTGCCCAGGATTCCACTGTCTCAGCCGGTACCACCATCGCGCTCGATGACATGGCCCTGCAATGCCAGTTGCAGTCAATGAACCAGATCACCATCGGCAACAAGGCACCGCAGCGTGGGCGACTTATCGGTGGCGCCACCAGCGCAGCCATGCTGCTCAAGGTTCCTCTGCTTGGCTCCAGCAAGGGCGATTTGACACGGGTTGTGGTGGGCGCCAACCCGGAGCTTGAACGCCAGTTCAAGGAGTTGCAGGAGCGCATCGAGAAGGAAAAGGCCAACGAGGAAAACCTGCAGCGGCTGGTCAAGCAGTTGACTGCAGTGGGTGACCCCAAGGGCATGCTGGAACGGGTCAGGGCAGCTTGGCGGCAGGCGGTGCAGGTTTGGGGTAAGTCGCTGACCGACCGCGGCGAAATGGAGAAGCAACTAAGCCGCACCCGAAGCGCCAAACTAAGTATCGGAGTCAGTGTTGAGGGGCCGGTGGACCTGAGTTTTGGTAGCCGCGCCGTGCGTTTGCGCAAGGAGTTCGGCAAGGGCGAGTTTTCGGTGGACAGCGCCAGCCTGGTGGTGTTTACCGATCCGGCTGGCAAAGCTTTTCCTATCGCATGAACTGCGCCCACAGCCACAAACTCCCCAGTAGAACCGGTTGATGCAGCATGTAGTAGGTCAGGCTCCAGCGCCCTAGCGCCGCAATAGGATGCGATTGCCCGGAAAGTGGCTGCACCGGCGCATTCTGTTGCCGCTCCAGCCACCATTGCATGCCCGCCATGCCCCACCACATCACCCCCAACCACGGAACCAGGGGTACGTAGTCTTCGGTAATCGGGTTGGCGCTGACCAAGCCCAGCACGTTGAATGGCAATTCATTGAGAAAATGTCCGAAAATGCCCGCAGATATTGCGTAGGACGCTATCCATTTCATAGCAATCGCGAGACCTCCCAAGGGCCACAACCAGACGCCCCACCCCGCTGTCAGGCGCACAACAATCAGCATGGCAGCCATGCCGTGCAGCACTCCAAAGTAAATGAAACTCCGTGGGAACATCCAGGCCGAACCTGCGCTCACCAGCGCTGCGCAAGCCACGATCTGCAACCAGCGCTTGCCAAAACGCCGCCAGGTTTGCCCCTGATGCATGGCAATGGCCTGCCCCATGCCGGCGCACAGCAGGAACAGGCTGAGGATGCAACTGCGTTGCCAGGTCCAGACCGGGTCGGCGTAGAAATTCTGCTGAATGCTGCCTTGTTGGGCAAGGTCAAAGCAGAAGTGGAATACTGTCATCCACAGCATGGCCACGCCCCGTAAAGCATCCACCCCGTCAACGCGCTGCATTTGCATAGGCTCCAAGTTTAAGACAGGGATAATTGACGCATGCCCCTGACTGCATCCCTGTCCGATTTTCAGCTCGAACTTCTTGCGCCGGCGCGCGACGTCGCCATCGGCATCGAAGCCGTCAATCACGGCGCTGATGCGGTCTACATCGGTGGTCCCTCATTTGGCGCGCGCGCCAGTGCCGATAACAGCGTGGCCGATATTGGGAATCTGGTCCGCTACGCGCACCGTTTCAACAGCCGCATCTTTGTTACCCTCAATACCATCCTGCGCGATGATGAGCTCGAAGGTGCGCGCAAACTCGCGTGGCAACTCTATGATGCCGGTGCCGATGCGCTCATCATCCAGGATATGGGGTTGCTTGAAATGGATCTGCCTCCGATTCAGCTCCATGCGAGCACCCAGACTGACATCCGCACCCCTGAAAAGGCCCGTTTTTTGCAGGACGTCGGTTTGTCGCAAATCGTTTTGGCGCGCGAGCTGACGCTGCAGCAGATACGTGCCATTCGAGACCAAACCCACTGCACGCTGGAGTTCTTTGTGCACGGAGCCCTGTGCGTCGCATACAGCGGCCAGTGCTACATCAGCCACGCCCACACCGGGCGCAGCGCCAACCGTGGCGAGTGCAGCCAGGCCTGTCGTCTGCCCTATCAGGTAGTGGACTCCGCAGGGCGCTTTGTAGCGCACGACAAACACGTGCTTTCAATGAAGGACAACAACCAGAGCGAGAATCTCGCCGCGCTGGTGGACGCTGGTGTGCGTAGCTTCAAGATCGAGGGACGCTACAAGGACATGGGATACGTGAAGAACATCACGGCACACTACCGAAAGCTGCTGGATGCATTGATCGAGGAACGGCAGGAATCCCATCAACCGCTGGCGCGCGCTTCCAGTGGCGCCACCACGTTTAGCTTCACGCCGGACCCGAACCAGAACTTCAACCGCGCCTTTACCGACTATTTCGTGCAGGGACGCAAAGAGGATATTGGCGCCTTTGACTCACCCAAGAATGCGGGTCAAGTCATTGGGTACGTGACGCAAATCGGCCAACATTGGATCGAGCTGGAATTGAACAGTCCGGCCCTGGTTTTGCACAACGGTGACGGGTTGTGCTACTTCGACCTGCAGAGGGAACTTGTGGGGCTTGCAATCAACCGTGCCGAAGTCGCTCATACCGCCAAGGGGCGCTGGCGCGTGTTTCCCAAGGATGCGTTGGAGACTCTCAAAGACCTGCGCAAAGGCACAGAAGTGAACCGCAACCGCGACTGGCACTGGGTGCGCGTACTGGAAAAGAAATCGAGTGACAGACGTATTGGTGTCTGGGCGCGTCTGGCCGAAGCTGCTGCCGGAATGTCCCTGACACTGACCGATGAGGAGGGCAATACGGGCACAGCCCACGCCGGATTGATACGTGAAGTTTCGAACGATCGTGCATGCGTCGAAGCCAACTTGCGAGAACACATTGGCAAGATGGGTGCGAGCATTTTTTCGATACGCGATGTGCAAGTCGAGTTCGCGCAACCGTGGTTTGTCCCCGCCTCGGTGCTCAACCCGCTGCGCCGCGAAGCGACAGAGGCACTGGAAGCCGCGCGCGCCCGTGCATTTGTGCGCCCTCCCCGCGCCCAGGCGGTGCAACCCGCCGTTGTCTTCCCTGAAGACACACTGAGTTACCTGGCAAATGTGTTTAACCACAAAGCACTGGCCTTTTACACCAAACGGGGTGTGACCGTGGTCGATGCGGCCTACGAAAGCAATGAACAGCCCGGCGAAGTCAGCCTGATGATCACCAAACACTGTGTGCGGTTTTCACTCAGCCTGTGTCCCAAACAAGCCAAAGGTGTCACCGGGGTACAGGGCACCGTCCGTGCCGAGCCGCTGCAATTGATCAATGGCAGAGAAAAGCTCACTTTGCGCTTTGATTGCAAGGCATGCGAGATGCACGTGGTCGGAAGAATGAAAGCTTCGCTTGTGAATCAGTTCCGCGCCGGAATAGACCACTCGAGCAGAGAGGCGCCAATGCCGTTTTATACGAAGCGCCAAACCAGGTGACAGTCACAATGTGGGTTGTTTTACACTTATGTGTCTACAAGCGAGACTGCGCCGATGGTGAGAGAATGGACATGCAAACCCTATTTAAAGCTCGCTGGAGGAACTCATGAAATTTGCAGCAACGATTTTCTTCGCCAACCTGGCTCTATCGGTTTGCGCGGGACCTCTGGATGAACGGTATGCCGGCGCCCATGTCAGTGCGATTGCTGCTGGTGACGTCGACGCTGTTATGCGCAACTACACCAACGATGCGACGCTGGACTGGGTGGGTGGACCTCTCAACGGCATCTATCGTGGCAAGGAAGCGATTCGCAGTGTTTGGTTGAAATTCTCGGCTGCCAATGACGGTAAGCCCAGGACGGTACAGGCGAATGCGATGGAGGCCTACAGCCATCCGGAAGGGGTGTCGATTGAACAAAAGGCTATTTATGGCGGCAAGGTACCAGCAAAGGTGTGGCACGTCATGGTCTATCGTGGCGGCGACTTGACGACCGAAATTTGGCAAATTACTCCTGCGCTTGACCTTTCACACTAATGTCGGCACGGGATTGGCACTCGCGGGTATCGCAAGGCTGTGCAGTTGCTTTGCTCGCTCTGGGTTGTAGTGCAGGGGGCGCTGCTGCCGTAGACGCAAGCATTGCAAGTCCGACGGGCGAAACCGTGGAAGACGTAGCAATTGTCCTGGAACCTCGTGGTGCAAAGGCACCACTGCGTAAAGCCAGGGTGGTCATCGAGCAGAACAACCGAGAGTTTGCACCTTACGTGACGATAGTGCAGCGTGAAACTGCGATTGAGTTCCCAAACCGGGATCCGTTCAAGCACCACATTTACTCGTTTTCGCCGGCCAAGGTGTTTGAGGTCAAGCTGTACCAGGGAAAACCGGCCCAACCGGTCACATTCGATAAAGTCGGCGTCGTCGTGCTGGGTTGCAATATCCACGACTGGATGGAGGCCCACATTCTGGTGGTGGACACACCCTATTTTGGGAAAACTGGCAGTGATGGATTAGTGCACATCGATCAGGTTCCTGCCGGACGGTACACCCTTCGGGTCTGGCATCCACGCCAGACAGCAGCATTACCTGAGCAGGAAGTGGAAATTGGTCAACGCGTTGTTAGACTGCGGTTAGTCCTGTCAGTGGCACCCCGGCCAGTCAAACCCCACCCACCGATGCCCGCAGAGGGCTACTGACGAAATGCGCACACTTGAGCGGCGCATCGTCGCTGTCTTTGTCGGTTTATTGCTCCTGATTGTCGCGCTGATCCTGTTGCTGGTCGATCGCAGCAGCGCGCACCTGGTTGCCGCCGAGTCCCAGCGCCAACTCACCAGCGGTGCTGTGGTGTTTGAACGCATCGTCGAGCATGGAAGGAAGCAGTTGGAGACCGCGGCGATTGTTCTCTCCGGTGACTTCAGTTTTCGTGAGGCCATTGCAACGCAGGACCGCCCTACCATGGTTTCCATGCTGGGTAACCATAGTTCGCGCATTGGCGCTTCGGTGATGATCGTGGCATCCCTGGAGGGGCGCGTCATTGCCGATACGCAACACCCGAACAGTGCGGAGCGAACATTCCCGTTCGCCCAGTTGCTGGCGCAAGCGCAGATGCAGGGGCGCAGCAGCGGATTTGCCTTGATGGCCGATGGACATTTGTACCAGTTGGTAATCGTTCCGATCCAGGCCCCGACACGCATCGCCTGGGTGGCGATGGGCTTTCAGGTCGATCAGGCTTGGGTAAGTGAGGTGGCGGGCATGAGCGCATTGGATATCAGCGTCATTGCAAGCCGGGCTAAACCGCCGGTCATCCTTGCAAGTTCACTACCCGGTGCATTGCGCGCCGACTCGGCACTGCTGGCGGTACAACCCGGAATGCAAGCGCGCGAACTCGAAATGGGCTCGCACCACTACCAGGCACTTGCGCTCCCACTGGGAGATACCGCACATGCGGTACTTCAGCACTCGGTTGACCAGAGCCAGGGCGCGTTTAACGAACTGATGCGCACACTGGCGCTGATCTCGCTAGGGGGTTCATGTCTGTTTGTCCTGGGCAGTATTGGTCTGGCTCGACGCATCGTTAATCCAATCGATCAACTCGCGCAGGCCACTGCATTGATTGCGGCCGGTACCTACGATTTGCCGGTGGTCATCCACGGAAAGGACGAGATTGGACGACTGGCCAACAGCTTTGAACTGATGCGCGAGGGAATTTTCAGCCGCGAAAGGAAAATCCTGCGCTTGGCCTATGAAGATGCGCTGACGCAATTGCCCAATCGGACGCGTTTTCTGGAGTGGCTCGGCGAAATGCCGGCGCAGAGCCCGGCCACCGTGGCGGTTCTTGATCTGGACCGGTTTGCCATGATCAATAGTGCACTGGGCCACCCCGTGGGAGACAGACTTCTGTGTCTGGTGGGCGAACGCTTGCGCGCCAACTGCGGTGAAGGCGTCATGCTGGCCAGGCTCTGGGGCGATGAGTTTGCCTTTCTTGTCCAGGGTGCCAGTAAGGACAAAGCTACCGCATTCGCGCAAGGCATACTGCTGGCACTGCATGAACCTCTGCAACTCGATGGACAACGCATTGACGTGTCCGGATCCATCGGACTGGCTTTTCGCCCGGTAGACGGAATTGATGCTGATACCCTGCTTCTGCAGGCGGAGCAGGCGATGTTTGATGCCAAGCGCCGTCAGTGTGGCTTTGCTTTGGCCACTGGGCTGGGCGACAGCGCGCCAGCGGAACACCTGACCCTGATCGGCGAAATGCGAAATGCCCTGACGCAAGCCGAATTCACTGTGTATTACCAACCCAAATTACTGCTTGGAGAGGGCCGCATTTATGGCGCTGAAGCGCTGATTCGCTGGCAGCACCCGGTGCGCGGCATGATTTCGCCCGGAGTCTTTATTCCCTTTGCCGAGCAGACCGGCTTTATCCGTGAAATTACGCCCTGGCTGCTTCGTCAAGTGATCGCGCAGGCTGCGATTTGGCACGGTAGTGGTCTGGCGCTGGTGATCTCCGCCAATTTGTCGGCCCGGGATTTGCTCAACCCGCAGTTTGTCATACTGGTTTCTCAGTTGTTGGAGGAGCATCAGCTTCCCGCGCAAATGCTGTGTCTGGAGATTACAGAAAGCGCGTTGATGGAGGACCCGGCGATGGCGCTGCGCCATCTGGCCGACCTTGCCGCCCTGGGCGTGCGGCTGTCCATCGACGACTACGGCGCAGGTCAGGCTTCGCTGGCGTATCTGAAAAACCTCCCGGTGCACGAACTCAAAATCGACCAGTCCTTTGTGCGTTCGCTGACTGAATCCCCCAAGGACGGAGCCATCGTCCGCTCCACCGTTGCCCTTGGGCATGCGCTGGGTCTAACCGTTGTCGCCGAAGGCGTGGAAACCGCGGCGGACCAGTCATGGCTGCAGGCGGCGGACTGTGACATTGCACAGGGATACTTCATCGCCCGGCCCATGCCGGCCGAAGCCTTTGCGGCCTGGGTTTCTTCGTGGTCCGGTAACCGGTAGGAATAATTTCTATGGATTCATTTCAATGGGAACCCTGTTTCATCACGGGTTTGGATACGGTTGACGAGCAGCACCATCACCTGGTGGATGTACTCAACCAGTTTGGCGATGTCTTGATGCAGGCGCAAGGCAGCAGTGCAGAACAGGTCGAGGCCGTCTTTGAGGAACTCGCAAGCTATGCCCAGTTGCACTTTCGGGAAGAAGAAGCGTTGATGGCGAGGGCGGGGCTTGAGCCCCGCTATGTTTCCTTCCACCATCAGGAGCATGTTCAGTTTCTGAACGACGTGACTACGCTTCATAACGGACTGGTCCGGGGACTTGGCGAAGAAGGGAGCACCCTGCACGCCTTTTTGACTAACTGGCTGGCGTACCATATTTTGGGTTCCGACCAGATGATGGCCTATCTCATGTCTGCAAAAGCCTCTGGTGTGGACTACGAGGAGGCGTACCGGAAATACCAGGAAGGCAGAGACCCCGCAACGGCGACCTTGTTGCAAGCCATGAACCGCCTGTTCAACCAGGTCTCCGAACGCAACCGGACGCTGTTCGAACTCAACCAGACCCTGGAGGCGCGCGTTGCAGAGCGCACCCGTGAGCTCTCGGATGCCAATCAGCGGCTGGAAAACATGGCCATGACCGATGTGCTGACAGGTCTGCCAAACCGCCGCCACGCGATGCAGGCGCTGGAACTGGAATGGCAAAAATCCATCAACGCCGGATCCGCATTGGCATGCATGATGATCGATGCCGACGGGTTCAAGGGCATCAACGACACGTATGGACACGATGCCGGGGATCAGGTGCTGCGCCAGTTGGCCCAGAAGCTGCGCGAAGCCGTGCGCACTGACGACATGGTGTGCCGTCTTGGAGGCGATGAGTTTCTGATCATCTGCGCCAAGACCCCACTCGAAGGTGCGCTTCAAACGGCAGAAAAGGTGCGCCACGAAGTCTCCTGCATGCGGGTGAAAGCGGGTACGGGGCTTTGGAGCGGCAGCATCAGCGTCGGCGTGGCGGTGCGCATCCCATCGATGCTGGGCGTCGAGGAGTTGCTTAAAGCGGCTGACGAAGGCGTGTACAAGGCAAAACACAATGGCCGCAACGCCGTTGCGACCGCCTGCCTTCCCGAATGACACTTGCGTTACGCAGGCGTTTGAATATCTTGGCGATGAAGCTCTGCGAATTGCCTTGACCGGGAGGATCAGGCCGCAGCGCGAACCTTTCTCACAGGGTCTGTTTGGTAATTTGGCCCAGGCGACTGGAATAGCGCACACGGGCGTCGAGTCTTTCGCACAACACGCTGGCTGCACGCGAGGGATACACGTTGTGCTTTAGCCACTCCAGTTCGGCCGCAAGAGCGGTCTCGTCATCCAGCCGTGTGTGCCACACCTTTTGCTCGGCATTCCAGCGGTAGCCACGGGACTTGAGTTGATCTTTGGCCTCAAACGGAGCATTGGTAGCCTGCAGGCGATAGCTGGGCCGGGCTGCCTGCGCGATCAGATGGGCCAGCCCGGTATGCGGTAACTGCGGCAGCGGCGAAGCCAGCACCGCCAACAAGGCGTGGCAGTCCATTTCTGCACGGTGGGCATCGTAAAAATAGCCCATCTCCAGCGCCAGACTCTCGAGCTTGGCGGAGTTGCGGCCCTGACTCTTCCAGCCAATGTCAGCAAACGAGCATGCCCACGCAAAGTGGCAAAACTGCGGCAGCCGTGCTTCGACAAACTGACGATCAAATCCCGCGTTGTGTGCAATCACCAGATCAACACCGTCGAGCAGGCATGCAATGCGCTCCTCATCGAGTCGCTGCCCGCGCACCATCGCGTCACTGATGCCGGTAATGCCCTCGATCTCCCTGGAAATGGGAATACCCGGGTCTTCCAGTCCGTCATAAACCTGCACCGCGCCTACCGGCATGCCAGTGGACGTATCCACATCCACCCGCAGCAGAGCGATCTCGATGATTTTTTCCTTGCTCTGGTCCAATCCGGTGGTCTCGGTGTCCAGTACAACAACCTTGCAAACGTCCTGCCCGGGCGTCAGCGGTGGCCATTCAAGGCAGGGTTTCAGGCGGCGCAGCACACGGTAGTCGGGGTTGGCTTCGAGCTGGAGTGCCATAGACTCCAGGTCGCCGGCGCTGGCAGACGCTTGCGCAGCCAACGTAGCCACGGACTTGGCCTTGCTTGCATCGGCCTGCGGCAGTACGCCCGTGCTGGAGCGATGACGGCGCTTCTTGACGGCGCTCCCATCGGTAGGGAGTTCGGCCACGAAGGCAAAATCGATCTGTTCGTTGTTCAAGGGATACCCATCGCGTGTAAGAGCACCGATTATCATGTGCCACACTCCATTTCTGCTTTTCCTCTATGGCAACTCTGTCCAACGCCACCACGTCCGCCAAGCCCATTCTTGCGCTCAAAGGCGTGCGCATCGTGAGTCTGGCGCTCAATCTGCCGGGACCGGCCGCCCTCATGCGCTGCCGTGCCATGGGGGCCTCCTGCGTCAAGCTGGAGCCGCCGCCCCACCCCAGCGCTCCCAAGGGAACCTCAGGCGACCCGATGGGTCTGTACAACCGTTCTGCCTACGCACAATTGCACGACGGGATGCGCATTGCCTGCGTGGACCTGAAAACCGAGAAAGGCCAGAAGGCCTTGCACCGCGAGCTTGCCAAGGCCGATGTGCTGCTCACCTCGTTTCGGCCATCGGCCCTGCGTAAGCTGGGACTGGAGTGGCAAACCTTGCACGGCAAGTACCCCATGCTGTCGCTGGTGACCATTGTGGGTGCACCCGGGGCCCGGGCCGAGGAACCAGGCCACGACCTGACCTACCTGGCTGAAAATGATTTGGTGAGCGGACTCGAACTACCCCCCACCCTCTACGCAGACATGGGTGGCTCATTAATGGCATCGGAGGCCGTGCTGCAGGTCCGAATGCACCAACTCCTCACGGGCAAGGGCGTTCGGTTGGAAGTTGCCTTGTCCGAGGCTGCCGCCTACCTGGCGCTGCCACGGGCCTGGGGACTGACCAAGCCGGGCTCGGCGGTCGGAGGCGCACATGCGGGCTACCGCGTCTACCCCTGCAAGGACGGGCGTGCGGCCCTGGCCGCTCTGGAACCCCATTTCGCTGCGGCTCTAGGCGCTGCCGTCGGCCTACCCAACAGCCACATCATGGCAATGTTTGCGCCCGAAACACACATCGCCGTTGCGAGCTATCTGTCGAGCAAGACTCGTGCCGAACTGGACGCACTGGCGATAGAAAAAGACATTCCGCTATTCACCCTTGGGTAGCGCGTTCTTTTGCAGCGCTTGCAACGTCTGGGTGCGTTGCTTCAAGCTTTGCTCCAGTTGCCTGGCACGCTGCACTACCGTTTCCATGCGATCGCGCTGGTCGTTGGCGGTGCGTTGCACCTGCCTGAAGCGGTCGGTCCACGCGCGGGGTACCGAGGGCGGCTCGGCGTTCGCATCTGCCGCTGCCTGATCCACGTAGTCTGACAACTGCAGTGCTGGCCGGACAATTCTGTGGTTTTGAATCCAGGCCAGCCCAAGCAGGCCCAGGACAAGCAACATCGTCATCGACACAAAAGGACGCAATACTTCCAGCAGGTGTGCCCGAACCGCCGAATCCGGAACGTACAAAAGAAGCACCCAGGACGTGCCACGCAAGGGGAAGTGCAGCCACCGTGGACTGTCTTGCAGAATCGATGCCGGAGCGCCGGGAACCACATCGCTCAGCTGTAACGTGCCGACCGCATTTCGCAGCGTGTGCTGGCTGTCCGCCAGCAGTACACCGGCGCTGTCCACCACCAGCGCACGCGCTGCGCGCAAGGGATGCTGCTCCAGCACGGTTTCGAGCATGGCAAGCGCGACCTCGGTACCGACCGTACCCAGGTACTGCTCCTGCAGATACACCGGAGCCCGCAGGGTGGCCATCAGCCCACTGCCGGCAGCGCCCGGATATGGTGGCGACCAGTCCAGGGTGTTTTGCAGGGCTTTTTGCGGCGCGGGCGTGTTGGGCTTTGCATCTCGCGCCACTGCGGGGTAGGTCCACCACCAGCGTTGCTGTGCGTCCCAGTAAAAACTACGCTGAATTTTCCGGTGGCTCTCATGCGTTGCCGCGGTCGCAGGGAACACGGTTGCAAGCGCTGCCACATCGCGCTGAAATGCTCTGGCATCGATTGAAGTCGATGCGATAAAGACCGAGCCCACCTCGGACTGCAGCGCCTTGGGCAAGCTTTCCCACGGTGCGTCTGCGTAGACTCCGTGCGAACGCCGCAGCAGCGTGTTCCACTGGGAGGTGTTGGTAAGTTCCGGGTTCGCCAGACTGTGCTCGGTTGAACGGCGCATGGCTACGACATGTGACCGCACGACATCAAGTTTGTCATTCAGCGCGGCCGCAACCTGCTCGCCCTGCACGCGAAGATCGCTGGTGAGTGCCCTGCGCCCACTGGCAACGGACACCCAACCGTAAGCCGCTATGACCAACAGCATCAGCGAGCCGCCCAGAAGCAAGGTCCATCGGTAGTTTGCACGCGGGGATTGCTGGGACATTTCAGATCGAAATTGCTTCACCTACGAACGCCTGGCGCGCGAGGCTTTGGGTACAGACTTGGTCACAAGGGGTTCCCCACGCGGAGGCATCCCTGTATGCTGGGTGAGAACGGTTCCTTTTCGGGGGGCCATTGATCCGCTGGGGGTGCTGTTCTTCTTGCGGACGCTTTGGTAACCCCCATCCGTGAGCGGCTGGAAGGTCGGAATCAAGTGGTGCTTGCCGTTGCCAATGAGGTCGGCGCGACCCAGGGTCTTGAGCGCCTCGCGCAACAGCGGCCAGTTGTTGGGGTCGTGGTAGCGCAGGAACGCCTTGTGCAGGCGGCGGCGTTTTTCGCCACGCACGATGTCGACCGTCTCATCCGCTTCCTCTGCTACCCGGTGCACGCGACGCAACGGGTTGCGACCGGAGTGGTACATGGCCGTGGCAGTGGCCATCGGGCTGGGGTAGAAGGTTTGCACCTGGTCGGCCCGAAAACCATTCTTCTTGAGCCACACCGCCAGGTGCATCATGTCTTCGTCAGACGTGCCCGGGTGGGCGGCAATAAAGTAGGGAACCAGAAACTGTTTCTTGCCGGCCTCGGCACTGAACTTCTCGAATAGGGTCTTGAACTTTTCGTAGGAACCTATTCCCGGCTTCATCATCTTGGTCAGCGGTCCCTGCTCGGTGTGCTCGGGCGCAATCTTCAGGTAGCCCCCGATGTGGTGTTGCACCAGTTCCTTGATGTATTCAGGGCTTTTAACCGCGAGGTCATAGCGCAGGCCCGAGCCGATCAGGATCTTCTTGATGCCCTTTAACGCACGGCCGCGACGGTACATGTGTGTCAGCGGGTCGTGGTCGGTGGTAAGGTTCTGGCAGATGCCAGGGTAAACGCAACTGGGTTTGCGGCACGCCGCTTCAATCTCGGGGCTGCGGCAACCCAGTCGGTACATGTTGGCGGTGGGGCCGCCGAGGTCGGAGATCGTGCCGGTGAAGCCTTTGACCCTATCGCGGATGTCTTCGATCTCCTTGATGACCGAGTCCTCGGAGCGGCTCTGGATGATGCGACCCTCGTGCTCGGTGATAGAGCAAAAGGTGCAACCGCCAAAGCAACCACGCATGATGTTGATGCTAAAGCGGATCATCTCCCAGGCCGGAATCTTGGTTACTCCAGCATGGCTGCCGGACTCGTCGGCGTAGCGCGGGTGTGGGCTGCGCGCATAAGGCAGACCAAACACAAAATCCATCTCGGCCGTGGTCAACGGAATTGGCGGCGGGTTGATCCAGACATCGCGTGCCGTGCTGCCCTCGCCATGCGCCTGCACCAGCGCACGCGCGTTGCCCGGGTTGGTTTCAAGGTGCAGTACCCGGCTGGCATGGGCGTACAGCACCGGGTCACCCCTGACCGCCTCAAAGCTGGGAAGGCGGATGACCGAGCGCTCGCGCGGGGGCACCTTGTACGATACCAGGCCGCGCAACCCCGAACTGGCTACAAAATTTATGGGTTTTAGT
>CAIPGC010000135.1 GCA_903864505.1 uncultured beta proteobacterium | reverse complement strand
TTGGTCATGCCGGTTTGTTGGGCGCCAATGTCTTGCATGTCCAACCCAAAAATCCCGGCAAATTTAGCCAGGTAATAGGCGTTGCCGCCCGCAGCAATGAGTTGCAGCACATTCCTGGCCCGGATTGCGGCGGCCTGGGGTTCGGTCAGACCGAATTTGCGCATATAGGCCTCTTCATCCTTCAGAAATTCGGCCCGGTTGTCCGCCGTATTGAATGAGAAACACATTTTGTTGAGTGCGTACCCTTTCTTGGCTTGCTCCCCGTCAAACGGGGTGGTGCCTGGTATGGGAGGCAGTGAGACTTTGGGTGCCACAGGTAATCTCCATAAAGTTGTGATCAAACTGAGCGAAGTATCTTGCAATCGCTGAAAAAGATACAGTGGCACATCTTCGGTGACCGGACAAAAGAGTGTTTCCTGGAACGCTCAACCTTCAAATTTCCCTTAAAGTTCACCTTCAAACGACAACAACATGGAGCCATGACGTGTTCACTTTTGACCCTTACTCGCCCGCGGTTGACGCAGATCCGTTCCCCTACTACAGACACCTGCGCGATAACGAGCCTTGCTTCTGGAGCCCTGAAGCCCAGATGTGGATACTGTCGCGTTATGCAGACATCGTGTCCGCCGGGCAGGACTGGGAAACCTATTCCAGCGCCAGCGGGAATCTGATGACTGAATTGCCCGGTCGTGCCGGCGCTACCCTGGGCAGCTCAGACCCACCGAAACACGACCGCCTGCGCGGGCTGATCCAGCATGCGTTCATGAAACGCAATCTGATGGCGCTCGAAGAACCTATCCGCGATGTAGCGAAGCAGGTATTCTCGCAACTCAGTGGGGTTTCGCAATTTGACTTTAAGGAAACTTCCTCCCAGTTCACTGTGAAGGTGTTGATGGCTGCCTTGGGTTTGCCAATGGGCGATGAAGCCATCGTGAATGAAAACGATGTGCGTGAAAACGCCGTGATGATGGTGCAGTCCGATGCGCGCACCCGTGCCAAGGGCCCCGAACACATTGCGGCCTACAACTGGATGCAGGAGTACGCCAGCAAAGTCATTGCCCTGCGCCGCGCAGAACCGCGCAATGACCTGATCAGCAACTTTGCCCTGGCCGAGGTCGATGGCGACCGGCTGGATGACCGCGAAGTGCTGCTCACCACCACCACGCTCATCATGGCCGGGGTCGAATCCCTGGGCGGCTTCATGATGATGTTTGCCTACAACATGGCCAGTTTTGACGAGGCGCGCAGAGCCTTGGTGGCCAAGCCGGAGTTGCTGCCCGACGCGATTGAAGAAAGCCTGCGCTTTAACACCTCAGCCCAGCGCTTTCGCCGACGCCTGATGCGTGACGTCACCCTGCACGGCCAGAACATGAAGGAAGGCGACTTCGTCTGTCTGGCCTATGGCTCGGGCAACCGCGATGAACGCCAATATCCGAACCCGGACTTGTACGACATCACCCGCAAGCCGAGAGGGCATCTGGGTTTTGGCGGCGGGCTGCACGCCTGCCTCGGAACCGCTATCGCGCGGCTGGCTGTCAAGATTGCGTTTGAACAGTTTCACAAAGTGGTACCTGACTACAAACGCGTCGCAGACCAGCTACCATGGATGCCATCGAGCACCTTCCGAAGTCCTCTGGTGCTGGAACTGGCCGTTCAATAAGTCTACTTTTCACCCGCGCCGCCATGCCCTGGTGGCGCCTTTTTGCGTTTCTGGAGATCTCGTCTATGGCCCAAATCACTTACGTTGAAGCCTCCGGGCAATCCACCACGGTTGAACTGGCCGACGGCTGGAGCCTGATGCAAGGCGCAACAGCCAACGGCGTGGACGGCATCCTGGGCGAGTGTGGCGGTTCCTGCGCCTGCGCTACCTGCCACTGCTATGTGGACGAGTCCCGCTCGCACGAGCTACCCGCCCCCAGTGAAGGTGAGTTAGCCATGCTCGACAATGTAAGCAGCGAGCGTCGTCCTAACAGTCGCCTTGCCTGTCAGATCAAAGCATCCCCCGCATTGGACGGTCTGGTAGTCCATCTGCCAGAAACGCAGGAATAAGGTGTGACTTCGTGCATCGTCATCGTCGGTGCAGGGCAGGCCGGGGTACAGACTGCCGAAGCACTTCGCAGCAACGGATTTGACGGCGAGGTCACGCTGCTGGGGGATGAGCCTTATGGGCCCTACCATCGCCCCCCTCTGTCCAAGGCCTGGTTGACCGGCGAGATGGATGCCACGCAACTGGTGATGCGCGCGCCCGAGATGTTGGCACGCAAGAACATTCAACTCCGCACGCACACGAAAGTCACTTCCATCGACCGGATTGGTCGACAGGTGCGCCTCGCCGATGGAAGTTGCTTGGCCTACACCGGTCTGGTATTGGCAACCGGGTCCACGCCACGCGACCTGTCGGTGCCGGGAGGACAAGCCCAGGGCGTGTTGCCGCTACGCTCACGCGACGATGCCAGCGCCATCTCGGATCGTCTTGCCCTCTGCCTGCAAGAGCAGAAACCGGTAGTGGTGGTCGGAGGTGGTTTCATCGGCCTCGAAGTCGCTGCATCGGCGCGCAAAAAGGGATTGCGTGTGACGGTACTGGAGGCCGCCCCCCGACTGCTTGGGCGGGTACTGACTCCTGTATTGTCTGACTGGTATGCCCAACTGCACCGTGGCCACGGGGTCGATCTGCGACTGGGAACTCTGATTGTTGCAATGGAAACAGACAATCAGGGTGCAGTGTCGGGCGTACTTCTGGGCGATGGAACCGCACTTCCGGCCAGATTGGTGGTGGTGGGGGTGGGCGTAACCGCCAACGATCAGTTGGCCCGCAGTGCCGGCCTGGAATGCGACAGGGGAATTGTGGTGGATGCATGCGGCCACACCACTGACCCCCACATCATGGCAGCCGGTGACTGCACGGCACGCCGCCTCGCCGATGGAAGTCTGCTGCGACTGGAGTCGGTACAGAACGCGACCGAGCAGGGAAAGTCGGTGGCGGCTGCCCTGATGGGGCAGGAGCGTCCATTTGCAGCCACTCCATGGTTCTGGAGTGACCAATACGACAAAAAGCTGCAAATGGCAGGCTTGTCTGATGGTGCTGACCAATGGGTTGTACGTGGGGACATGCAAGCCGGCGCTTTCAGCGTGTACCACTTTAAGGCGAACCGCCTGGTCGCTGCGGACAGCGTCAACGCTGTCAAAGACCACCTCCAGGCGCGCAAACTGCTGGATGCAGGTGTATCACCCACAACCACACAGGCATCTGACCCCGGTTTTGACCTCGGCACGTTGCTGGTGAAGTAGACTTATTGGAGCAAGACTTGATTACATTTCCTCTCACTTCCCTGGTAACTCTGATGATCTGCCTGCTGATGCTCGCTACCGGAGTTCATGTCGGCAGAGCCCGGGGGCGCTATGGCATCAAGGCCCCAGCGATCAGCGGACACGAAATGTTTGAGCGCGCCTACCGCATTCAAATGAATACCCTGGAAAATGCCGCGATCGTGCTACCCGCCCTATGGGTGAATGCAGCGTTCATCAGTGACCGGGGTGCTGCGATGCTGGGCACCGTATGGCTGGCTTCGAGAATCTGGTACGCCCTCGCCTACCAGCACGAGCCTGCCAAACGCGAGCCGGCATTTGTTCTCTCCATGATCGCTTTTACTCTGCTGTGGCTTGCTGCTGCCTACGGCATCGTGCGCATAATCATGCATAGCTGACTGCTGTCCTTCGCCAGGAGAATGCCATGTCCGACGCAGTTCGTGGTCGACTCCTGGATGCCGGGTAGTTTGAATGCACTGGTTTCGATGAACCAAACCTCTGTACCCGATAGCAAACGAGACCTGCTGATCTCGTACTTTTGGAGTGGCGATGCTATCCGCAGTCGAAGCGTGAGTGATGTTGTACTGTCCGCCACGCTTGACGTGCCTCCACCCCCAGCATGGTTGGCAGCGGACTGGAAGAGGGACGTGTCTTCGCGCTTGCAACTGAAACCCGGAGATGTCGATACATTGTCATTGGCGCGAGCACGTTCACGCTGGCCTGATTGCAAGCGGTGCGTGCGTTCGGTATCTGACTGGACTCGCACACTTGGCCTGCATGATTTGCTTGCCACCAGTGACGTAGCACTCATGGCCTGCCGAGGTGCGAAATACCACCATGACGGAGCACACTATGGTGGCATGGCATTTTGCAATCTCTTCCTGAGCGAAGACCGTGGTCAGGATTTACATTTCCCCGCTACTGGTCATCGAATCCCCTTGGTCAGAGGTACGGCTGTGGTATTCGATACCGGTCAGCCACATGCCGTCATTTCACGTCGCAGTAGCGGATTTAATGTAGTGGACTTCCCTTCAGACCAGGATTGCACCCAAGTATTCCTGACATGGGAGTTTCCTGTTGAGAATACCTACATGGCGCAAGCACTTCGGATTGAGTTCGACATTGACACTGCAACCCCACTGCCAGTGAATGAAGAGCAAATGTGGCTGAACGGTGCTCCCGCCAGCGTGTGCCCGGATTCAGGGCGGTGGTGCACTGACCGCCACCTGGAAATTCTCCAAGGAGATGAATATGATTGAAGTTCGCATCGCCAATCGTGCTGACCGGCTCCCGATTCGGCACATGCTGGAGCTCAATTCGCATGATATTTCGGAGTTCTGGGACATGGAACTTGATTGCGCAGGCAGTTATCGAATCAATAGCGCATAGCTGCTCGTGCCGCAGCCAGATCCCACCCGGCCCAACCGCAACTCTTGAATAGTACCGGGCCGCGTGGACCGACAGGGTCACCGCGCACCAGGTCGCTTAGCGTGGGCATCAAGCCCACATCCAGCCCGGCTTGTAGCAAGTCGCCGGCTTCGGCAATGGCGTGCCGGGTGTCCACCGCTATCAAGCCGTGCCGAGCAGTATGCTGGCACAGGTTTGAACCGAGCTCGACCATGGTGGGTGTAAAGGACCCGACGGCGGCCAGAAACGCATCGGCGCGAGGCGTGCCATCCAGCACCACAGCCTGGGCCGGCGTGCAAATGACCACCAGAGGGCAGTCGGACAGAGCAGCGTTGGGGTCCGACACAACGCGGGCATCTATGCCTTGCACGCGTGCACGCGATGCCAGCGCTTGGGCGCTCGCATCGGCGCGCGACGCAATGTAAACCTCGGTCACACCGAGTCCCTGCGCAAATGCTTCCAGATGCGCCAACCCCTGCGCCCCGGCACCAACGATCAGGAGTGGGCCGGACTTGTTCGGCGCCAGCAACTGTGCTGCCAGCAACGAGACTGCTGCAGTGCGGCGAGCAGTAACCGTTGGCCCGTCCAGGATCAGCCGACGCTGGCCACTGGCAATGTCAAACACGACCACATCTCCTTGGATCGTGGCCCGGTTCGTACCCGCATTTGCGGGGGTAAATGTAATGAGTTTGGTGATTGCAATGTGTCTGTCCATTGCCGGCATGACGAACAGGCTGCCTGCGCCGGGTAGTCGCTGAACCAGTCGCGCCGGGACTTCTACCGAATCGTCCCACAGAAGCAATTCAATTTCGCGAACCAGTTCAAGATAGGGCGTCCGTGCAGCAGTTTCGCTGGCGCTCAGGACGCACGGGATCGGAGTCTGCGCTTTGGGATCACACGGTTTGCTCATGCGTCCGCTATCTGGCGCAGCGCCTGCTCGAATACCTCCACCGGTTGGCCACCAGAGATCAGGTGCCGGTCATTGATGATCACGGCCGGTACCGAGTGGATTCCGGCTTGCAGATAAAACTGTTGCTCCTGCCGCACATCGGCGGCAAATTCGTCGCTGGCCAAAATGGCAATTGCGCGCTCTGAGCTGAGTCCTACCGAATCAGCCAAACGGACCAATACGGTGTGCGACGAAGGATTCTCGCCATCCGTGAAATACGCCTTCAACAACGCTCGCTTGAGCGCTGCCTGCTTTCCCTCACCCTCCAAGGCAGACCAGTGCAGGAGGCGGTGCGCGTCGAAGGTGTTGTAAATGCGATCACGACCCTCTATCCGAAAGACAAACCCGATTTCCGCACCGCGTTGACGAATGTGTTCGCGCGCCTGCAGTTGCTGACTGGGTGTCGAACCATATTTCTGCGTCAGATGTTCCGTTATGTCTTGCCCCTCCTGCCCCATTTGTGGATTGAGTTCAAACGGACGGAAATGCAACTCCGCCCTGACCTGCGCCCCAACGCGCTGTAACGCTGCTTCGAGCGCCGCCAAACCGATTGCACACCACGGGCACGAGACATCAGAGACAAAATCAATTTTGACAAGGGCAGCCATAGAAAGTCCTCGCGAATGCCAACTCAGGCGGAATAAACCGTTGAAGCCGTGCCGCCGCCTCGACCGCTCCAATCGGAGTGAAAATAGGTCCCGCGCGGTTGATCCACGCGCTCATACTGGTGGGCACCAAAAAAATCGCGCTGCGCTTGCAGAAGATTTGCCGGAAGACTAGCGCAACGGTAACCATCGTAATAGGCCAATGCGGCCGACATGGCCGGTGTTGGTATGCCATTTTTGACTGCCTCGCACAACACCTCTCTCAACGCTTGCTGTGACCGAGCGATCGCTTCGCCAAAGAATGGGGCCAACAGCAGATTCTCAAGCTCCGGGTCGGAATCAAAGGCGTCCTTAATTTTCCCGAGAAACGCAGAACGAATGATGCAACCACCGCGCCAAATCAGAGCGATGCCGCCATAGTTCAATTGCCAGCCGTACTCCATCGCTGCGGCGCGCATCAACTGGTACCCCTGCGTATACGAAATGACTTTTGCTGTGTACAGCGCTTTCCCCAGCGAATGCGCGAACGCTTCCCGGTTGCCAGCAAAGCGGGGCGATGGACCCGTCAGCACTCTGGAAGCGAGCACTCTCTCATCTTTCATGGAGGAGAGCACGCGGGCGAATACCGATTCAGTAATGAGGGTAAGCGGGGCGCCAAGCTCCAGCGCTGTCACCACTGTCCACTTGCCAGTGCCTTTTTGGCCTGCCTTATCCAGGATTTTGTCCAGCAAGGGACTGCCATCGTCCTCTTTCACCGCAAGAATGTCTCTGGTAATTTCTATCAAATAGCTGTTGAGCTCTCCCTCGTTCCACCCAGCGAACACTCTGTGCATCTGATCTGCCGTCATGCCCAGCAACCGTCGCATGATGTCGTAGACCTCACCTATGAGTTGCATGTCGCCATATTCAATTCCGTTGTGCACCATTTTGACGAAATGCCCTGCACCCTCCTGTCCGATCCAGTCACAACAGGGCACGCCACCATCGACTTTGGCGGCTATCGCTTCAAAGATCGGTCTGACACTGTCCCAGGCTGCGATCGAGCCTCCGGGCATGATCGAGGGTCCCAATAACGCGCCCTCCTCACCGCCGGATACGCCAACGCCCACATATAGCAAACCTTTGCTCTCCAACATTTTGGTTCGCCGTGTTGTGTCCGAAAAATGGGAGTTGCCCCCATCCATGATGATGTCGCCCACAGCAAGAAGTGGCATGAGTACTTCGATGATTTCGTCAACCGCCCTGCCAGCCGGAACCATCAGCATGACTTTTCTCGGAAGCACCAGGGAGTCGATCAGTTCCTGAACTTTGTAGCACGCCTGGATCTTCTTACCCTGACCCCTGCCGGAGGCGAGCTTTTCAACCTTTTCCGTTGAAACATCAAAGATGGAAACGGTGAACCCTTTGTCTTCCATGTTCAGAACGAGGTTTTCACCCATCAATCCCACACCGATGAGTCCAATTTGAGACGACATGCTGAACTTCCCCAACAATAAAGTTGTTTACGCTGGTCTGCCTGTTCGGGTAGCCAGTTAAAGCAATCATAGTTCGACTGCCGGGTTACGATCACAGGCAGTTGCTCTTTCCAATCCGCCACCTCCAAAACATGTTCCACCATTGGTCTTTCCACCGCCCGAGAGCAAGCCAACGCAGCAGACCCCTGCACCGCACAGCATGACCCATGCCGTCGAGCGTCTGCGCCAGATGCGCATGGATCGTGGTGCCAAGCCCTTTATCACCCGCGGTTCACGTGCACCCCGCTGCCCCCATTGCCGCGTGATCTTCAGCCATTGCCTGTGCGCCCTGCGCCCCGAGGTGCCAACGCAGGCCGGCATGTGCCTGATCATGAGCGACATTGAACCGCTCAAGCCTACCAACACGGGCTGGTTAATTGCCGATGTCGTTGCCGACACCTTCGCCTTTGGCTGGGCTCGCACGCAGGTCGATCCTGCCTTGCTGAGGCTGCTGGCCGATCCGCAGTGGGCACCGTATGTGGTGTTCCCGGCAGAGTTTGTGGCTGCTGAACGTGTAGTCACTGAAGTAAAGACGCATCCGGTCAAGCGCCCGCTCTTCATACTGCTCGACGCCACCTGGCCAGAGGCATGCAAGATGCTTCGCAAGAGTCCGTACCTCAGTTCCTTTCCGGTGCTTAGCCTGCATCCAGAACAGATCTCTCGCTACCGCCTGCGTCGCTCCAAACGCGATGACCATCTGTGCACTTCTGAGGTGGGAGCACTCTGCCTTTCGCTGGCTGGCGAGCAGCATGCCGCCGACACGCTGGAAACCTATCTGGATGTGTTCACGGGCCACTACCTCAATGCCAAGCAATCGGTTCCACCGGATTTTGAAGACACGGCGCATCAGCGCCTGCGAACCCTATCCGGGCCTGGACGGTTCAGGTAAGAGGGGGCGAAAAGACGACCAGAAGTACGGAACCCGGACCCAACTGAACCGGGTTTGCGAGTTCTTTGATGTCAATCAAGCTTTTTTCGTAGCCAAAGCTCACCAGCGCCGCCGTGGTCGAATACAGTCACGCGTTGACCAACCAAATTAGAAAGAGGAACGTCATGGCGACCGAAACATCCAAAATTATTTACACCCTTACCGACGAAGCACCGTTTCTGGCAACGTGTGCGTTCCTGCCCGTGATTCGCAAGTTCGCAGCACCAGCTGGGGTGAATGTGGCCGAGTGCGACATCTCGGTAGCAGCCAGAGTACTGGGCGAGTTTCCCGACTTCCTGACCGAAGCGCAGAAGGTGCCAGACAATCTGGCAGAGTTAGGCCGTCTGACCCATTTGCCCGAAACCAACATCATCAAGCTACCCAATATCAGCGCTTCTGTGGGTCAGTTGATGGCATGCATCAAGGAACTCCAGTCCAAGGGCTACGCCGTACCCGACTACCCGGAAGATCCGAAAACCGATGCCGACAAGGCCGTGCGCACGCGCTATTCGCGGTGCATCGGCAGTGCCGTCAATCCTGTGCTGCGCGAAGGCAATTCGGACCGGCGAGCGCCCAACGCCGTCAAGGCCTACGCCCGCAAGCACCCCCATTCCATGGCCGATTGGAGCCAGGCATCGCGCTCCCACGTGTCGCACATGCACCATGGTGACTTCTACCATGGTGAAAAATCCATGACACTGGACAAAGCGCGTGACGTTAAGATGGAGTTGATCACCAAGAGCGGCAAGGCCATTGTGCTCAAACCGAAGGTGTCGCTCAAGGACGGCGAAGTGATCGACAGCATGTTCATGAGCAAGAAGGCACTGCTGGCGTTCTACGAAAAGGAAATTGAAGACGCGCACAAGACCGGCGTCATGTTCTCCCTGCACGTGAAGGCCACCATGATGAAGGTATCGCACCCCATCGTGTTCGGTCACTGCGTGCGCATCTTCTACAAGGATGCTTTTGAGAAACACGCCAAGCTGTTTGAAGAATTGGGCGTGAATGTCAACAACGGCATGATCAACCTGTACGACAAGATTGCCACCCTGCCACAGTCGCAGCGCGAGGAAATCATTGCAGACCTGCACGCCTGCCACGAGCACCGACCGGAACTGGCGATGGTCGACTCGGCCAAGGGCATCACGAACTTCCATTCGCCCAATGACATCATTGTGGATGCGTCGATGCCGGCCATGATTCGCAACGGAGGCAAGATGTGGGGGGCCGACGGGCGCCTCAAGGATGTCAAGGCAGTGATGCCAGAAAGCACCTTTGCCCGCATCTACCAGGAGATGATTAACTTCTGCAAGTGGAACGGCAACTTCGATCCCAAGACCATGGGCACCGTGCCCAATGTCGGCCTGATGGCCCAGCAGGCCGAAGAGTACGGCTCGCACGACAAGACCTTCGAAATTTCGGAGGACGGCGTGGCCAATATCACCGATCTGGCCACCGGCGAAGTGCTGCTGTCGCAAAACGTGGAGGAGGGCGACATCTTCCGCATGTGCCAGGCCAAGGACGCCGCCATCCGCGACTGGGTCAAACTGGCCGTGACGCGCGCCCGCAACTCCGGCATGCCGGCAGTGTTCTGGCTCGACCCCTACCGTCCACACGAAGCCGAGCTGATCAAGAAGGTCAAGGTCTATCTGCTCGATCATGACACGACCGGTCTGGACATCCAGATCATGTCGCAAGTGCGCGCCATTCGCTACTCCATGGAACGCGTTATCCGTGGCCTCGATACCATCTCGGTGACAGGCAACATCCTGCGCGACTACCTGACCGACCTGTTCCCCATCATGGAACTGGGCACCAGCGCCAAGATGCTGTCCATCGTGCCGCTGATGGCAGGCGGCGGCATGTACGAAACCGGCGCGGGCGGCTCGGCACCCAAGCACGTGCAGCAACTGGTGGAAGAAAACCACCTGCGCTGGGATTCGCTGGGTGAATTCCTGGCGCTGGCAGTCAGTCTGGAAGATTTGGGCATCAAGACTGGCAACGAGAAAGCCAAAATTCTGGCCAAAACACTCGATGCCGCGACTGGAAAACTGCTGGACAACAACAAGGGCCCCTCGCCCAAGACCGGCCAGTTGGACAACCGCGGCAGCCAGTTCTACCTGGCGATGTACTGGGCACAGGAGTTGGCTGCGCAGACGCAAGACAAGGAGTTGCAGGACAAATTCGCTGCGCTCGCGAAATCGCTGGCCGAGAACGAGAAAAAAATCACCGATGAATTCAAGGCCGTACAGGGCAAGCCGGTGGATATTGGCGGCTACTTCCTGGCAGACAAGCAAAAAGTGATTGATGTGATGCGCCCCAGCGCGACGTTTAATGCGGTGATGGCTAGCTAGCGTATCCGGCTTAAAGGGCAGGAGCACTGGGCAACCGCCGTCTCAATGTGGAATGCCCTCGTGACGGTGGTCTTTCGAATCGGTTGACCCCGCAACCTGGCCCATGTCCCTCACCGCACCGCCAGGGCGTATTGCTGGGTATCGCCTTTTGACACGTTGTAGACACCAAAATCACAGCTGAACAGGGTCCAGGCCTGCGTGGCATCAGTGGCATCGGTGGTGGATGTCCAGTAGTATTTGAAGGCAATGAAATTCTCGAAGATAACCGGGCCGGTTACCGGACCGGCACCTCCCTGCGCTTTCCCATTGAAGTAGTCGGCCTGGGGAAATGTGGGCGCGCGGTCCGACAAACTCAGCATTTCCCTTCTATTGGGCAACCGCCACTGTCCTGACGTGGACCCATCGGTCAGGCCGCATTGCCCTCCTGCCAATGTGTTGATGGTGGTGAGAACGTTGGCCCATCCCCCGCTAATGCAATTGGCCCTCTTCAACCAGGTAAGCCCGGTTACGGTGTCAACCAAAGTTCCGTCTCCCTTGTCGATGAAACGCGGGGAAGTTAATGGTGCGCCTTTTTGCAGGCTTGCGTCATCGCCCGGTGTTGCGGGGGTTCCGCCATTGTCGGCATAGGATCCGACCCCAGCGGCGTAGACACCGGTGGCCAAGACTTGAATCAATCCGCCCAAGCCTGATTTCAGCGCCCACAAGGCATTGCTGGATGCGGTCTTGCTATTGTTGAAGCTGCCATCCCCGGCGTCGATTCCGTTGATCCATCGCCCATCAGCAAATCGAATCGCCATGGCATTCGAGGGCAGCGCTGTGTAAGTCGTGGACGACCAGTAGGCATTGGCAAGATTGACGTTAATAAATGGCGACCCTGCGGGAATGGCTGGTCTGGATTGCGAGGCATCTATCAAGCTTTCCAGTTCGTTCACGTTGGGCATCCTCCACTGCCCCGCGGTGGACCCATCGGTCAGGCCACAGGTTCCGCTGGAAAGCTGATTGGCAACGGTCACCGCAGCAGCCCAGTTCATTGAACCTTTGCAATTCGCATCTTTCAGCCAAACAAGCCCGCTCAGGTGGTCTGTAACTGTGCCATTCAGGTTATCGGTAAAACGGGTACTGGGCCAGGCTACCCCCTTGACTGCGGATCCGTCGTCGCCGCTCTCATAACTGGTGATTTGCCCCGTGCGCGCCAAACTCGCAACCTTGTCGCCTGCTCGGTATGCAGTGAAATTATTGCCGGTCGAGACTGGCGAAGGCGGCGGAACAAATCGGATCAGGGTTCGATAAAGCCCATTGAAATCGAACCGACTGATCAACGCTGCGGCATCGCGGACTGAAGGATAGAAACTTAGGCCGCTTTTGAGCGCATAGATCTCGTAATCGGCGGTGTACTTTGAATTATCGTTCCCGTCCAGGCCAGTGAATGTGTAGTTGCCGCTAGAGTCAGTGGTTACGGTTTCGGTCGTGTGGTTGTTGTGAGAGTAGGCGCTAACGGCAACTCCAGCAACCGGCAAATTGTTTACATCAAGCACCGTACCTGAGATGATGCTGATCACCGGAGCCCCCGTCTTGTCGGTACATGTTTCACAACCACTACCGCCGCCCCCGCAGGATGCCACGAGCACAATACCCAACAGCGGGAGCACTAACGCGAGCTTGCCCATGATGATGGTCTCCAGTTTGCAATCGCTGGGCAATTAAGTGCCGGCAATGCCTTCATTCACAACTGAGCGCACAGCACGGATCTGTGGGCACCGTGAAGACACCATAATTCCTTGATCGCGGTACGGCAACACCAGGCAAGACCAATGGTAGGGGTGATCGGATTAAAGGTTTCACAAAGCCAGCGCGAATCTGGCGGGATGCAAACACTCAATGGGTCCGATTGAACTTTTTGATTAGCACTCACTCATAGAGAGTGCTAACATAGTGCCTATGACACAAGGAGTTCTCGCATGACACTTCAAATTGCAGCCCCAACCGCGGCCCTGACGGTAGCCAACCCGTGGTCGCTGGTGCCTCCGCTGGGCAATTTGGATTCCTATATCTCTGCCGCCAACCGACTGCCCATGCTCACCCTGGAGGAAGAGCAGGAGTTTGCGCGTAAGTTCAAAAACGAGAACGATCTGGAGGCAGCAGGTAAGTTAGTGCTCTCTCACTTACGCCTGGTGGTATCGGTTTCGCGCCAGTACCTGGGTTATGGACTGCCCCATGGGGACCTGATCCAGGAAGGCAATGTGGGACTGATGAAGGCCGTCAAGCGCTTTGACCCGGACCAGGGTGTTCGTCTGGTGAGCTACGCGCTACACTGGATCAAGGCCGAAATCCACGAGTACATCCTGAAAAACTGGCGCATGGTCAAGGTGGCCACGACCAAGGCCCAGCGCAAGCTCTTCTTCAACCTGCGCTCGATGAAGCAGCGCTTCAAGAGCGACGACGCTGCCGCGGATGCAGGCACCCACCGTGACACGTTGAACCCTGAGCAGATCGATGCCATGGCACGCGAACTTCGGGTAAAACCCGAAGAGGTGATCGAGATGGAGACCCGACTCTCCGGCGGAGACGTGCTGCTGGACCCAAGCCCGTCGGAAGATGGTGAGGATGCCTTTGGACCGATTGCCTATCTGACCGATAGCAGCCATGAGCCAGTGGCCATGATTGAAGCGCACCAGCGCGATGTGCTGGCCACCGACGGCATTGCGATGGCATTGGATAGCCTGGACGCACGCAGCCGCCGCATCGTGGAAGAGCGTTGGCTCAAGGTGAACGACGACAACTCGGGAGGCATGACCCTGCATGACCTGGCCGCCGAATACGGCGTCAGTGCCGAGCGGATTCGCCAGATTGAAGTCGCTGCCATGAAGAAAATGAAGTCGGCGCTGGCGGCTTACGCCTGACACTTGCTTGCCACGTTCCAAACGACTCGGAGACTGAGCGACAATGCCCCTGCTGGCCTCTCACCTCAGGGGTTTTTTGTTGCCCTGGAGTTTTCAATGCGTCACTTTGCACTTAAATTTGCTTTATTTTTCATAGCTGCCTGCGCAGTATTCACGGGGGCTACAGCCCAGACAAGCACCAAACCCCAAGCCGATTGGCCGACCAAACCGGTTCGCATCATCGTCGGCTTTCCCGGCGGCTCTTCGCCCGACCTGACCGCCCGCGCCTTCGCCGAACCCCTCTCAAAAGCGCTGGGCCAACCGGTGATTGTGGAAAACAAGGTGGGCGCCGCAGGCAACATCGCCGCCGACGCCATTGCCAAAGCCACCGACGGTCACACCATCGGGCTCATGATCAACGGCAACATGACGATTGCCAAGCTGCTCAACCCCAAACTGGCGTACGACCCGCTCAAGGACCTGACCCCGATCAGCCTGATTGGCACCTCGCCCTTGGTGCTGACTGCGCCAGTGCATTCACCCGGTTCCACCGCACAGGAGTTCCTGGCGGCAGCGCGGGCGGCGGGCGACAAATGGAACTACGGCACGCCCGGCATAGGCACGGTGGGGCATCTGGGAATGGAGCTGCTCAAGAGCCGCACCAGCATTGCACCAATGCACGTACCCTACCCCGGCTACCCGCAGGTGGCGACGGCCATGATTTCAGGTGACCTGCAACTCGCCCTGCTGCCCCCGGCACTGGCCTTGGCGCAGATTCGGGCGGGCAAGCTGCGCGCCATCGCCATTACCGGCAGCGTGCGCAGTTCGCTCGTGCCTGACGTGCCGAGTTTTTCTGAGGCCGGCGTGAAGGACTTCAATCTCGAAATATGGAACGGTGTGGCGGCACCGAACAGTCTGCCCAAACCGGTGGTACACCGACTCGCAACCCTATTCAGCGACATTGCCCGAACACCCGAAATGCGCCAGAAGATGTTTCAGCAAGGCTGGCAGGTGGCAGGCACTACGGCTGAGGGGCTGGCCAATCGGATCAAGTCGGATACCACCATGTTGGGCGGCATCATTGCTAGCCAGGGCATCAAGGTGGAGTGATTCTCGCCCAGAGAGCTATTTCTCGAAACTGACTTCCACCGCCGGCATGAGTTGCGCCCGCGGACCAAAGCTGTCGATGCGTGAGAGCGTGGCGTTGTGGTGGGCAATGATCTGCGCGGCGCTGAGTACACCGTTGGCCACGGTGGAGTGGCCATCGGATACCAGCAGCACCGGGTACCCCAGCGCCAGTGCGCGACGCGTACTGGTGTCGACACAGTAGTCGGTTTGCAGGCCGCAAATGACCAACGTCTCGATCTGGTGGGTTTTGAGCAGCCGCTCCAGACCGGTGCGCAAAAAGGCATCGGGCGTGGTCTTGCGCAGCAGGATGTCATCAGTGGCGGTGTTCAGTCCCCGGGCCAACTGCCAGCCCGGTGCACCGTGCTGCAGCGGTCCATCCGCCTCCTCGTGGTGAATCCAGATGACGGGCGCTTTGGCAGCGCGCGCCTTCTTCGCCAGGGTATTGATGCGCACGATCATCGGCTGAGCTTCAAAGGCCGCATATTCGCCCTCGCACAGCGCTTGTTGAACATCAATCACAAGCAGGGCAGCGTTGGTGGACATAGTGGTTTCAAAAAAAGGTTGTTGCCATTGTCCAGACCAGGGCGCGCTTAGCCACCTTGGCCGAGCAGGAGTTGTATGTCGGACGCCAGCGCCGCCGCGCCCGACCCGTAGCGTGTAAACAGGCGCAACTTGCCATGGGTGTCATAGACATAGCTACCCGCCGAGTGGTCCATGGTGTAGCTGGTGGCGGTTTTACCGTCAACCTTCTTGTAGTAAATCTTGTACTCCTTAGCCACCACGGCCAGGGTCTCTGGCGTCGTCGTCAGCGCCAAAAAGCTGGGGTCAAACGCCCCCATGTAGGCTTTGAGCACCTCCGGCGTATCGCGTACGGGGTCTATCGTGACAAAAATTCCCTGCAGGCGCTCACTGTCCTTGCCCAGCGCCTTTTTCACCTCGGCCAGTTCGGCCATGGACGTGGGGCATACATCCGGGCACTGGGTATAGCCAAAAAACATGACCACCACCTTGCCTGCAAAATCCTGCAAGTGGCGCAGCTGGCCGTTGTGGTCGGTCAGGGCAAAGTCCCGAGCGTACTCGGCCCCGGTGACATCAATCGAGGAAAATGTCGCTTCACTCTTGGAGCAAGCAGATAGAAATCCTGCAGCCCACGCCAATACAGCGTAGGCCGCTATCAAGTTGAGAGTGCTTCTTTTCATAAGTAGTGGTCCAGCAACAGCGCGGCGAACAGAGAACTCAAGTGAATGAGCGAAAACCGGAAGGTTCTGCGTGCCAGGGCGTCGGAGTAGTCGCGCAACAACTCCCATGCATATAGGCAGAACCCCACGCTCAAAACGATGGCAACCACCAGATACAGCCACCCACTCATGCCATACACAAACGGCAGCAGACATGCCGCAAAGAGTACCAGGGTGTAAAGCAACACCTGCAACCGGGTGAATTCGCTGCCATGGGTCACCGGAAGCATGGGCAGCCCCGCCTTGCGGTAATCCTCGACACGGTACAGCGCAAGCGCCCAGAAGTGCGGCGGAGTCCACAGAAAAATGATCAAAAAGAGAATGAGGGCCTCGGGTCCCACATCTCCGGTCATGGCTGCCCAGCCCAATACCGGCGGCATGGCCCCGGAGGCACCACCAATCACAATGTTTTGCGGAGTCAAGGGCTTGAGAATCACGGTGTAGACCACAGCGTAACCGACAAAGGTGGCAAAAGTCAGCCACATGGTCAGCGGGTTCACCCACCAATACAGAATAAGCGACCCCAACGCGCACAGCGCGGCCGAGAACAGCAACGTTTGCGCGTTGCCCAATTCACCCCGCGCCGTGGGGCGCCACGCGGTACGCTTCATGCGGGAGTCAATGCCCTTTTCAACGATGCAGTTAAAGGCAGCCGCAGCACCGGCCACCAGCCAGATGCCCAGGCACGCCGCAGCGACCAGTGTGATCTGGCTCCAAGTCGGGCGCCCCGGAACCGCCAGCACCATGCCGATCAGGGCACAAAACACAATGAGTTGGATCACGCGTGGCTTGGTCAGCGCATAGAACTGGCGCAAGATCGAAGGTTCAGCGCAGGCCGTGGTTGCGCTCATTCGGAAAACCGGCGTGCAAAGGCCTGCGCACGCTCAGCAGCATTTTGGGAATAGGTCACGGACAATAGCCAGGTCAGCACCACCACCAGAGCCCCAGCGCCGCCGCTGTGCAACACCGCGGACAGCATCGGCCAGCCCAGCAACACGTTGCTTACCCCCGTGATGACCTGCAACGCCAACAGCCCGCCCAGCCATGCGGGAAGCCTGCGCAGCGTCGAATAGTTGGAAAGCTTCCAGGCCAAAGCGCTCAACACCAATAGGGTGAGAAATGCCAATGTCCGGTGGAAGAAGTGCATCGCGGTCAGTGCCTGAAAGCTCAGGTTGGCACCGTCCTGGCTCACACCCAGCGGGCGCCAGATCTCGAAGCCTTGGGCAAAATCCATCAGCGGCCACCAAGCGCCCTGGCACAAAGGAAATTCGGTACAGGCCAGCACTGCGTAATTGGTACTCACCCAGGCACCCGATGCCGCCTGCAGCAAAAGCAGCGCAAGGGAGCCCGCGATCCATCCACGCACCCCCGTCGGCAACGCACTGCGCACGGGAGCGGCATCGTGCAGCCCGCGCAATGCCACTTGCACCGTCAGCAATGCCATCAAAAGGTATCCACCCAGCAGATGCAAGGTCACCACCGCGGGAAAGAGCTTCATGGTCACGGTGAGCGCGCCAAACGCACCCTGGACACACACCCACACCAGTGTCAAACTGGCCCAACCGGTCGACACTCGGCTTGCAACTCCAGGAACCTTGCGTCTGAGCCAGGCCACCGCAGTCAGCACCGCGATGAGTACCCCGACCGCCATCGCCAGATAGCGGTGCACCATCTCGACCCAGGCTTTACCCGGCGTCACCGGACCGGTCGGCATGGCGTGCTGCGCCGATGCAATTTCACTACTGGCACCCAGAGGACTTGCACTGCCGTAACAACCCGGCCAGTCGGGACAACCCAAGCCGCTGTCGGTCAGTCGGGTAAATGCACCAAACAGTACCAGGTCAAAAGTCAGGAACAGGGTAACCACCGCCAGCGCGTGCACTCGTCCCAGCGGCGATGCCTTGCGGTTGCGCAGGTACACCATGAGCATTGGTCCGCTGGCCAGCAGCACGCCAACGACCAGCAGGCGCGCCAGGGGGGAGAGATCGTACAAGGGCTGGCTATACATGGAAGTTAACGCCCCGGAGGGTCCCAAGACATTGATGCCCGCAGCAGGCGGTCCAGGTCACGCCGCGCCTTGCTCGCCTGTGCCCCGTCAAAGTGGGCCGGAAAGCGCATCATGGTATTGCCCAGGGGATCGACTACGAACAGATAGTCGGCGACGGTCTTATCCGCGGGCACCGGCAACCAGTGTCGTAGCACCACTGGGGCAACGCGCAGCACCGTCGCGTCCTGCAGGTTTTTGCGCATTTCGGCAGTTACAGTCTGCTCGTCGGATATCAGCCAGACGCGATCCACGCGGTCTTTGTCCTTGCCCAGCGTTTCACGCAACTGTCGTTGCAGGAACAGGCGCTGCTGGCAATCCTGGGCGCACGCACCGTCGCCCACGCTCACCAACAGCCACTGCCCCTTCAATGCTGAAAGGGCCTGCCCGGAGCCGTCCAGAGTGGTAGCGCGCAGATCCCCCACCGGTTGAATCGGTGTAATCAATTCGCCCAGCGCAGTGTGCCCGGTTGCGCGCACCACAAAATAGGCAAAGTAGGCCGCAATGACCGGCAGCGAGCACACCAGCATGATGGCGATGAGCTTCCAGCGACCGGTCAAGACCGCCTGGCCATTGCCGACATCCTGCGGATTGGGAAGGGAATGCACCGCCAGACCCAGTGGCTCGTCGAAATAGGGAGAGGTCATGGTTGCACTCGCTTTCGCAGACTTGCAACGCAGAAAAAAACCACCAGGGCAATCGCCATCCCGAACCACTGCAGTGAGTAACTCTGGTGCACGGCAACCCGGTCTTGCGGCGGCGGCCAGTGGCGCACCAATGCGTCCTGCGCATCCGCCGGATTTTGCAAAATGACAAAGGCTTGCACCGTTACGGCGTAGCGTTTGGCAAAGCGTTGCACGTCCAGGCGGCTCCATAGCTGAGGCAAAGCCTCTTCGTGATCGGGCATCAGCAAGAATTTCTTGATCGATGGTTGCGAAGCCACACCGCTCACCTCCACGACCCCGGACGGTACAGCAACCTTGGGTAAAACCGCACGGCTGGCACCCCATCCGACCCAGCCGCGATTGACCAGCACCCGGGTGGTAGTGCCTTCTATCAACAACGGTGCGATCACATGAACGCCTGGTTTGCCGTTCTCCTGGCGGTTGTCAATGAAGAATTGTTTCTCGCCCTCATACACGCCGCGCACCGACACCGGCGCATCCTGCATTTGCTCCGGGTCCAGTTGTGCCGCTCCCACGCGATAAGGCCCCTGCTGGGCCCGTGCCTTGAACTGGGCGATCTCGGCTTGGCGCCTCTGCCCTTTGTCGGCCTGCCACAAACCCATATGCACAAACAAGCCCACGCCTGCCGCAGCGGCAAGACCGGGTATCCATCGTGGTTGAAAGTAAAAATCTTGCATGGCTCAAGGTCGAATCGGATAATGACGCAACACTTTCCCTGAGAGCACTATGCTGACAAGAATTTTCATCGTCGCGGTACTGGTATTGATCGTGGCAAGCCTGGGCAGCGCCCTGGCACTGCTGTTCCGAAAGGATGGGGAGAAAAACCGCATGGTGCAAGCGTTGACGCTGCGCGTGGGTTTGTCAATCAGTCTCTTCCTGACGCTGCTGATCGGTTTTTACTTTGGCCTCATTCCCATGCATGGAATACGTTAGTCCATGCCGGGCTAAGCAGTCGGCTTACAGCCAGTAAACAAAAACAAACACGATCAGCCATACCACGTCCACAAAGTGCCAGTACCAGGCCACCGCCTCAAAGGCAAAGTGGTCGTGTTCGGAAAAGTGGCCCTTAAGCCCCCGCCCAAGCATCACTAGCAGCATGATACTGCCCAATGTGACGTGCATACCGTGAAACCCCGTGGTGATGAAGAATGTTGCCCCGTAAACACCCGCACCCAGGGTCAGTCCCAACTCATGGTAGGCGTGGATGTATTCCTGTGCCTGAAAGCCCATGAAGGTCAGTCCCAACGCGACGGTTAATGCCAGACCCAGATTGAGTTGGTTGCGCTTGTTTTTGAGGAGTCCCCAGTGCGCCCACGTCAGGGTAGCGCCCGAAGTCAACAGCAACAGCGTGTTGATAGCCGGTACACCCCATGCCCCCATCGGCTGGAAGGTCTCTCCCATGGGGCCGCTGCTGGGCCAGGCACCGGTAAATCCTGCATAAGGAGTCAGTACCGGGTCGTAGCCCCCCAACTCGGGCAACGAAATGCGGCGGATATAGAACAGCACGCCAAAGAAACATGCGAAAAACATGACCTCAGAAAATATGAACCACACCATGCCAATTCGGTACGAGCGGTCCTCCCACGCGGTGTAGATGCCTTTGCGGTTTTCGCCGATCACCTCGCCAAACCAGCCGATGACCACGTAAAGAATGAGCCCTGCGCCAATCAGCATGCTCCAGATGCCGGCCGGTACCCCATTGAGGCGAAAAACAAAGCCCAGGGCCAGCAGAAATATTCCGACCGAAAGAAACGTGGAATAGTGGCTTGCCGCCGGCACAAAATAGTGCCCCTTGGCAGCATGCGTAGGCGTGTTGGTCATAGTGAGGGTTCCTTCTCGGTCTCTGGTCTCTAATTTTTCAATTCAAACGGGGGCCTTGGGAGCTTCAAAGAACGTGTACGACAGTGTCACAGTTCCGAGCTCCCGGCTCATGTCGGGGTTCACTACAAACACCACCGGCATGGTGCGGATCTCTCCGCCCTGAAAGGTCTGCTGGCTAAAGCAGAAGCATTCAATCTTTTCAAAATAGGGTGCTGCTACCGCCGGCGTCACACTGGGTACCGCCTGCCCGACAAACACCTGAGCTGTGCGATTCTTCACCACGTAATTGGTGTGAATCACTTCACCTGGATGCACCCGCACGGAAAATTGCTCGGGCGCAAACTCCAGCCCCACCCCGGGCATGGTGTGGCTCAGAAACTCGACATTGACCCAGCGCGTGGTGTCAATCTGCGTACTCTTACTCTGCACCGCCGCGATTGCGTTGGTTCGCCCATTGAGCCCGGTGAGTCGGCAAATCACGTCGTACAGTGGTACCAGGGCGAAGCCAAAACCGGCGAAGAACACCGACACCAAGAGCAATTGCCAGGCCAGCTTTCGGTTGGCCTTTCTTAGCAAGGGCGCGTTCAATGCAGTCACAGCGGCCGGTACTTCCATAGCGCAACCAGAAACAGGGCAAACGCCACGGCACCAAAGAGGTAGCCCAGGCGTACATTGGCCTTTTGCCGACGCGCCCACTCCTCGGCGCTCGGGCGAACCTCGTCGTTGGTGTGGGTTGTCATGGGGAGTACACCACTTACTTGATGGTAGGTTGCGTCTCGAAGGTGTGATAGGGCGCAGGAGATGGCACTGTCCATTCCAGACCCTCCGCGCCTTCCCAGGCCTTGTCCTGCGCCTTCTCACCGCCACGCACACACTTGATGACGTTGTAGATGAATAGCAGATGCGATACGCCCAGGATGAACGCACCCACGGTCGACAGCATGTTCCACTCGCTGAACATCAGGGGATAGTCGGGGATACGTCGCGGCATACCGGCCAAACCCACCAGAAACTGCGGAATAAACGTCAGGTTGAAACCGACCATGACAATCCAGAAATGAATCTTGCCCAGTCGCTCGTCGAGCATGTGGCCGGTCCACTTAGGCAGCCAGTAGTAAACGCCGGCCATGGCACCCATCACGGTGGTTGGGTACAGCGCGTAGTGGAAATGCGCCACCAAAAAGTAGGCGTTGTGGTATTGCGGATCAGCGGCCGCATCCGCCAGCACCAGCCCGGTCAACCCGCCCCAGCCAAACAGGATGATGAAGCCGACGGCAAACAGCATCGGCGTCTCAAACGTCATGGAACCGCGCCACAGGGTGGCAATCCAGCAGAAGAACAGAACCGCCAGTGGCAGGGAAATCAGCATGGTGCTGTACATGAAATACAGCTGGCTGCCGGTGGACATACCGCTGGTGAACATGTGGTGTGCCCACACAATCACCGAAAGACCGCCAATGCCCCACATGCCGTACACCTGCGCCCTGTAGCCATACACCGGCTTGCGCGAAAAGGCAGACAACACATGCGGCACCACACCGCAAATGGGCAGCAGCAGCACATACACCTCGGGGTGGCCCATAAACCAGAAGATGTGCTGCCACAGCACCGGATCGCCACCACCGGCCGCGGTGAAAAAGTGGGTGTCAAAATGTCGGTCCATCAGCACCATGGTCACCCCACCTGCAAGCACCGGCATGATGGTAATCAGCAGAATGGCGGTGACCAGAAAACCATGCGCGAACAGCGGCATCTTGAACAGCGTCATGCCAGGGGCGCGCATGTTCAAAATCGTCACGATCACATTGATGGAGCCCAGTATGGACGACACACCCAGCATGTGCACCGAGAAGATGGCGAAGTCCATGCCCCAGCCGCTTTGCACCGACAGCGGCGCGTACATGGTCCAACCGGTATCCACCGCACCGGGGCCGATGCCCATCAGTCCAAGAAAGAACGGAAGCACCAGCATGATGGCCGCGGGCGGCAAAATCCAGAAACCCCAGTTGTTCAGGCGCGGCAAGGCCATGTCGGGGGCGCCCAGGATCAGCGGCAGCATGTAGTTGGCCAGGCCGGTGGCTGCAGGCATGGCAAAACCGAACACCATGATCAGACCATGCAACGTGATGAGTTGGTTAAACAGCTCGGGCTGCATCAGTTGCAATCCAGGCTGAAACAGTTCGGCCCGCACCGCCAGAATCATCGCCCCGCCCACCAGCAGCATGGTGATGGCGAAGATCAGGTACATGATCCCGATGTCTTTGTGGTTGGTGGTCTGTATCCAGCGCAGGGCCCCACCCTGGTAGTGCGCTTCGTGCGCGCCATCATGAGGCAGATCGTGTGCCATATCGTGTGCCATGGGCAACTCCTTAATTTCTATGTGTCTGGTGTGCGTTTGGGGTGGCCGCTCGCGCTTAGGGCGCGCGCTTGAGTTCAGTCACGTGCGCCGCCTGCACCACGTCACCGGTCTTGTTGCCCCAGGCATTGCGTTCATAAGTCACCACAGCGGCGATATCGGCGTCGGACAGGCTCCTGGCAAAACTGACCATGGCGGTATTGGGCCGGCCGTTGAGCACCACCTTGATATGCTCATCCACCGGTCCGGTGGCGACCTTGGAGCCATCGAGCGCCGGGAAAGTCCCGGGAATGCCCTTGCCGGTAGCCTGGTGGCAGGTGATGCAGATAGTGCCATACACCTTTTCCCCGCTGGCGACTGCTTCCTGCAGCGTCCAGGTCTTGGCCGGGGCAGTTGAAACAGGCGCAGCGCCCGTCTTTTTGCTTTCCAGCCAGGCCTTGAACTCGGCTTCAGCAACCACATTCACCACGATGGGCATAAAGCCATGTTCCTTGCCGCACAGCTCGGAGCACTGGCCACGGTAGGTTCCGGGTGTGTCAATAGTGGCCCAGAACTCGCGCAGGAAGCCGGGAACTGCATCCCGCTTCACCCCAAAGGCAGGCACCCACCAGCTATGGATCACGTCGTTGGACGTGGTGATAAAGCGCACCTTCTTGCCCACCGGCAGGACCAGTGGGTTGTCCACCTCCAGCAGGTAGTTCTCGCCCTTGGTGGCGCGGTTGTCGATCTGGTCGCGCGGTGTGGCCAGACGGCTGGTGAACTTCACGCCCTCGGCCGGGAACTCATATTGCCAGAGCCATTGGCTGCCCGTGACCTTGACCACGAGGTCAGCATCGGTCTTGGTGTTTTCGTACATCAGCACTGCGTGGTACGCAGGAATACCGAATACTCCATAGTCCAGAATCAGCAGGCCAGCAAACGGCGCCAGCACCCACAGCCACTGCTTACGCGATTTCGGTCCAACAAAATCGGCAGGCTTCTGGCCGCGCGATTTGCGGTGGTTCCAGAAGGAGTAAAGCATGAGCGCCAGCACCGAGAAAAACAGCGTGAGCGCAATGACCATGAACAGGTTGTGTACATGGAGTGTTTCGTGGGCGATCGGGGTCACCGGAGACGGAAAACTCCAGGAGTAACCGGCCCACACCGTTCCAAATCCGAGGGCCGCGATGACACCCAAGACCAATTTCTTCAAGCCTTGCATAAAACTCTGTCCTTGTTAACCTGGCCGTTGCCGTACCGCTGCCAGAGCCCGAGAGTGTAACGGCACCAGTTCGCCTTGCCATCGGGCAAACCCTGAAGACCCCAAAAGAGATCTTTCCCGCCTGCACTGCTCACACCCCAAACACCACTTTCACGGTCGGCAGCACCATCAAAACAACAATCACGCACGGAGTCAGTGCCCAGCAAATTTCCACTGCCAATGAACCGTGAAAGTTGGGCGTTTCGACCCGCTCGCTGCGGTGATGACGCCACATGGATACCAACATGCCGCCAAACCCGATAACAAACAGCAGCACGCAAAACAGCATCAACACCGAACGCAAATTTTGAAACACCTCACCCACGACCTGATCCCTGCGCAAAAAGACGACGATTCTATCGGGGTACGCCGCCACGCGCTTTACCTGCGGACAGAGTCTCGCGCATCTGCTGCAGGGAAATACTGCTTTCTCCAGCAACACTGAGGGAGGGGGCCGGCTTGAAGGCATGTCCGTATACGACCTCGAAAGTCAATTGGAGGCGCTGTGGCTCCTCGGAACTGACAAGTTCGCGTCCAATTGCGCTGTGCAAGCGCGCTAGCCACTGTCGGCCGCGCAGACCACCAAAGCGGTCTCGGTGCAAATTGCGGCCCAGCCCCCGCAGTTCGTCCAGCAACTTCGCCGGCGATGAAAACGTGAGGGTGATACGCTCCATGTCCATCACCGGCTCGGCAAACCCGGCCCGCACCAGCATGTCGCCCCAATCATGCATGTCCGTAAACTCATGTGCCGGCGCAGGCCAGCCCAGACGCGAATACAACTGTCGCAACTCACGCAGGGTGTCCGGGCCCAAGCAGGAAAACATCAGGAAACCATCCACCGCGATCGCCTGATGCCACTTCCTGATCAGTTCCATGGGGTCTTGCGCCATGTGAATCGCCATATTCGCCCACAACATCTGAACCGGCTGTTTCGGCGGTTCAAAGCGAACCGTTGGCCCAGTCCAGCGCGCAGGCCTCCACCATGCCTTTTCCCAGTGCTTGCGCACCGCCCCCATCTGCGCCTCGGTGGTTTGGTGCACGTAGCAGGTAGCCTGGGGGTAGCGTCGCGTCAGCAAGCTCTGAGCCTGAAGGCCCCCACGCAGGGGGTCCCAATGCACCCAGTTGTCGGGTTGGCGCACGATCCAGCCCAAGCGCTCATCCATCCTGCGTGCGACTTCTTCGTGCAACCAGGCAGACTCCATTGGCAGTTGCTGCGCCCACCGGGCTGCCGCTTGGGGTTCGATGGTGGGTGGAAGTTGACTCGACATGGAAAAGAGACGGGAGTGGCGAGTATATTGGCTGCATGTTCCGTCGCCTTCTGCAAGGACTTATGGGGCGCCTGCCCAGCCAGTGCGCAGTGTGCCACGACTGGCCCACCGAGCCCGTCTGTGAAGTCTGCATCGGGCAGTTCGCACAGCCCATACCGCGCTGCCGCAGCTGCGCCCTGCCGGTGCCGACCGGTGTGACCGTGTGTGGCGCCTGCGTGATTCGTCCGCCGCCGCTTGACGCCTGCCTGGCGGCCCTGCCCTACGCCTACCCATGGTCCACACTGGTGGTGGACTTCAAGTTTCACCAGCACCCGGGTTGGGCCAACCACTTTGCACGCCTGCTGCGCGCAGCGCCCTGGGTGGAACCTGCACTGGAAGCGGCCGATCTTCTAATGCCTCTTCCCCTGTCAAAGGAGCGCATGCAGGAGCGTGGCTACAACCAGGCCCTGGTGCTGGCCCAGGCACTGGACTCCTCCAAAGTCGTTGCCAATGCGCTGCTGCGCATTGTCCACACGCCCCCGCAAAGCTCGCTGTCGCGCAAAGAACGCCTGGAGCGCGTGCGCAATGCCTTTGCGGTAGACCCCCTGTTGGCAATTCAGCTCCACGGCAAACGTGTGGTGCTGGTCGACGATGTGATGACCACCGGCGCATCCCTGCACGCCGCAGCCAATGTACTACGCCATGCAGGTGTTGCGCACATTACCGCGCTGGTACTGGCACGCACGGCGTAAACACGATCACACAGGCTCTCCCAGCCGTCGCCTAGCGGTGTGACGACGCCCCTCCAGCGTGGCTGCTTCGGCCATGGTTTGGCGCACAAAGGTGATGTGCTCACGCGCTACCCGCTTGGATACCTGTGACTCATGGCTGCGCACCGCTTCCCAAATGGCACGGTGCTGGGCCCGAATGTGTGCCCAGTCTTTCGGCGACGCGTGCAAATGGATCAAGTTGTCGGAAACGTGGCCATGCACGACGCGCATCAAACTGGCCGACAGGTGACCAATCATCGTGTTGTGGGAGGCCTCCGCAACCGCCTGATGGAATGCGACGTCGGTATCGATGCAAGCCTGCATGTCATCGCTGTCGTAGGCCGCCTCCAACGCCGCAAACGCAGCCCCAATGCGTTCAATATCCACATCGGTGGCCCGCTCGGCCGCAAGCAGTGCCGCCTCTCCTTCGAGCATGTGGCGAAACTCCAGCATGTCACTTTGCAACAGTGGGTGTCCTTGGAGCATCTGCTGCCAGGGATCGGAAAAAGTGGCTTCCAGCCGATCCGTCACGACGGTTCCGCCACCATGCCTGGTCGACAGCAAGCCCTTCGAAACCAGTTTTTGAATCGCTTCGCGCAGGGTAGGCCGCGAGACGTTGAGTTCAACCGCCAGATTGCGCTCAGCCGGCAAACGGTCCCCTGGCTTGAGGGAACCTTCCAGGATGCGCAGTTCCAGGTCTTTGGCCACCGCGTCAGCGATGCGGGTTACGGCAGGACGACTTTGGTTCATAGGATGAAATAATTGGTATGACCATTTTAATCCCGTGCAGATTTCCGGGCATTATTTGTTGAAACTAGGGTTTTCCCTATACACAATACTTCGAATAGACCATTTAATCCGTCGATCTAATTGGTAATACCACTTTACCACTTATAAATACAACGAGGAGAATGGTGATGAAGACAGGTTTGCCAGATCAGCGCCCGTACCCGGCTAAACCGGCAAACGTGTATTTGTTTGCCACCTGCCTGATTGACCAGTTCACGCCGCAGGCAGGATTGGACACGGTGCGCTTGCTCGAACGCGAAGGCATCAAGGTCCACTACCTGGAACAACAAACCTGCTGCGGCCAACCCGCGCACAGCAGCGGCTACCCCGATGAAGCCCGTGCCGTGGCCCTGCAGCAGTTAAATCTGTTCAACGAGCCGTGGCCGGTGGTCATTCCTTCGGGCTCGTGCGGAGGAATGATCCGGCTGCACTATCCACACCTTTTTGCCGACGACCCGGTACTGCACGCCAAGGCGGTTGCCCTGTCCGAGCGCGTCTATGAACTCACCGAGTTCCTGGTCCACGTGGTCCACTTCAATCAGCCCGACCGGGGCGAACCCTGCACCGTCGCGCTGCACACTTCCTGCCATGCGCGCCGTGAAATGGGATCCCACGAAACCAGCGCTGCCCTGCTCGACAGTCTGGAACGAGTGAAAGTCGTGGAACAAGCGCGTATCGAGGAATGCTGCGGGTTTGGTGGAACGTTCTCCATGCGCTACCCCGACATTTCAGAGGCGATCGTCACCGACAAGGTGGCTGCCATCCGCGACACCGGGGCCGGTCGGGTCGTCAGTGCCGACTGTGGCTGCCTGCTCAACATTACCGGACGTGCTGCGAAGCAGGACGAAATTGCCGGGCTCGCCCAACCGACGCTGCCGGGCGAGCACATCGCCAGTTTTCTATGGCGCCGTACCGCCGAAGGGGAAGCGGCATGAACGCCACCGCGAATGCCCGCGAACACATTCTGGGTCGCCTGCGCTCGACCACCATCGCGGACAAGCCGGCTCTACCCGATGTCAAGGCCTGGTTTCACGCGCATCGTCGAAACGAAGACCTGCCCCAGCGCATCAGCCGCCTGCGCACGGCCATGGAGGCGGTCAAAACCGAGTTTCATGACGTGACGCAGCAGAACTGGCCCGACGTATTGCAGCAGGTCGCTGCGGCAAAGGGCGTGCGCAACCTCTTGATCGGAACCCACACGGCGCACGGTGCCACGCTGGAAGCGCGCCCCTTGGCAGATCTGACACTTGTTCGCTACGAGCAACCCATCAAAGCCTGGCGCGACGCCTTGTTTGACACCATCGACGCGTCGCTGACTTCGGCGCGCAGTGCCGTGGCCGAAATCGGAAGTGTCATCCTGTGGCCAACTCCGTCGGAGCCGCGCCTGATGTCGCTGGTGCCGCACATTCACTTTGTGCTGCTCGATGCGGCCACCGTCCACTCCGACCTGCACAGCGCCATCACGAGCGAAGGCTGGAAAGACGGACTGCCTACCAACGCACTTCTGATTGGCGGCCCGTCCAAGACTGCCGATATCCAGCAAACGCTGGCCTATGGCGCGCATGGCCCCAAGGAATTGATCGTCCTGCTGCGCCATGCGCAAGGAGCCGCACCATGAGCCAGATCATCCCGATTCATCCGATGGACGACTTCAAGGAGCGCAGCCGCAAGGTACTCAACAACCCGGGCCAACGCAAGAACTTTCGCGGTGCGATGGACTTTTTGCAGGCCAAGCGAAAAGGCCAGTTTCCCGACCAGGAAGAGCGCGAAGGCCTGCGTGAACTAGGTGCTGCCATTCGCCGCTACAGCCTCGCACACCTGCCGCGCCTGCTCGAGCAACTCGAGCACAAGCTCATGGCCAACGGTGTACAAGTGCACTGGGCGCAAACGCCCGCCGAAGCCAATGCTATCGCGCTCGGTATTGCTCAACGCGTGAACGCCCGCCGCATCATCAAGGGAAAGTCGATGGTGAGCGAAGAGATCGAGTTCAACCACGCCATGGAAGCCGCAGGCATCGAAGCCTTCGAATCAGACATGGGCGAGTACATCGTGCAGCTCGCTGGCGAGAAACCCTCGCACATCATCATGCCGGCCATCCACAAGACCAAGCAGGAGATTGCCAAACTCTTCGCCGAGGAAGTGCCGGGCGTGTCCTACACCGAAGATGTGGACGCCCTGATTCAGATCGGTAGGCGCGTGCTGCGACGCAAGTTCGCCGACGCCGATATCGGCCTCTCCGGTGTCAACTTCGCGGTCGCCGAAACCGGCACCTTGTGTCTTGTGGAAAACGAAGGCAACGGCCGCATGTGCACCACCGTACCCAAAGTGCACATCGCCATCACCGGCATCGAAAAAATTGTGGAAAAGCTCGAGCACGTACCGCCGCTTTACAGCCTGCTATCGCGCTCAGCCACTGGACAGGCAGTCACGACCTACTTCAACCTCATCAGTGGGCCGCGCAAGCCGGATGAACTCGACGGCCCCGATGAAGTGCACCTGATCCTGCTCGACAACGGCCGCACGCAAGCCTATGCCGACGAGCAGTTGCGCGCGACCTTGCAGTGCATCCGCTGCGGAGCCTGCATGAACCACTGCCCGGTCTACGCTCGCATCGGCGGTCACGCTTACGGCACAACCTACCCGGGACCCATCGGAGCCATCATTTCGCCGCACATGCTCGGACTGGAGAGCACCTACCCTCTGGCCTTTGCGTCCACCCTGTGCGGTGCCTGTGCCGAGGTGTGTCCGGTGAAGATTCCAATTCCCGACATCCTGGTGCGCCTGCGCACTGAGGCGATGGCGCAACCGCAAAGTGAAGAGGCCACCCTGCGTGGCAGCGGCGCAGCGCGTACTGTTTCGGGCACGGCAGTCTGGAATGTTTGGTCGCAGGTATACAGCCGACTGGGCTTATACAAGCTAGCTTCCTGGTTCATGAGCAGGGGACGCGCCATGTCGCCCACCGAACAGGGCGCATGGACGCGCAGCCGCACCCCCCTGATTCCGGCGCCCCGACGTCTGCGTGACTTGTTGAAGGACAGAAAATCATGAGTACCCTGATTGCCGCCCTGTCTGACATACTTCCGGCGAAGCAGGTTATCACCGACAACCTGCGACGCCTGGCCTATGGCACGGATGCCAGCTTCTATCGCCTGACGCCAGAAGTGGTGGCGGTAATCGAGTCCGAGGAAGAAATGCAGGCGCTGCTTCAGACCGCACGCGTTCAGGGTCGGGCGGTGACCTTTCGCGCCGCCGGCACCAGCCTCTCGGGCCAGGCCGTCACCGACAGTGTGCTGGCCCTCATAGGTGAAGGCTTTGCCACCTGCGAAATCAGCCCTGATGCGGCAACGGTGCGCGTGGGACCGGGCATCATCGGCGGCGAGGTCAACTACCGACTGGCCCCGAGCGGGCGCAAGATTGGTCCGGACCCAGCCTCCATCAACGCCTGCAAGATCGGCGGCATTGCGGCCAACAACGCTTCCGGCATGTGCTGCGGCACGGCCCAAAACAGCTACCGCACGATGGCCGGCATGCGCGTGGTGCTGGCCGACGGCACCCTGCTCGACACTGAAGACGCTGACAGCGTGGCGCACTTTCGCCGCAGCCATGCAGAACTGGTTCACTCGCTCGAACAGCTGGGCGCTGCTACCCGTGCCAATCAAGCACTGGCGGCACGCATCCGTCACAAATACAAGATCAAGAACACCACCGGCTACAGCCTCAATGCGCTGATCGATTTTGAGGATCCGATTGCCATCCTCTCGCACCTGATGATTGGCTCCGAAGGAACGCTGGGATTTATTGCGCGCATCACCTTCAACACCGTCGCCGAGGACCCCTTTAAAGCCAGCGCGCTGGTGTTTTTCCCAACCATCGAGAGCGCCTGCCAGGCGGTGATTCGTCTCAAGAAGGAGCCGGTCTCCGCCGTGGAATTGCTGGACCGCCCCGCCCTGCGCTCGGTGCAGGACAAGCCGGGTCTGCCGCCAACGATCCGCAGTCTGGGCGACGATGTCGCCGCATTGCTGATCGAGGTCCGTGCCGAAACATCCATCGCACTGCAAATGCGCATGAAAGCTGCGCAGGAAGCTATTAAAGATATAGCAACCGTGGAACCCGCCGTTTTTTCGACTGACCCCACTACCTGCGAGATGTACTGGAAAGTACGCAAGGGCACCTTTCCCTCTGTCGGCGCGATGCGCCGCGCCGGGACCACGGTCATCATCGAAGACGTGGCGTTTCCGGTCGAATCCCTGGCCGCAGCCACCCTCGATTTGCAGGCGTTGTTGAAGAAGCATGGCTACACCGAGGGCATCATCTTTGGTCACGCGCTGGAAGGCAATTTGCATTTTGTCTTTACCCAGGATTTCTCAGAGCAGGCCGAGATCGACCGCTATGCGAAATTCATGGACGAGGTGTGCGACCTTGTGGTCGATAAGTACGACGGCTCGCTCAAGGCCGAGCACGGCACCGGACGCAACATGGCCCCCTTTGTCGAGAAGGAATGGGGCAAGCAGGCTACCGACTTGATGCGCGCAATCAAGCGACTGTTTGATCCACAGAACCTGCTCAACCCGGGCGTCCTCCTGAACGACGACCCAATGGCGCACTTGAAGAACCTCAAGCCGATGCCGGCCGCTGAGGCCATCGTTGACCGCTGCATCGAGTGCGGCTTTTGCGAGCCCTTGTGCCCCTCGCATCGCCTGACGCTGTCGCCGCGCCAACGCATCGTCAGCTGGCGTGAACTGTCCCGTCGTGCCACTGCCGGCGAGAGCGGCGGCGACGTCGAGGCCGACTTTGCCTACTTCGGGCTGGATACCTGCGCCGGCTGCGGCCTGTGTTCTACGGCATGCCCGGTCGGCATTGACACCGGTGAGCTAACACGTTTGCTGCGGGGACGCGGCATGGGCAGCACCTCACAAAAAGTTGCCCAGTGGACGGCAGGCAACTTCGGCAAGGTCACGACGATGTCGCGCGTTGGTTTGAGCCTGGGACATGCAGCCTCAGCAGTGTTGGGCGATGGCCTGGTTGCACGGCTGTCGTCGGGCACCTGGAAACGCGGTATGCCACAGGCCGGCAAAGCGCCAGTGCAGTACGAGGGCGCGGGCGACCCGGTGGTCTACTTCCCGGCCTGCGGTGGCCGCATCTTTGGCGCCAACACGGCCTCCGAGGCCACGCTGCCGGAAGTCATCATGGAATTGCTGGTGCGTGCGGGCTATGCCCCGCGGCTTCCTGAAGGGTTTGACAAACTGTGCTGCGGCCAGATGATGGCCAGCAAGGGCATGGCGCAGGAGGCTGATGCCATGGCGGATGCCGTCACGCATGCACTTTTGAAAGCGGCAAACAACGGTCAAGGCGGCTACTACCCGGTCATCATGGATGCCAGTACTTGCTCAGTACGCATGCAAAAAATCCTAGCCGGTCGCCTGCAATTGCTGGACTTTCACGAGTTCGCGCACGATGCCTTGCTGCCTCGCCTGCGGGTGACAAAAAAGCCCGGCCCGATTGCACTACATATCAATTGCAGCGTGCGCCGCACCGCATCGGACGCAAAACTTCGCGGCCTGCTCCAGGCCTGCGTCGACGACATCGTGGAGCCCGCCGGCGTGACCTGCTGCGGCTTTGGTGGCGACCGCGGTTTTGTGGTGCCCGAGCTCAATGTGCACGCGCTGCGCAAAGTGCACGATGCCTTGCCCGCCACCTGCTGCGAGGGCGTCTCCACCAACAGAACATGCGAAATAGGACTGACCGCTGAAACCGGTCGCCCCTATCGCTCCATTGCCTACCTCCTCGAGGAGTGCAGCCGCGAGGAAGTGCCTATGCAATGCTGATCTGGTTCAGGGATTTTCTTATCAACTTTTAGAGGAGTTTCAAATGGTTTGGCAACAAGTTTATGACCCCTTTCACAGCATGGCGTTATCGACGCTGGCCGCCGCTATCCCGGTGGCCGTCATGCTGGTGGGGCTGGGTTTTCTGCATCTCAAGGCGCACATCGCCGCAGGCGCCGGTTTGGTCGCGGCGCTGGCAATCGCCATCATCGGCTACGGCATGCCCGCGGATATGGCCGCCAAGGCGGCCATCCTGGGTGGCCTCACGGGCCTGATGCCCATCGGCTGGATCGTGCTCAACATCATCTTC
>CAIPGC010000134.1 GCA_903864505.1 uncultured beta proteobacterium | reverse complement strand
GCTCCCTGCATCGGTTGTTCCATCTTGAGTGCGTCGAGTTGGTTCATACCGACAATTATCAGGCCGCGCAGGCCCGCCCTTTCCATGGCAGGGTTCAACCCGTTACACGTTTGCAACGATGGAAACCCCATGCTCGCCTAACTCCAGCCCGACGCTGCAGCCCACCTGCAGCACGCTTCCAAGGTCGCAAGACACCACGAAAATGGTGCCCAAAGCCGTTTCAAAGCTGTACTCGTAGTTGCTGCCAAGGTACGCGGCCTTGGCCAGCTTGGCCTCCAGTCCGCTGCCTTGCGCGCAAATACGCCAGGCCTCGGGGCGCACCGCCACTTTCACACCACCCTGCGCCACAGGCTCGCGCGCAACAAAGCGCAACGGACCCAGGCTGACCGTGCCGCCGCGGTCGACCTGCGCTGGAAACAACATGGCCTCCCCCATGAAACCGGCCACGAACGCGGAGTTTGGCGCTTCATACAGTGTCTGCGGAGTTCCCACTTGCGCAATCACGCCCTGATTCATGACGATGATCTGGTCACTCACGGCCAGCGCCTCGCTCTGGTCATGCGTCACGTAGGCCACCGTCAGTTGCAGGCGCTGCTGCAGAAAGCGAATTTCTTCGCGCATTTCCCGGCGCAGGCGCGCGTCCAGGTTACTCAACGGCTCGTCAAACAGCAGCACCGCCGGCTCCAGCACCAGCGCGCGTGCCAGCGCAACACGCTGTTGCTGGCCACCCGACAGTTCGCTGGGCAATCGGTCGTCAAAGCCGACCAGACCCACATTGCGCAGAGCATCACCGGCGCGCATGCGCGCCACGTCTTTGGCAATGCCCGACATGTTCAGTCCGTACTGCACGTTGTCGAGCACACTCATGTGCGGAAACAGCGCGTAGCTTTGAAACATCATGCTGACGTTGCGGCTGGCGGGCCCCAGGGTGGTGACCTCCCGGTCGCCCATGAAGATCTGCCCGCTGGTGGGCGACTCCAGCCCGGCGATCATGCGCAGCACCGTGGTCTTGCCGCAACCCGAGGGACCCAGAATGGTGGTCAGACTGCCCTGCTCAACCGCAAAACTGATCCCGCTAACCGCCATGGGCGCAGAAGGATCGGCGCCGTAGCGCTTGCTGATGTTCCGGAATTCAATGCCGTGGCTCATGGATGTCATTCTCAATGGGTTGCGATCACGTTAAGGGCAACGCCTGCCTTGCGCCGCCCGAGCTTGCGCTCACCTACCACGAGCTGGATCGCTGCAACCACCGCGGACATCAGCACGATCAGCACCGTGCAATAGGCTAACGCCACACCGTAGTCACCATTGCCCACCCGCCCGATGATGTAGGTGGTGGCAAGTTCATTTTCTGCCGTCACCAGAAAGATCACCGCGCTCACCGTCGTCATGGCACGCACAAAACTGTAGGCCAGCGCCGCCACCAGGGCCGGCTTGAGCAACGGCAGCACCACGTGCAACAGTGTCTGCGCGGTCGAAGCGCGCAGCATCAGCGAGGCTTCGTCGAGCGCCTTGTCGAGTTGCTTCAAGGCCGCCGTGCCGGCGCGCACACCCACTGGCAAGTTGCGGAACATGAAGCACAGCACGATGATCAGGCCGGTGCCGGTCAGCTCGAACGGCGGCACGTTGAAGGCAAGAATGTAGCTCACCCCCAACACCGTGCCGGGAATGGCAAAGGCCAGCAATGCGGCAAACTCGAACAGCCCCTGCCCGCGGAACTCGGTGCGTGCCAGCAGGTAGGCAATCAGCAGCCCCGCGGCGGCGGTCAGGGGCGCCGACAGGCCTGCCAGCTTGATGGTGGTAAACAGCGAGTTCCAGGCTGTGCCCGCCCACACCAGCCCGTATTGGCCCCACTCCAGCGAGAACGCAGTAGCGAAGTGGTGCAGCGTGAACGTGTAATCGCGGCCCCAGGTTTGCACAAAACCGCCCGCGAAAGCAAACAGATAGACCAAGACCGTAAACGCCAGCCACGGATACACCAGCGCCGCCAGAACGGTACGCACCCTGTCGGGCAAAGCCATAGCAATACCGGCATCGCCCTTGCCACTGACCGTGGTGTAGCTCTGCCTGCCCAGCAAGCCGCGTTGTACGGCAAACACCAGTAGCGCGAACACCGTCAATATCCAGGCCAGCGAAGCGGCACGGCCCTGGTCATACTGGGCACCCACAATAGCAAAGAAGATGTCGGTGGAGAGCACCGAAAACTGGCCGCCCACCACCACCGGGTTGCCAAAATCGGCCATGCTCTCGATGAAGCCAACCAGAAACGCGTTGGCCAGCCCGGGCTTGAGCAGCGGTAGCGTGATGGTGCGAAAGGTTTGTTCCGGCGTGGCGCGCAGGGTTTGCGCTGCCTCTTCCAGGCTGGGGGCCACGCCCTGCACCACGCCACGCATGATCATGAAGGCAATCGGGGTGAAAGAAAAGAGCTGCGCAATCCACACGCCAAACCCGCCATAGAACCATCGCGTGGGCGCAATGTCAAAGGCGTATTCCAGCAACTGGTTGACGATGCCGGCGCGGCCAAACAGCAAGATAAGCCCCAGACCCACCACAAACGGCGGCGTGATCATGGGCAGCATGGCCACCACCCGTAACGGTGTCTGCAGACGGGGTCCGGCACTGCGCTCGGCCAATAGCGCCATCATGGTGCCCAGCACGGTGGTTCCAGTTGCCGTCAGCAGCGCCAGAAACAGGGTGTTCCAGGCCACCCCACAACGCAGCCCCCCGGCCAGGCAGCCCAGACCCCACACCCGTTCACTGCCGACCCGCTCGAAAATGGCCGAAAACGCCCATTGACCCTGCTCGTTCAGAAACGCCCCGTAGAGCGCCTTGGCCACTGGCAAGGCGATAAACAACAATAACAGTGCGGTAGTGCCCAGCACCGCTGCGGCGACGAAAAAATCACCCTTGAAATAGCCCCGACGCGCGATGCCCAGTGCGGTCAGCATCAGCAAGGCGGTGAGTGCAACCACGCCCCCTATGCCGATGCCAAACTGGTGGGTCGCGATTTCACCCCACCAATTGTTTAGAAAAGCATAGGACCAGCCCCGCGCGCCGATGGCAAAGGCGCTGAGCAGCAAGCCGGCACAGCCAAAACCGCCACCCGCCAGAAACCAGGTGCCTTGTGCTTTGCCCGTGGTCAGCGCCAACCCAGTTGCGGCAATCGCCAAGCCCACCGGTCCCACCCACAGCCAGAACCGCCCGTACTGTGTCGCCTGCAGCAGACCATTGGCGGTTTCAGCACCGCCCAGAATCTGCGGCAGCACGCTGTACCAGGCGGTGTCCTGAATGGCGTACCAGGGCAGGGCGAGGTAGGCCAGCATGCCTACCGCCAACCACAGTTGCGCTGGCCGGTTCGCAGAGGTGTGCACTAGCGTGGCAGCGAGTTAACCTCTTTTTCCCACTTGGCAATCAAGCGACTGCGCTCGGCCGAAGCGCCATACCTGGCGTAGTCGTAGTTGATGAACTTGATCTTCTTGAAGTCCGGAATGCGTGCATCGTTTTTGGCACTCTGGTTGGACGGCAACTGGAACTGCTTGGCCGCGGCGGCCATCTCCTGGGCAGAAGGGGTCAGAGCCCACTCGTAGAACTTCTTGGCCGCTTCCAGATTGCGCGCGCCCTTGATGATGCTCATGGAGCCAATCTCGGCACCCGTGCCATCTGACGGTGTGACCGTCTCCACCGGAAAGCCGTTCAGTTTCTCACCCGGGCCGTCGTGCACAAAGCTGATCGAAATGGTGCTCTCTCCGCGCGCCACGGCCTTGATCGGGCCGGTGCCGCTGCGCGTGTACTGGCTGATGTTCTTGTGCAGTTTCTTGAGGTAATCAAACGCCTTGTCTTCGCCCATGAGTTGCACCAGCGTGGCCACCATGGTGTACGCGGTTCCGCTGGAGGCCGGGTTGGCCACCTGGATTTCGCCCTTCAGGTTGGCAGCCAGCAAATCGTTCCAGGATTTTGGAACGGGAAGTTTTTTCTTGGCCAGCAACTCGGTGTTGTAGCCAAAACCCAGTGGGCCGGAGTAAATGCCCACCGTTTTGTAGCTGGACTGCGCCGCCTGCTGCCGCGCCCAGGCATGCAACTGCGGCAGCGATGGCGACTTGTATTCCAGTGTCAGGTTTTGTTCTGCCGCCTGCAAATGCGGGTCGCCCGTGCCGCCAAACCAGATGTCGGTCTTCGGGTTTTCACGCTCCGCAATGATCTGCGCCAGCGCCTCGCCGGAACCCTTCATGGCGATGTTGATCCTGGTACCCGTGGTGCGGGTGTACACCGTGCCAATCATGTTGCACCACTCGGCCTGAACCGAGCAGATAACGTTCACCTGCCCCTGCGCCGATGCGACGCACGCCCCCACGGCGAGGGTTGCAAAGACCACTGAATTTTTCATGGATTGAACTTTCATGTGCGGAGCCGTCGCCAGAAGCTCTGCGTCGACAGCGTTAATTTACCCTGGATCGCTTGCAGTATGCCAAAGAATGCCTGCCACTCTGCCGCACGACCTGGCGCAGTTGCATGCCGAACCGTCGAATGCCGCCATGCGACTTCAACCGGAGCAAGCCACGTTTATCCGCAATAGCGTCCACGCCACTGCTGGCGAATCAGCGCGGGTATGGTTGTTTGGCTCTCGCGTGAATGATGCAAGCCGTGGTGGTGATGTGGACCTGCTTCTGGAGTTGGAGAAGCCTGTCGCTGAGCCTGCCCAGCTCGCGGCACGTCTGGCGTCCTGCATAGCTCGGTCCATGCATGGGCGAAAGGTGGATGTGCTCATCAAGGCACCCAATCTGCTGAGTTTGCCCATCCACACCGTCGCACTGTCGGAAGGAGTTCTTCTTTGAATCTCGAACCCTCCCAGGGTTGCGCGCCTCGAGTTTCTCATGCGTGTGACGGAAAAGGAGTGCAAGCATCTGCTGGACACCGACCAGCGGCTGTTTGGTGATCTTTCCACAATAGAGGTCGCGCAGAGAATTGAACAGGATCCTGTCCTGGCCGAACGATTGGACGCATTCGTCGGTCGTTTTGGTCGCCTGCAGGACACGGTGGGTGACAAACTACTTCCAGCGCTCCTGACGGCCCTCGCGGAGAGGCCCGGTCCGGCTATAGACAACCAGGACAAAGCTGAAGAATTTGGCTTTATTGAATCGGTTGACGCCTGGATGGAAATGCGCAAACTGAGAAACCAGATGGTGCATGAGTACATCGAGGACCTGGCCGTACTGTCCAGCGCCTTGCGTGCCGGTCACACCTACGTTCCGACCTTGGTTCACGCAGCACTGCGCTGTGTCGCAGAAGCCCATCGCCTTAGCGCACGCTGAAGTTTTACAACGGCAGCGCCTGCTCGATCAGGCTGGCGTGCAGGGCCGCCCCCAGGGGCAGCACATCGTCATTGAAATCGTAGCGGTTGCTGTGCAGGTTGCAGGCACCTTTGCCGCCTACGTCTCCCTGCCCCAGACGCAAATAGGCACCTGGCCTGGACTGCAGCATGAATGAGAAGTCTTCTGCCCCCATGCTGGGCTCGAGGTTGCGCTCGACGTTTTCTTCGCCCACCAGTGCGCTTGCCACATCGCCGGCAAACTGCGCTTCACTGGCAGTGTTGATGGTGGCCGGGTAGCTGCGCTGGTAGCTCACTTCTGCACTTGCGCCGAATCCTCGCGCAATTGCCGTGCACAACTCGGTCAGGCGTCGCTCAACCATATTCTGCACGATGGGGCTGAATGTTCGCACGGTTCCAAGCAGTGTCGCGCTGTGCGGAATGACGCTCTGCGCACCCATATCTCCGGCCTGCATTGCGCAGATACTGATGACCGCGCTGTCTACCGGTTTGACATTGCGTGACACGATGCTTTGCACTGCGGTAATGATGTGCGCAGCGACAAGGACAGGGTCGACCGTGTTGTAGGCGTGTGCACCATGGCCGCCGCGCCCGGTAATTTCAATCGTCACGCGATCGGCTGCGGCCATCATTGGCCCCGAATTCAGACCAATCCGGCCCGGTCGCAATGCGGGCCAGTTGTGCATCGCAAAGATGGACCGCACTGGAAAGCGTTCAAACAATCCGTCGTCCATCATGGCTTTTGCGCCTGCGTAGCCTTCTTCGCCTGGCTGGAAGATAAGTACTGCCGTGCCCGCGAAGTTGCGCGTTTCACACAGGTAGCGCGCGGCACCGATCAGCATGGCGGTGTGCCCATCGTGTCCGCAGCCGTGCATCAGCCCCTGTTTTTCTGAGCGCCAGTCAAACTCGTTGTGCTCGGCCATTGACAAGGCGTCCATGTCGGCACGCAGACCCACCATGTCGCCCTGGCCACGCCCATGTACCAGCGCCACCACCCCGGTCTTTCCAATCTGGGGGTGGATCGCATCGACGCCACACACTTTGAGCGACTCCACCACGCGCTGCGCCGTGTACACCTCTTCAAAACCCAACTCGGGGTGTGCATGCAGGTCACGACGCAGTGCGGTGAGCTCTGGATGGAAGCTGGCAATATGGGCAAATGCCCTGCCACCGATGGCAAGGGGTGAAAGGCGCATGAATCAACCTTCGCGTATTTCAAAAACACAAAACCCCGCTGCGTTGCCACAGCGGGGTTTGAATCTTAACTAACAACTGACTTTTACGTCAGCATCAGATTAGAAAGCGTGGAATACGCCGACAGCGACGTTGTTGGACGTTGGGTCCTTCTTGGTCGCATCGATCACACCAGTAGAGAAACGAGCGCTGTCGGTATTCGCCACCGTAGCGTAGGTCACATAAGCCTTGGTGCGCTTGGACAGGGCGTAATCAAATCCCAGACCAATCAACTGACCCTTTTCGTCCTTTGCACCAGCCACACCCGTGTTGAGAGTAGCTTGTATGTAGGAAGCCTTCAAGTTCATCGCGCCCATAGGCACGGTCACACCGAACAGCAATGCATCGTTCTTAGGAGTTATGTTGCCACGTGAATCGTTTTCTTCATGTGCCCATGTGAATGCCAGCTTGGCAACACCCAGGTCATACGAAAAAGCCAGTGAACGCTGGGTATATGCACCGTCGTTCACGAAACCAGTCGTGGTTGTGGGGCTTGCGTTGGTTTGGGACTGAGCCAGGGTAACAAACACTGGGCCGCCCGTGAAATCTACATAACCAGCATAGCCAGAACCGTTGTTGTTCGGTCCTTGGGTGTTCTCACCCATGTAGTACATGGCACCAAAGGTTACGCCACCCATATTGGGGGAGTTGTACGAAATGCCGTTGGACGAATTGACCGCGCTTGCCATGCCCGTGGATGAGCCGACCTTGTAGAACATCAATGTCGAATCCGCAGGTCCGTTGGTTCCGAACGGGTCGGTTGCGGCTTGTCCGTGCTGGAACGCCATGTTGTATTCACGGCCCAAACGGAGTTCACCGAATCCGCCCTTCAAACCAACATACGAATAACGTTGGAAGTCCAGACCTTGCGAACCGTTCGTCGCGCAAGGAATGACGCTACCAGCAACGGTAGGTGTCACGCCAGACGCCGTGCATCCACCAGTGACCTGATTGTTGCTGTTGGAGGACTTGCCATTACCAGAATCGTTAGCCAAGCCGCCTTCCAACTTGAAAATGGCAGACATGCCACCGCCCAGGTCTTCCACGCCCGTAAAGCCCAGTTTGCTGGAGCCGAGTTGGGAGTTGTTCAACTTGTTCGCAGACAGATCACCAGAACTCATGTAGTTGAATGACGCATCAACCGCGCCGTAGATGGAAACTTGAGCAGATGCAGCGCCGACAGCAGCCAACGCAGCCATCGCGATGAGGGTTTTTTTCATTTAGAGTATCTCCAAGGTTAAACGAAGGGCTCCGGTCCGAAAGCGGTTCGGAACCCCGGGCCAACCTCCTATTTAGGAAGTTACTAGCATTGCAACAGACTGGCGGTTGTTTGGCAAAGCAATGCGAAAAAAAAGAGGCTCTGGCAGGTGCTCGGCCCTTGTTTCGTTGCAGACCTGCAACAATTTGTTACCATCACCGGCCCGACCCAAGCAACCGCGCTTAAGGGTTATTACCTACCCTTCCCGGATCAACCATGGATGCCCTGCTTACGGCCCTTGACACTGCGCTGCGCACGCTCTTTACCGCGCACCACGCAACCCAGCCCTGCCCGACACTGGCCGACACCCCGACCGACCTCAATCCACAGGAAAAACGCCTGGCGGCCGGGTTAATGCGGGTCAACCATGTGGGCGAAGTGTGTGCCCAGGCACTTTACACCGCCCAGGCGTTTGCCACCAAAAACGCAACACTGCGCGCCCATTACACGCGCGCCTGCGCTGAAGAGACCGACCATCTGGCGTGGACCGAGCAGCGCCTGAGCGAACTCGGCGCACGGCCCTCGCTACTCAACCCCCTGTGGTATGCCGGGGCTTTTGGGCTGGGGCTGCTCGCCGGTCGATTGGGCGACCCGGTAAGCCTGGGTTTCGTGGTGGAAACCGAGGTGCAGGTCGGCGCGCACCTGGACAGCCACTTGCAGCGCCTGCCCCCGGGCGATCACGCCTCGCGCGCCATCGTGGCGCAGATGCGCGATGACGAACTGCGCCACGCCGACGACGCACAGAAAGCCGGTGCGGTCGACTTACCGCAACCCGTCAAGGAAATGATGCGCGCCGCCGCCAAAGTGATGACAACGGTGGCGCATCACGTTTGAGCGCCAGTGCGGGTCGCGGTGGCTTTGGGCGCAGCCCGCCTGGTCCCGAGAAGCAGCACACACCGTGACTGGCTACCGACAATCTACTCTAAATCTCCACCAAATCAAAGCTGGTCGTAATCGCCGCCGTCCTGGCCAGCATGATGCTGGCGGAGCAGTATTTTTCGTGGCTCAAGGCGATGGCGCGCTCCACGGCGACGGATGGAATTGCCTTGCCGGTCACCGTGAAGTGCATGTGGATGGTGGTGAAGACCTTGGGATCCACTTCGGCGCGCTCTGCCGTCAATTTCACGGTGCAGCCCTGCACCACATGACGACCGCGCTTGAGGATCAGCACCACGTCGTAGGCAGTGCAGCCGCCGGTGCCCGCCAGTAGCGTCTCGAGCGGGCGCGGGGCCAGGTTGAGGCCACCGTTGTCGGGCTTGTCGGCATCCGGCGCGCCGTCCATCATCAGGGTGTGCCCACTGCCGGTTTCGGCCACAAAACCCATGCCCGAGCGGGTATTCAAGCCGCCGGTCCAACTGACTGTGCATTCCATCTCGCAACTCCTTCGCGCCTGGCGCCATCCATGTTCAGACTCAGGCGGCGATTATCATGCGTGCGTACTTTTCTGATGTCATGACGACCAAAAAGCCAAAACCCCTCACCCCCGCCGATTACCTCAAGAAAATCCTGACCGCCCGCGTGTACGACGTGGCCCAGGAATCGGCGCTGGAGCCTGCGCGCAATTTGAGCAAACGGCTGCACAACACGGTGCTGCTCAAGCGCGAAGACCAGCAGCCGGTGCGCAGCTTCAAACTGCGCGGTGCCTACAACATGATGGCGCACCTCTCGCCCGAACAACTCAAAAAGGGCGTGATTTGCGCCTCGGCCGGCAACCACGCCCAGGGGGTGGCCCTGAGTGCGCGCAAGCTCGGCACGCGTGCCGTGATTGTCATGCCCACGACCACGCCGCAGGTCAAGATCGATGCGGTGCGCGGCTTTGGCGGCGAGGTGGTGCTGTCGGGCGACAGCTACTCCGATGCCTACGCCCATGCGCTCACCCTGCAGCAAAAGCAGGGCCTGACTTTCGTCCACCCCTTTGACGACCCCGACGTTATTGCAGGCCAGGGCACGATCGCGATGGAGATGATGCGCCAGATGCAGGCGCTGGGCGGCACCCGTCTGGACGCGGTGTTTGTGGCAATCGGCGGGGGTGGCCTGATCGCCGGCGTGGCCAACTACATCAAGGCGGTGGACCCGTCGATACGGGTTATTGGGGTGCAGATGAACGACTCCGACGCGATGATGCAGTCGGTGGCCGCGAAGAAGCGGGTCAGCCTGGCCGATGTGGGTCTGTTCTCCGACGGCACGGCCGTGAAACTGGTGGGCGAGGAAACCTTTCGCGTCGCCCGCGGTTTAGTCGATGAGTTCATGACCGTGGACACCGATGCCGTGTGTGCCGCCATCAAGGATATCTTTATCGACACCCGCTCGATTGTCGAACCTGCCGGTGCTCTGGCGGTTGCGGCCATCAAGCAGTACGTGGCCCGGCACAAGAGTCGGGGCGAAACCTATGCCGCCATCCTGTGCGGCGCCAACATGAACTTCGACCGCCTGCGCTTTGTGGCCGAGCGCGCCGAGGTGGGCGAGGAGCGCGAGGCGCTGTTTGCCGTCACCATCCCCGAAGAGCGTGGCAGTTTCCGGCGCCTGTGCGAACTGGTGGGTGCGCTGCCAGGGGGGCCGCGCAATGTGACGGAGTTCAACTACCGCATCAGCGACTCGGCACGGGCCCATGTATTTGTCGGGCTGACCACCCACGGCAAGGGCGAGTCCCTCAAGATTGCTGCCAGCCTGAACAAGCACGGCTTTGCCACGCTGGACCTGACCCACGACGAACTGGCCAAGGATCACATTCGCCACATGGTGGGCGGTCACGCGGCGCTGGCGCTGGACGAGCGACTGCTGCGCTTTGTGTTCCCCGAGCGACCCGGCGCGCTGCTCAAGTTTCTGAGCCTGATGCGCCCAAACTGGAATATCAGCCTGTTCCACTACCGTAATCAGGGTGCCGACTACGGACGCATTTTGGTGGGGCTGCAGGTACCGCAGCAGGACGACAAGGCATTTGCCAAGTTCTTGCAGACGCTGGACTACCCCTGCGTGGATGAAACCGCGAACCCGGTGTACCGCATGTTCCTGCAAAAATAGCAGTGTTTTAGGCTCAGAGCACCTCAGGGACGCAAGCGCGACTTACTTGCTCAGCGGGGGCAGTTCCAGTGTCATGGCCGCCGGTGCATTGGCATCCGCCGCCAGCACCGCGCGCCGACCGGTGACCGACTGCAGCACCAGAGTGCCGTCCACCGAAGCGCCTACGCGCACCGCTTTGGCGGGTTTGCCATCCACCGCGATCAGCGCGGCTCCGCCATGGGACGGGTCCGCGACCACTCCGGCCAGCACATAGCGGCTACTCGCCGCTGGGGCGTCCGGCGTGGCGGCCTGTTTGCCACCGCCCAGCGCCATCGCTACCACTTGCGGATCGATGGTGGCTGTCGAGCTGGTGAGCAGCGCCGGCGTGGCGGTGGACGGAGTGGCCCCGGAGCCCACCAGTTTCAGAACCCAAAAAGTGGCGCTCAAGGCCACCAGCGCCGACACCACGAAAGTTATGCCACGCGGCCACCACGGGCTGTTTACGTTTGTTTGCATAGCCAGATTATGATTGACATCACCATGAACACACTCAGCCCAAAACGCTCCTCTTGCAAACTCGGCGTGCGCCAACGCCTCACGGCCGGTTTTACATTGATCGAACTGATGGTGGTTCTGGTCATCATTGGCGTGCTGGCCGCTCTGATCGTGCCCAACGTGCTCGACCGCGCCGATGATGCCCGCGTCACCGCCGCCCGCACCGACATCAATAACCTGATGCAGGCGCTCAAGCTCTACAAGCTCGACAACCAGCGCTACCCCGCGTCCGCACAGGGCCTGCAGGCGCTGCTGACCAAACCCACCACGGCGCCCCTGCCGACCAACTGGAAGTCCTACCTGGACAAGTTGCCCAACGACCCCTGGGGCCACCCCTACCAGTACCTCAACCCAGGCGTCAAGGGTGAGATTGATGTGCTGTCGTTCGGCGCGGATGGTCAGGCCGGCGGTGAAGGAAAGAATGCGGACATCGGCTCGTGGGAGTAGCTGTTGCCCCCACGCTCCTTCACTGCGTGCAAGTCGCTGCCCCCCACGCCTTTCGCTCTGGCGCGCGGCTTTACGCTGATCGAGTTGCTGGTGGTGCTGGCGATCATGGCGATTGCGACGGCGGGGGTGGTGATAGCGCTGCGCGATGGCGCGTCCACTGCGCTGGAGCGTGAGGCACAGCGGCTTTCGGCACTGCTGGAGTCGGCCCGCGCGCAGTCGCGCATGACCGCCGTACCGGTGCGTTGGCGCGTCACCCCCGACGGTTTTATGTTCGAAGGAGTCACCGGCCCGGTGTGGCCTTCGACCTGGTTGAACACGGACGTGCGCTCGGACCGGGTGGGTGAGGTACTTCTTGGACCGGAACCGATCATCGGTCCACAGCAAATTCAGTTGGTGTCGCTATCCGACCCCAGCCGCCGCCTGACTCTGGCCACCGACGGGGTTCATCCGTTTACCGTGCAGGCGGACGCAGCCCCCACTGAAAGGTTGCCGTGAGGCTCGGTGGTGCGCGCGGATTCACCTTGATTGAAGTGCTGGTGGCGCTGGGCATCGTGGCGTTGGCGCTGACGGCAGGCGTGCGCGCTACGGCCGCACTGACTCGCAATGCCGAACGCCAGACCGACCAGATGCTGGCCCACCTGTGTGCCGAAAATGCCCTGATCGCAGCGCGCCTGTCCAAGCAGATGCCGGCCGTGGGCGAGAACACCCGAGCGTGTGAGCAGGCTGGTCGCGCCTTTACCGTGCGCCTGGCCGTTGCACCCACACCCAACCCCAACTTCCTGCGGGTAGAGGCCCAGGTTCTGGAGGACGGGGCCTCCATGCTTTCGCTGGCGACTGTCATCGGCAGGTACTGATGAAGACCTCGCGCGGTTTCACGCTGATCGAACTGCTGGTGGCGCTGGGGGTGATGGCGCTGATGGCGGGGTTGAGTTGGCGCGGTATTGACGGGATGGTGCGCGCGCAGGCCCAGGTGCAGGAGCGCTCGGACGCGGCCCTCACGTTGCAGGCTGGGCTGTCGCAGTGGGGTGCCGATCTGGATGCGTTGGTGCAACTGCCCCCTGCTGCTGCGCTGGACTGGGATGGCCGCGCCTTGCGCATTACCCGGCGCGCCACCGCCACTCCCGACAGTGGTGTGCTGGTGGTGGCCTGGGCCCGACGCGCCGGCGAGGGCGGTGGACAATGGTTGCGCTGGCAATCGGCCCCGTTGCTGACGCGCGGTGAGTTGCAGACAGCCTGGGTGCGCGCGGCGCAATGGGCGCAAAATCCGGGCGATGAAGAGCGCAAGCTCGAAGTGCGTGTAGCCGCGCTGGACCAGTGGTCGGTATTTTATTTTCGCGGTGATGCCTGGAGCAACCCGCTCTCCAGCGATGGTTCCGCAATCACTCCACCCGGCACCCCATCCACAACCACGGAGCAACCGCTCCCCGACGGTGTGCGGTTGGTACTGACCATGCCCGCCGGAGCCGCCATCAGTGGCATTCTGACGCGCGACTGGATGCGCCCGACACTGGGGGGAGGTAAGTCATGATCGTTCACCAGCCAACGCAGCGTGGTGCGGCGCTTCTGTCGGCCATGCTCACGGTCACGCTGGTGGCCAGCCTGGCGGCGGGTTCCCTGTGGCAGCAATGGCGCAGCGTGGAAGTAGAAACTGCAGAGCGGGCCCGGGTGCAGTCGCAATGGGTGCTGACCGGGGCGCTGGACTGGTCACGCCTGATCCTGCGTGAAGATGCCCGCACCGGAGGTGCCGACCACCTGGCTGAACCGTGGGCGGTTCCGCTGCAGGAAGCACGGCTGTCGACTTTTCTGGCGGCCGACAAGAGCAGTCCGGTCGACTCGGACACCATGAAGCAGACGTTTTTGTCAGGCCAGATCAGCGACCTGCAAAGCCGCCTGAACGTGCGCAACCTGGTCGACAGCGGCAGGGTGTCGGAAGCAGGAATGCGCGCTTTTGCCAAGCTCTTCGAGAAGCTCCAGCTCCCGGCAGCGGAGTTGACTGCGCTGGCCGAAAACCTGCGCTTTGCGCTGGACACCAGCCCGGACAACGGGTCGCGCCGACTGGCTCCGCTGCTGCCGCAGCGGGTCAATCAGTTGGGCTGGCTGGGTCTGTCGCCCAAAAGCCTGGCCCTGCTCTCGCCCTACATCACGCTGTTGCCGGTGGCCACGCCGGTCAACCTTAATACGGCCGACGCGATGGTGCTCTATGCCAGTATTGCCACGCTGGACATGGCACAGGCCCAGCGCATGGTCAGTGCGCGCCAGACCAACCACTTCCGCACCCTGGCCGACGCCGCCAAACTGACGGGTGAAACCACCAGCACGCTGAGCGATGCACAGCACAGCGTGAATTCACGCTTCTTTGAGGTCCACGGCCGCCTGCGCCAGGACGATGTGATGGTGGAACAGCATTCGGTGCTGCAGCGCGATGCGATGGAGGTCAAAACCCTGTGGCGCGACAACGGCCCTCAGTGGGTCCCCGGTAACCCCCTAAAATGATGCCACGAAGCCCCGCATGCGAACACTGACCGTCACCCTCTCCCCGTCTCCTCCTTCTGCGGCAACACCCATCGCAGCGGTGCTGTCGGCCGACGGCGTGGCGGTGAGCCGCCAGCTCGAAGTGCCACTGTCGCTGTTGCCCGAAACTGCCGATGTGGAGGTGGTGGCTGTGATTCCCGCCACCAGGCTGTCGTGGCACACGCTTGAGTTGCCGCGCGGAACGCTCGACAAGAAGATGTTCCAGGAGGCCAATGGTGCGCGCTTGCGCACGGTGCTCGAAGGGCTGCTGGAAGACCGGTTGCTGGACGACCCCAGCCAACTTCACTTTGCCATTGCGCCCGGCGCACGCACCGGCGCACCGCTTTGGGTTGCAGTATGCGACCGGGCCTGGTTGCAGGGCTGGCTGGCCGTGCTGGAGCAATCAGGACGGCCCGCAATGCGCATCGTTCCGGAGGTGGCCCCCGTCGAGCGCGAGGACACACCCGCCGCCGTCCACCTGCATTTCGTCGGCAACCCCAGCCTGGCGCAGTTGATCCACAGCGGACCCCAAGGGGTGTGCGTGTTGCCTTGGGGGTCGGCTGCATTGGCTTTGCTGGCCGGCACAACCCCCGCCGTTGTGTGGGCCGAACCGGCCGTCGCAGAGCTAGCCGAAACCCATTTTGAAGGACGCGTCGCGGTGCAAACCAGCGCCCAGCGCGCACTTGCAGCAGCCCAATCGGCCTGGGATCTGGCGCAATTTGACAGTTCGGCCAGCCGCGGTGCGCGCACCAGAAAGCGGGTGTCGGGCTTCTTTGCGTCCCTGCTGCAAGCGCCGTGCTGGCGCCCTGCGCGCTGGGCCATGGCAGCGCTGGTCATCGTGAACCTGGTGGGCATTCAAACCTGGAACTGGAAAGAACAATCGGCCCTGGCAACCAAGCGCGCCGCCCTGCGCGAGATCCTGACTTCCACTTTCCCCGACGTGCGTGTGGTGGTGGATGCGCCGGCGCAAATGGCCCGCGCCGTGGCAGACCTGCAGCGCCAGACCGGCACTGCCACCGGTGCCGACCTTGAAACCATGCTGCTTCAATTTTTCACCATGTCCGCCGCTGCCGCGACCCCCACGGCGCTCGAGTTTGTCGGCGGCGAGCTCAAGCTCAAAGGACTGAACCCCGAGGCCGTGGCGCGCGCGCGCATTCCGACCAAACTGCAGGGTATGGGCTACGCCGCACAGATGGACGGTGACACCCTGAGCCTGAAGCAGGAGCGCCGCCCATGACTCTGAAACGATCGCTGCAAGGCATACCGGCCCGCTGGAACGCATTAGGTGCGCGCGAGCGCATGGGGCTGGGTCTGGCGATGACGGTGATTCTGGTGGCAGTGGTGTGGCAGTTTTTCGTAGCTCCAGCGCTCGTAACCTTGCGCACAGCCGACGCCCAGGCGCGCACGCTGGACGCACAACTCCAGCATATGCAGGCGCTGCAAAAGCAGGCCAAAGGTCTTCAAACCCAGCCCGCGCTGGGTTTTGACGATGCGGTGCGCGCGTTGACGGCGGCAACCCAGCAAACGCTGGGTACCAGCGGCGAGATGGTGGTCAACGGTGACACCGCCAAGGTCACGCTCAAGGGCGCATCGGCCGACGGCCTGGCACGCTGGCTGGCGCAGGCGCGACTCAACGCCCGATCTCTGCCGCTCGAAGCCCGCCTGACTCGGGCCGCCACCGCCAATGGAACCAACTGGAATGGCGTGCTGGTCATGGGACTTCCTCCCCGCTAACGCCATGCGAGGCAGTCCATTCCTTGCGCAAGCGAGCCCCTGGCGATGGGCGGGATCAGGCGCGATGGTCGGTTTGCTCGCGGGCTTGGTCGGGTTCGCACCTGCACGCTGGCTGGCAGATGCCGTTGCACTGGCCAGCAACCACCAGATTGTGCTGGCCAACGCCCGTGGCACGGTGTGGCAAGGGTCGGCGCAGCTGGTATTTTCAGGTGGTCAGGGCAGTAGTGACGCGGTAGTGCTGCCGGGTGCCGTGCAGTGGCAGTTGCAGCCGCGCTGGGGTAGTTTGGCGGCCCAGTTCAGCGCCGACTGCTGCACCACGCAAGCCCTGCAGTTGGCCGCAGCGCCCTTGGGCTGGGGCGGCGTGCGCATGACCCTGTCCGACAGCGAGTCGCAGTGGCCCGCAGGACTGCTCACGGGCCTGGGCACGCCCTGGAACACCATGCAGCCTCTGGGGCAGTTGGCGCTAAGCAGCAAGGCTCTGGGCGTGGACTGGGCACAGGGTCGCACCAGCCTGTCTGGCAGTTTTCAACTCGACGCCACCGGCATCTCGTCGCGCCTGTCGACGCTGCAGCCGATGGGTAGCTACCGGTTGACGCTGCGCGGTGGAGCTTCGGCCAGCCTGCAACTCGAAACACTGGACGGAACCCTGCAGCTGTCTGGCAAGGGCCAGTGGCTGGGCCAAAGCCTGCGCTTTGAAGGCGTTGCCAGTGCCGCCGAGAACCGCGTCGAGGCCCTCTCCAATCTTCTTAACATCATTGGACGGCGCGATGGCGCACGCTCCATCATCAAAGTGGGCTAACAGCCAAGGCAATCCCATGAACAAAACCCCCATGAACCATCCACGACTTACTATTACTTCGATAGCTGCTTACGCACTATTGGCGGGAGCTACAGGCCTTTTTTCCTTGAATCTCCTGGCACAGGATGAAGACGGTGAGGGGGCACAATCCTCGTCCAGGTCCAAGGCTAAATCCCGTGCGAACCGCAGTCTCGAGGTCCTGGCCAGCACCCCGGCAGTTGTGCCCGCTGTTCCCGCAGTCCCTGCGCCAATCACTCCAACCGGGGGCAACAACCCCAGCGTGGCGTTTAGCCCTGCACCCAAAGTGAACTCCAAACGCGGCGAGCCCATTACCTTGAACTTCACCAACGCCGAAATCGAGGCGGTGGCGCGCACCATGGCCACCCTGACCGGGCGCAACGTGGTGGTGGATCCGCGCGTCAAGGGCACGATCACGCTCACCACCGAAAAGCCGGTCTCGCCCGCAGTGGCGTACAGCCAGTTTCTGGCGATGCTGCGCCTGCAGGGCTTCACGGTGGTGGACGCGGCCGGCCTGGACAAGATCGTGCCCGAGGCCGATGCCAAACTGCAGGGCGGGGGCGTATTCGCAAACGAGATGGTGGCAGGCAACCAGATTGCCACGCAGATCTTCAAACTCAATTTTGACAACGCCAACAACCTGCTGCCGATCCTGCGCCCGCTGATCAGCCCCAACAACACCATCAACGTCAACCAGGGCAACAACTCGCTGATCATCACCGACTACGGCGACAACCTGCGCCGCATCGCCCAGATCATTGCTGCGCTGGACGTCTCCAATGCGACCGACATCGAAGTCATTGCAGTCAAGCACGCCATTGCCGTGGACCTTGCACCGCTGGTGCTGCGCCTGCTGGAGTCGGGTGGCACGCTGGCCGCCGGACAGGGCGATGGATCGTTCAAGACGACCCTGATTGCAGAGCCGCGCTCCAACGCCCTGATTCTGCGCGCCGCCAACCCTGCACGCGTCGCCCTGGCCCGCTCGCTGATCACCAAGCTGGACCAGCCTTCGGCCCAAACGGATGCCGGCAACATCTATGTGGTGTACCTGAAGAATGCCGATGCAACCAAACTCGCGGTCACCTTGCGGGCGGCACTTTCGGGTGAGGTTCGTACACCAACGGCGACCGCCGCGGTGGGTGGCACATCCGGGGTTGCCACCGCTGCCGCAAGCGCAGCCGCATCGGCACAGCCCAGCACGGGGGGGCAAATTCAGGCCGACGCCGCGACCAACTCACTCATCATCAGCGCGCCCGAGCCGCAATACCGTCAGTTGCGCGCCGTCATTGACAAGCTCGATACCCGCCGCGCGCAGGTCTACGTGGAAAGCCTGATCGCCGAAGTGAACGCCGACAAGGCGTCGCAGTTCGGCATCCAGTGGCAAGGTGCCATGGGCAACACCGGGGATGCCAACATCGGCCTGCTGGGCACCAATTTCACGGCTGCAACGGCCGGCGCCAACATCATCAGTCTGGCGCTGGGGGCGGCCGCAGGCGCCGCGCTGCCTGGAAACGGACTCAATTTCGGCGTGGCACACCAGACCAATGGTGTCTATGTGCTGGGCGCTCTTGCCCGCTTCCTTCAGACCAATGGCGACGGCAACATCCTGTCCACCCCCAATCTGCTGACGCTGGACAATGAAGAAGCCAAAATCGTGATCGGCCAGAACGTGCCCTTTGTCACGGGCAGCTACACCAATGCGGCCGTCGGTGGAACCGGCGCCACGGTCAATCCGTTCCAGACGATAGAGCGCAAGGACGTGGGTATCACGCTGCGGGTGCGGCCACAGATCAGTGAGAACGGCACCGTCAAGCTCACCATCTTCCAGGAAGTCTCCAGCGTGCAGGCATCTTCGGTCAACTCGGCCACCGGCCTCATTACCAACAAGCGCTCGATTGAATCGAACGTGCTGGTCAATGACGGTTCGGTCGTGGTGCTCGGGGGCCTTCTCTCCGACGAATACTCGGGCAACCAGGAAAAGGTACCGGGCCTGGGCGATGTGCCGCTGCTGGGCTACCTGTTCAAGGCGGATTCGCGTAGTCGCAAGAAAACCAATCTGATGGTGTTTCTGCGACCGGTGGTGGTGCGTGATTCCGCCGCGACCGAGTCGTACTCCAACAACCGTTATGAGCAAATGCGCGCCGCGCAGCAACAGGGTCAGCCCGAGCCAAGCGTGATGGTGCCGGTCAACGAAGCACCGGTCCTGCCTGCCCTTGGGAAATAACATGGGCCAGGCCGTTCAGTACCCCCTGCCCTACGGCTACGCACGCACCCAGAACGTGCTGCTGGAGGACCACGACGGCGAGGTCACTTTGTGCCTGTCCTCACTGGAGGCCGCCAGTGGCGTGAGTGAAGTGCTGCGCAAGTTTGCGGTTCACAAAGTGCAGATGGAGCCGCTCGAAGGCTTGCGCCAGCGCATCAGCGCGGCGTATGCGCAAAGCGAGTCGAGTGCCGCCACGGTGGTGAGCGAAGTCGAGAGCGACATTGACCTGTCGCGCATGATGCAGGCCCTGCCCGCCATCGAAGACTTGCTGGAAACTGCCGACGATGCTCCCATCATCCGCATGCTCAATGCCCTGCTCACGCAGGCCGCGCGCGATGGCGCAAGCGATATCCATATCGAACCCTACGAGCGCCATTCGAGCGTGCGCTTTCGGGTCGACGGATCCCTGCGCGACGTGGTGCAACCCAACCGCGCATTGCACGCGGCGCTCATTTCGCGCCTGAAAATCATGGCCGAGCTCGACATCGCCGAGAAGCGTCTGCCGCAGGACGGACGCATCAGCCTGCGAATTGGTACGCGCGCCGTCGATGTGCGCGTCAGCACGCTGCCCAGCGCCCACGGTGAGCGCGCGGTGCTGCGCCTGCTGGACAAGAGCGGCGCCAAGCTCAGCCTGGAGTCGGTCGGCATGCAGGGCGACGCGTTGTCGCGCTTTGAGCATCTG
>CAIPGC010000133.1 GCA_903864505.1 uncultured beta proteobacterium | reverse complement strand
GCCTGAGTCCGTAATCATGGCAAACGCATGGTTGGTCTTGAAAATATTGGCCAACTCTCCATCACACGGAGCTACCACCACATTACCGGTTGGCCGAATGGCAACACCTTCACCTACAGCACGGCTCGCAAATGCAGTATCAGGAACGTCAACAAGTGAAACCACCTCGCCACTTATCGGGGCATACAGAACGATTTCACCGACTGTCGACGCGGCGGGCACGGGTGTCTCCGGAGTAGGTATGTCCATGGTGTGGTTGCGGGGTATTGAGCCAGCTAGAAAACTGCGAAGTGCGATCGCAATGAGCTCAGCCCGCGGGCCGACCACGATCTGCACGTTCTGCTTATTGAGGGTAATAACGCCGCTGGCCCCCAATTTTTTGGCAGCTACCAGGTCGACCTTGCTGGCATCCAGAACCGTCAAGCGCAGGCGTGTAATGCATGCGTCCACATTGACCACGTTGCTGTTGCCACCAATGACACCGACATAAGCCGCTGCCAACTCAGCAGTATTGCCGGATGTCGCTGCCTGGGATGTATCTCCGGTTTGAGCGTCCTCGTCTTCGCGTCCAAGTGTCTTGAGTTCGAAGAATGTGATGGCAGCGCGGAATGTATAGTAGTAGACGCTGAAGAACGCAACACCTTGCATCAACAGCATGTACCAGTCTTTTGCCAGCGGGTTGCGCGTAGACAGAACCAGGTCTACCAAGCCAGCGCTGAAGCCAAAGCCTGCAATCCATTGCATGGACGCAGCGAGGTAGACGGACACGCCCGTCAGAACCGCATGTAGCAAGTAAAGTTGCGGTGCCACAAACATGAATGAAAATTCGAGTGGCTCTGTTACCCCTGTAAAGAAGGAAGCAAAACCTGCGGCCAGCATGATGGATGCGACACGTGATTTGTTTTCGGGCTTTGACGTGTGGTAAATGGCCAAAGCCGCACCCGGCAGGCCAAACATCATGATCGGGAAGAAGCCGGCTTGGTAAGCACCGGTTACGCCCAGGATGGCTTTGCCCTCTGCCAGCGATTTAGCTCCGCCCAGGAAGTTTGGAATATCGTTGATGCCAGCTACGTCAAACCAGAATACGGAATTCAGAGCGTGGTGCAAGCCAACCGGGATCAGCAATCGGTTGAAGAATGCGTAAATTCCTGCGCCCGTTGGTCCCAGGTCCTTGATGCTCACACCGAACGATACCAGGCTGTTGTAGATTACTGGCCAGACAGCCATCAGCGCAAATGCTGCGACGATCATGACAAAAGAAGTGACAATCGGAACCAGTCGCCTCCCACTAAAGAACGACAGAGCCTTGTGCAACTCCACTTGACTGAATCGGTTGTACAACTCGGCAGCGATGACTCCTGTCAAAATTCCAACGAACTGGTTGTTGATTTTGCTGAACGCTTTGGGAACTTGGTCCAGAGGGATGCCCTGTATTTGCGCGACTGCCCCAGGCGACAGCAGCGTGGTCAAAACGTAATACCCGACCAACCCGGCGAGTGCTGCCGCACCGTCCTTGTCCTTGGACATGCCGTATGCAACCCCAACAGCAAAGAGAATCGACATGTTGTCAATGATGGCTGCACCGGCCTTTATCAAGAAGGCGGCAGTTGCGCTGGAGGCACCCCAGCCATTGGGGTCTATCCAATAGCCGACGCCCATCATGATGGCGGCCGCGGGCAAGGTAGCAACCGGCACCATCAGTGCCCGGCCAATTTTTTGTAAATATCCCAGTGAGCTCACTGCGTTACTCCTCGTTGGTGCTGGTAAAAAAAGCGGTCAACCGGGCGCGCACTTCAGCCACAGTTCCCATCTGAATTACTTCTTGCGCGAGACATCTGCATTTCTCCATCGAAATGCGGTTGACGATGGACTTGATCGCTGGAATGGCTGGAACCGATGCAGACAACTCGCTGACCCCAAGTCCTATCAACACGGGAACAGCTGAAACATCGGAGGCTAGGCCACCACAGACCCCCACCCACTTCCCATGTGCATGGGCACCTTGGCACGCGAGTGCGATCATTTTTAGGACAGAAGGATGGAGACCATCGGCCTTGCTCGCGAGCTTGGGATGCCCGCGGTCCATGGCCAAGGTGTATTGGGTGAGGTCATTGGTACCAATCGAGAAGAAATCTGCTTCCCTGGCAAACTGCTCTGACAGAACCGCAGCGGAAGGAATCTCAATCATCAATCCCACTTGCACACCGTGCGTTCCAGTGCGGGCCGCCTCTTCCGAGAGAATTGCCCGGGCTTCGCGAAACTCCTCCAGTGTCGCAATCATCGGGAACATGATGTGCAATTTCGCGTTTCCAGCTGCACGTAGTATGGCCCGGAGCTGTGTGCGAAAAAGGGCGGGTTGATCCAAGCTGACCCGAACACCACGCAAACCAAGAAATGGATTCTCTTCCTTGGCGAGCGGCAGGTAAGTGAGAGGTTTATCGCCCCCAACATCCAGAGTCCGTACCACCAGTGATCGTTCTTTCCCTAAGGCGTTGGCCACGGCGGTATAGGCTGCTGCCTGTTCTTCTTCGCTTGGAGCATTGCTTCTGCCATCGAAAAGAAATTCGGAACGCAGCAGCCCGACCCCGTCGGCACCGTTGGCTATTGCCTCCCTGGCATCCTGTGCGTTGCGTACATTGGCAACTACAGCGATGTGGTGACCATCCAGGGTAATAGCAGGCTTGCTGGCGTTACGTACGTCTTGCAGATGCTTTTCGGTCAACTGCTGAATTTGCCCCTGCGCTTGCAAGAGTTCATGGTCCGAGGGTTTGCCGTGAAGTACTCCATCGGTGCCGTCCAATATGACAACAGCGCCATTCTCCAACGCCAACGCGCCTGGATCGATCCCACACACCGCTGGTATGCCAAAGGATCGGGCAAGAATCGCAACATGGCTGGTGGCACCTCCGGTTCTGGTGCAGAACCCGAGCAACTTGCGGCGGTCAAACGAGGCTGTATCTGACGGAGTCAACTCGTCTGCGATCAAAATTGCGCCCGTCGGCAGTTCGAAATTCGATTGCTCAATATCGCACAGGTTGGAGACTACGCGCCGTCCTACGTCACGAATGTCATTGCCACGCTCACGAAGTAAGGCGTTTTGAGCGCCGGTCAAGCTTTCAATGCGAGTGGCATGCTGCAAAAATGCAGTATTCCAGGCAAACTCAGCGCTCTTTCTCTGGGTTATGCCCTGCAACGTTAGGCTGGACAGGTCAGGGTCGTCGAGCAATTCGAGATGTGCGTCGAGTATCTTTGCCTGTACCGTGTTGTCCAGATCGAACTTTAGGGCCTCTATCTGAGCCCGGGATACTTGCAGCGCCGCAACGAATCTTAGTTTCTCAAGTGCGGGCGTTCCCCCAGTCTCGGCAACTTCAATCCTAGCTGGCCGGAATTGCACGATGCGGCCTACTGCCAAACCGGGCGATGCACAAACCCCCGAAAAGCTGTGGGGCGACGTGTTCGATCTGGCAGTCGCCATATCGGGGGTTGCAGGCGCTGCGGGGTCCGGTGTACTTGGCACCTCGTCCTGGTTTTCACCACAGCCGCGTTCGAGAAATTTGGTGATTGATTCAACCGCTTCGACGGCATCCGGGCCAGTTGCATCGACTCGTAGGAGGTCGAGATGCTGTGCGCCAAGCCCCATGATTGCAACAACCGACTTGGCATTGACGCTCTCAAAATTGCGAACGAGACGGACATCCGATTGGTATCCTTTGGCTCGTGCCGCGAGCAAGGCGGCAGGGCGCGCGTGCAAGCCCGCCAAGTTGGGTATTGCAATGGCGAAGCCACTTGCCGATTGACCTTCTTTACTAGGTGTCATGCATTTCGTCTTCAGATCTGTTCGAAAAATGCCGAGAATTTGCAACTGTATCGCAAAAGCCCAGTGTAGTACCAATTTATTGATGTGGAACGATTCTGCACAACCTCTTGTCCCCGCAGCCCTCTTGGCGAAGTCAACTTTGCGGACCCACGGGACGGCAAATTCCCGAAAAACTGTGGAGTTGCGGCATAGACGCCTAGAAAAATGGCCGCCTACGAAGTTCATGAGGGTGGAGTATTAGGGATTCCCCGTATTTTCGATTGTTTTAGTGGTGCTAAAGTGGCTTGCATTGGAATCGATTCCAATAGAGTTGACCGAATGTTGCAGCACCCGAGTTCAGCGGCGGTCCGTAGCCAAAACGTATTCCGTAACCGAGACCCAAGGAGAATTTCATTGAATAGTCACACCACTCAACGCTTCGCGGGTCATGCACGCAATCGTGCCGGTCTTCGATCCAATCAGGTTGCTACGGCATGTGCAATCCTGATTCTTACAACGTCTGCTGCATACGGACAGCAAAATTCAGCCGATCTCGGAGCCGTAACAGTCACGGGTATTCGCGGCAGTATCGAAAGTTCGATTGCGACAAAGCGAAACTCGGACTCTATCGTTGAGGCTATCACTGCAGAAGATCTTGGTAAATTGCCTGATGTCAGCATCGCGGAGTCGTTGGCTCGTTTGCCCGGGATTGCCGCCCAGCGTGTGGATGGCAATGCTCAAGTGCTGTCGATTCGGGGTATGGCACCGAAATTTGGAGTGACGTTGCTCAATGGTCGAGAGATGGTCAGTGGAGGGTCTGATCGGTCGGTTGAATATGATCAGTTTCCTGCTGAACTGATGGGTGGAGCCACCGTTTACAAGACACCAGACGCGTCGTTGGGGACGCAGGGCTTGTCTGGTACCGTCAATATGATGACTGTGAGGCCGCTTGCATTTAGCGAGCGCAAGATCAACTTGAACGCACGCGCGGAGTCCAATTCGAACGGCGAACAGATCCCTGGGCTGAGCAGCAAGGGAGATCGTTTGAGCGCCTCGTATGTGGATCAGTTTGCGGATCGAACAGTCGGTTTGGCTATTGGAGTTGCGCACCTCGATAGCCCGGAGCAACAGCAGCACTACTCCAATTGGTGGTGGGCGAATACGGCGAACGAGAAATCCTTCCCCCCAGATTGGTGTGGCGGCGATTGTGGCATCAAGGGGGTAGCGCGAGATGCGGTTGCTTTGCAGGGCTTCGAAGCTACCGCATATTCCACCAATCAGGTGCGTGATGGCTTGATGGGGGTTCTTGAATTCAAGCCCAACAAAGACGTGCATACAGTGTTGGACCTGTATTACTCGAAGTTCAACAAGAACTTTATGGGCCGTGAGTTTCAGGCTGAGATGAATACCTGGAATGGCGTTACATACACCAACCCGGTCTATGCGACCTATGGAACCGATAAGGTTGCAGTCGGTGGAGGCATCGACAACATTTCTGGCAAGTTGCTGTCGCGCTCAAACCATCGCGATGACACCATTTCGGCCATCGGTTTAAACAATGAGTTGAAGGTGAATGGCTGGACCACGGTGGCGGATCTGAGTTATTCGAAGGCGGTGCGGCACGAGACAACCTCTGAGATATATGCCGGTTCAAGCAAGGCGTCTGGCTTTAGCAGCATAGGTATTTCCACCTCCGGAGTGTCGCAATTCGTACCCAGCATTGACTGGGCTTCACCCTCAGCTATGAGCTTGCAGCAGTTCTGGGGCCAAATGGCTTCAACCCGAATCTTTGACGTTCTGGATGAGATGAAGGGCATTCGATTGGGAGCCAAACGCGATCTTGATTGGGGACCAGTGAATCATTTTGATGGTGGTATAAATTTCGGCCAGCGAAGCAAGGACTACAGCTCAACCAAGTTGGCTTGGGACCTTGCCAGCGGTGCGACATCGTTGCCGTTTCCTTCTGGAACCCTGATGGCGCCAGCCACATTGGGCTTTGGCAGCATTCCGACAGTGGCGAACTTCGATTTTCAAACGCTCATGAACACGGGCCAGTTTGTTAGCAGACCGGATGACTTGAGTAGTGCACCCAACCGACAGTGGGGCGTTCGCGAGAAGGTAACAACAGCTTACGGTAAGCTTGGTTTGGACTTTAGCGTCGGCATTCCGGTTCATGGAAACTTGGGTTTGCAGGTTGTGAAAGCAGATCAAACTGGAACCGGCCTCGCCTGGATTGACAATGCCACCGTACCTGTGAGCGGAGGTGCGAGTTCTACGGACGTATTGCCGAGTTTGAATCTAGTGGGGGACCTTGGCTCTAACACCCTGGTGCGCCTAGGTGTGGCGAAGGTGATGGCCAGACCCAACATGGAAGACATGCGTGCTGGTGTGAAGGACATCAGTCGGTCCACCACTGGTCAGGGAACATGGTCTGCAACCGGTGGAAATCCAACTTTGGAGCCGTGGCGTGCTGACGCTTTTGATTTGTCACTGGAGAAGTACCTTGGCAAGCGTACATATTTCTCAGTCGCAGCCTTTTACAAAAATCTGAAGTCAACGGTCTACAGTCAGACTATTCCCTACAACTTTGCAGGGTATCCTGACCCTCTGAAGGGTGATCCGCGCTACCCGATCGTGACCTATCAGGGGACCTTAACAACGATGGCCAACGGAGACGGCGGGTTCATCAAGGGAACGGAACTCACTGCGGCGCTTGATGGCGCGATGATAAGTCCGATTCTGGATGGTTTTGGCGTTATCGGGTCTGTGTCGAATACCGACAGCAATATGCACCAGGGCAACAATCTGGATAATCCACTGGAGGGTATGTCTGGAGCGGTGAACAGCCTGACGGTTTACTATGAAAAGAGTGGATTTCAAGCTCGTGTTGGGCAACGGTATCGCTCCAGGTACATGGCTGCAGTGCGTAACGCTTGGGGAGATACAACCTACACTACGATTGAACCCGAGAAAATTGTCGATTTTCAGATTGGCTATGGATTCGACTCGGGTAGCTTGAAGGGACTTTCGATCCTCTTTCAGATCAACAACGTAACGGATGAGCCGTATCGCACCATGATGACTGTTGATTCAAACAGCGGCACAGATCCAAAACTCTTGTATCCAGCTACCACCGATAAGTACGGGCGACAGTACCTCATTGGTCTGACGTACAAGATGTAGGTTCTCTCTGAGGGTACCGATTGCCCTGTTGGTTGAAAACCGACAGGGCTTTTTTTTCTCTGAGAAATCAATTGATCGCAATTATTCGCAGTCTAAGAGTCGCCGCGATTGCTGTTGGCGTTGCGTGGGTCTTGGCCGCGTGCGGGACCGAGCCTGTGCGCCAGCAGGCAAGCGCTAGTGACAAGTTGTCGGATTGGCCAAAGCTTGTCAGCGCCATTAAAAAGCAGCCCGCAATAGAAGTTGAGATATGCCGCATTGTCTCGACCATGACTTTGGAACAAAAAATTGGACAGATGACTCAACCAGAAATTGGCCATATCACACCTGGGCAGGTCAGAGACTACTACATTGGTTCGGTATTAAACGGCGGCGGATCTTGGCCAAATAAGACTAAGCGTTCCAGCGTACGGGACTGGGTCAATCTGGCGGATCAATACTACGAAGCGTCATTGACAACCGACATGAAGACCAAGGTCCCGATAATTTGGGGCACAGATGCTGTCCACGGTCATGGGAACGTCTATGGAGCAACCCTGTTTCCACACAACATAGGGTTAGGCGCAGCCCATGATCCCGCGTTGATCGAGCGAATTGGACGTGCTGTGGGGCGCCAAGTCCGAGCGACAGGGATCAATTGGGTGTTCGGTCCAACGCTGGCTGTTGCACGAGACGTACGTTGGGGCCGAACTTACGAAAGTTTTTCCGAGGACGGCGCATTAGTGAATGTATATGCGGGAGCCTATATCAAGGGAATGCAAGGGGATTTCTCGAGCGATGGCAACGTAGTTGCTACCGCTAAGCACTTTGTTGGTGATGGCGGAACCGAATTCGGCAAAGATCAAGGGATAACGAAGTCCAGCAAGGCAGAGATGCTGAGCATTCACGGGCAGGGCTATTTTGGAGGTTTAACCGCAGGTGTTCAGACAGTGATGGCTTCCTTTAATAGCTGGAACGATGTGGTTGGGGGCGTTAACTACGGCAAGATGCATGGGAGCAAAGAGCTCTTGACCGAGACGTTAAAGGAAAAAATGGGATTTGACGGTTTTGTCGTATCGGATTGGAACGGAATTGAACAAGTACCGGGCTGCACCAGGGTTCGATGTGCACAGGCAATTAATGCAGGCGTTGACGTGGCAATGGTTCCGGAGGACTGGCGCACGTTCATTGAAAACACGGTAGAACAAGTAAAAAGTGGAGAAATTCCGGTCGCCAGAATTGATGACGCAGTCACTCGGATCTTGCGAGTGAAATTTCGCGCGGGCCTTTTCGGGAAACCGCCATCGGGTGGCCAATATTCAGGAAACTCTAATGCCCTGATTGACAGGGATTTGGGGCGTGAGGCGGTTCGCAAGTCATTGGTGCTGCTCAAGAACAATCAGCACGTATTACCAATGGCCAAAGGAAAGCGAGTCCTGGTGGTTGGGAAGTCTGCGGACAGTTTGCAAAACCAGACCGGAGGGTGGTCGCTGGGCTGGCAGGGTGCCGACAACGAAAACACTGATTTTCCGGTGGGTGACACCATCCTTGCCGGTCTCATGGAGGCATTGGGTGCGGCGAATGTGACTTACAGCAAGGAAGCGAGCGCAATGAACCTGTCTGGTTTCGATTATGTGATCGCAGTCGTTGGCGAAACTCCATATGCGGAACTGGTTGGCGACATTGAGGGCAATGACACTCTGCGCCACAGCAGACGCTACCCTGAAGATTTGGAAGTACTTAAAGCTGTCTCGGAAAAGGGTGTTCCGGTAGTAACTGTGTTTGTAACTGGAAGGCCAGTTTGGGCCAACGACCTTCTAAATCTTTCAGATGCCTTTGTAGTGGCATGGTTGCCGGGAACTGAGGGAAAAGGGATCGCAGACGTACTGGTGCGCGATACCGTCGACCGCGAGAAGATTGATTTCACTGGCAGCTTGTCCTTTATATGGCCTGCCAGCGAGTGTCCGGTTCCCTTGAACTCCGATAACAACAGGTTCGAGACGCTATTCGGACTAGGCTATGGTCTGAAATACGCGGATCGCACCGAAGTAGGAAAGTTTGCCGGTAACAGTGAAACACTGGGCTGCCGACGGGAGCCAGTACTTCCGATCTTCAACCATTCCAATCATGGTCCATTTGCACTGCATATAAGTACCTCCGCGAATGCGTGGCAACCGGTTCGCATCAATACCGACTCGAATGCGATTCAGAGCATTCCAGTGCTGTCGCCGGCAGTGAGTTTGACGACCGTACAAGTCAACACGCAGCACGATGCCAAGCAGGTGAGCTGGCATGGATTAGCCAAGTTCCAATCCATTGCCGAGAAGCCCGTAGATCTAAGCTCCTATGCAAGAAACAGCGGCGTATTACAGGCCGATATTCTGATTGAGGAATTGCCTCAGTCACCGGTGAAGTTAGCCATAGAGTGCGGCGCAGGCTGCGCCGGTGAGTTGGATGTGACGAAGTGGTTGCACGAACTTGGAATGCACAGAAGAGCGACACTGCGCATTCCGTTGAACTGTTTTGAAAAGACGGGCGCTCGACTTGAAAGGGTTACTTCTCCCTTCAGTGTCACCAGTGCACAACCATTTGCAGCAGCCTTTACCCAGATAAAGATTGTGGAAGACCCGTCGCTCGGGTTGGCAAGGCCCGCCGCATGTCCGTGACTCACGCTAGAACAAATCGAGTCTGGGATCACTATGGCCACAATTAAGGATGTTGCACGCGTTGCCGGAGTGGGTGTCGGAACAGCTTCGCGTGTCCTAAGTGGCAAGGGATCCGTTGCCCAAGCAACTGCGGAACGCGTTCGGCGGGCAATTGAGCAACTGGATTTTCGTCCATCGCACGCCGCACGCGCATTGTTGTCGGGCTCTTCACAAATGATTGGTGTCTATATTCCCTTGCTAAAGGGTACTTTCTACACGCCCATCCTTCAGCTAATTGACACCGAACTGCGCACCAATGGGCGGCACATGGTGGTTGCGTTTGGTAGCGGCTCTGGTGCTGCACGTCAGCAAGCAATGGAAGGCATTGAATTCCTGATTGAACGGGGATGCGATGGCATTGTCGCGATGAGCAATGCTTTGCATGATGAAGACATCGTATCGCTTGGCCCCAAGCAAGGCCATTTGGCGGTTCTCAACCATAAACTGACCGGTGTTCCGGAGCAGTGTTTTCCTACTGACCACATGCGCGGGGGCGTTTTGGCGGCGCAAACACTACTTCAATTGCGTCACAGACGCATTGCAGTTATTGCAGGGCCAGCAAATGCTCCAGACAACGTGGAACGCATAGCCGGGTTTATGCGTGAGTTAATGCTCCACGGAATCGATGCCGCCCAGGTCATTACTTTGCAGGGTGACTTCTCTCCGGAAGGTGGATGGGCCGCCGCGAGGGCGCTGGTGGACTCGGGCAAAAAGTTTACGGCCTTGTTCTGTGCCAACGATGAAATGGCAGTCGGGGCACTTTCGTACTTTCAGCAGGCTGGTATTTCTGTACCAAAGGACGTCTCTGTACTGGGCTACGACGACACGCCTAGCGCCGAGTATTCAGCGCCTCGCCTGACTTCCGTTCACATGCCGTGGAAAGACATTACGCAAAGTGGACTGCATTGGTTACTCAACCTCTGTTATGAGACCAACTATTCCGTGATTCGAGAGTTTCCTGTGAGTGTGACCTGGCGTGATTCAGTTGGCATTGCAAATGCTGGCTAGCTAGTATAAGTATGACGATTACCAGAGAACTTAAAGTGTGAATAAAGCCGACACCAAATTCATCCGGCGCAGTGATTTTCCTGCGAACTTTCTTTGGGGTTCATCGACATCTTCCTATCAAATTGAGGGTGCCAGCAGAAATGATGATCGTGGCATATCTATCTGGGATACGTTTTGCGCTAAGCGCGGAAACATTCGCGACGGCTCGTCCGGGGATGTCGCATGTGACCACTTTCATCGCTGGCCGGGTGATCTTAGTCTGGCAAAGGACCTGGGTACCAACGCCTATCGGTTTTCCATTGCATGGCCCAGAATTTTCCCAAATGGTGTGGGTGTGGCTCCGAACCAGAAAGGATTGGATTTCTATTCCAGACTGGTGGATGGCATGCTGGAGCGTGGTCTGGAGCCCTGGGCTACGCTTTATCACTGGGACCTGCCCCAAGCTTTGCAAGACCAAGGCGGGTGGGCTAACCGCAGTACCGTGGATGCTTTCGTGCGATACACCGATGTTGTCAGCAAGCACTTTTCGGACCGCATAAAGAACTGGATAACTCACAATGAGCCGTGGTGCACGGCTTTCAACGGCAATTATGAGGGGGTCCATGCTCCTGGCATCAAGGATTTCAAGATCGCGTTGCAGGTGTGTCATCATGTATTGCTTTCGCATGGCTTGGCAATACCTGTTATCCGGCGCAATGTTCTGGGGGCGAGAGTTGGCGCGGCATTGAGTTTGCATCCGCTCCATCCAGCCTCCGACAGCGATGAAGACGCTGCCGCTACCAAGCGCCACGACGGCTTGCGTAATCGCTGGTTTCTTGATGCGCTTCATGGCCGCGGATATCCCGTCGATGTGTGGACGCAGTTTGGTGACAAAGTGCCACGGGTTCGAGAGGGAGATCTTGACGTCATTGCAACACCGACAGACTTCTTGGGCATCAACTACTACTTCCCGGAGGTCGTTGCCAACGAACACGGTTCGGGAATTCTGAACACCAAAGTGGTTGAAAATGACGATGTTGAGCGAACTGCTTTCGGTTGGGAGGTCTGCCCAAAGGGCATGGTTGACTTGTTGGCGCGAGTACACAGAGACTACCGACCAGCAGAGATCTATCTTACGGAAAACGGCTCCACTTACGAGGACGTTTTGCGTCCCGATGGTGAAGTTCACGATGAGCAGCGTCTCAGCTTCCTCATTCGCCATCTCCAAGCGGCAAGGCAAGTTGTCGATCAGGGCATTCCCCTGAAGGGATATTTCGCATGGAGTTTGTTGGACAACTTTGAATGGGCTGAGGGATTTGGCCGTCGTTTTGGTCTGACCTACGTGGACTTCGATACGCAAAGGCGCACGCTTAAAGCGAGTGGAAAGTGGTACCGCGCGTTTTTGCACGGCACGAACTGAGCCTATCCAGCATATGGTGAATCAGAGCAATTATCAGGAGCACTCGAATGTTCAATACGAAACGATTTAGCGTCACGCTCGCTTTGATAACTTGCCTGGCTACAGCCAATGCGGCTGGCCCAAAGGCGGAGGTGATTCATTGGTGGACTTCAGGCGGTGAGTCCGCCGCCGTGAAGGTTTTTTCGGATGCATATGCTGCGACCGGCGGTGTTTGGGTAGATACGGCCGTTGCGCTGGGAGAGCAGGCGCGTTCCGTAGCAATCAATCGAATGGTCGGCGGCAATCCTCCGGTGGCTGCGCAGTTCAACACAACTAAGCAGTTTCTGGACCTTGTGGAGCAGGGCATGCTTAACAACATTGATGATGTGGCCGCGCGCGATGGGTGGGACAAGTTCTTGCCAGAGACGGTACTGGATGTTGTACGGATCAAGGGTCACTACTATGCAGCACCCGTCAATATTCATATGCCATCCTGGATTTGGTACTCCAAGGCGGCATTCAAAAGTGCGGGAATCTCAGTCGAGCCAAAGTCCATGGACGAGTTGTTCGTAGCTCTAGACAAGCTGAAAGCCGCGGGTCTTATCGGTCTGGCACATGGCGGGCAGGCTTGGCAGGACAACACGGTATTTACTGCAGTTTTGGCAAACGTGGGCGGTACCGAGTTGTATCTCAAAGTGTTGCGTGACCGTGATGCGAAAGCGATCCTGGGGGAAGAATTCAAGAAAGTTTTGCTCGCCTTCAAGCGCCTGCAATCCTATGTGGACAAGGGTTCACCTGGGCGCAACTGGAATGACTCCACCGCGCTACTTATTACTGGTAAAGCAGGTGTGCAAATCATGGGTGACTGGGTCAAGGGTGAGTTCACCGCAGCAAAGCAAGTGCCTGGCAGGGATTTTGGCTGCATTCCTGGGTTCGGTGCCAAGTCGCCCTACATCATTCAAGGCGATGTGTTTGTGTTTCCAAAGACCAGCAACCCAGATTCGGTGAAGGCGCAGAAAGTGTTGGCCGGTTTGATGCTGGCACCAGTCAACCAAGTCGAATTCAGCATGCGCAAGGGCTCAGTTCCAGTGCGTTCAGATGTAGATGCTTCCAAGATGGACCAGTGCGCACAATTGGGAGTAGTCATTTTGAAAGACAAATCACGGCACTTGGGCAATGGCGAGGTCTACCTGAACCCGGACCAGAATGGCTCGCTTGCGGATATCTTGACGGCGTACTGGAACAAGAATATTGCGGTGGAGAAGGTCCAGAGAGACATTCTTTCTGCATTGAAAAGCTAAGACGGGTTCACCCCACATGAAATCTCATCCCAGCCGAACCCTGAGTACGGTATTGACGTGGGTTGCGCTGCTGCCTATGACCGTCACTGTATTGGTGGCCTATCTGGGAGCGGTTTTATGGTCGCTGCGCGTATCGCTGACCAATTCGCGCACTTTTCCGTCGGATGAGTTCGTGGGCTTGGCACAGTACGAGCGGCTGTTTGCCAATGACCGCTGGCTGTTATCGCTGGAGAATCTGGCACTGTACGGCGTGCTTTTCATTGCCATTTGCGTAATTCTGGGCTTTTTGTTGGCGGTGTTTATTGATCAAAAAGTTAGAGGCGAGGGACTATTGCGCACCATCTACCTCTATCCCTACGCGATGTCTTTTGTGGCTACCGGTTTAGTGTGGCAGTGGTTGCTCAATCCCGCCAATGGCATTCAGCAGGCGGTGCGACAAATGGGTTTTCAGAGCTTCACTTTTGACTGGATCATTGACCAAGATATGGTGATGTACACCGTTGTCATCGCCACAGTTTGGCAATCATCTGGATTGGTAATGGCGCTGATGCTGGCAGGATTGCGCGGCATTGATGAGGAAATCTGGAAAGCTGCACGCATAGATGGCATACCAACCTGGCGGGTGTATGTCTCTGTCATTGTCCCCATGTTGGGGCCATCGTTTGCCACTGTGTTCGTGCTGCTCTCAACTGGGGTGATCAAGCTTTTTGATGCGGTGGCTGCAATGACACAGGGGGGGCCAGGCACAGCCAGCGAAGTTCCCGCAAAGTTCATCATGGATCATCTGTTTGGCCGTGCCAATATTGCGCTTGCTTCGGCCGGTTCAATGGTGTTGCTGGTTACGGTCATAGGGTTGCTGGCACCTCTTCTGTATGTCCGGGCCCGTAATAGACGTGTACAGGAGCAGGCATGAACCGCAAAAAGCGAATCGGTCCCGCTCGCTGGGGTATTTACGCATTCCTGATAGTTTCGGCTCTATTTTTCATGATGCCGTTGTACATCATGCTAGTGACATCATTCAAGCCCATGGAGGAAATCCGCCTGGGAAATATCTTTGCTTGGCCGGTTAGCTTCACTGTCGAGCCTTGGGTTACCGCTTGGACATCGGCCTGCACCGGGGTGGCCTGTGAAGGCATACGCGGCGGGTTCTGGAACTCGGTGTGGATTGTCGTGCCCAGCACTATCCTCCCGATTCTTCTTGGTGCACTTAATGGCTATGCGCTGTCGTTCTGGAAGTCGCGTGCCGCAGACATTCTTTTTAGCATTCTGATGGTCGGGGCCTTCGTACCGGCTCAGGTGATGATGTTTCCGTTGGTACGTATCTTGGCAACGCTGGGTTTGTTCAGTTCGTTGCCCGGAATTGTCGCCATACACACTATTTTCAGCATGCCCGTGATGACGTTGCTTTTTCGAAATTACTACCAGTCGATTCCACAGGAGCTTTTCAATGCTGCTCGCATAGATGGGGGTGGCTTTGTGCGGATCTTTCTGCAACTCATGCTGCCCCTTTCCACACCGATCATCATTGTGGCAGCCATCATGCAGGTGACTGGCGTATGGAACGACTACGTACTCGGTCTGGTTTTTGCTGGACGCGACAACTTGCCCATGACGGTTCAACTCAACAATGTGATCAACACCACAACCGGTACCCGTTTGTATAACGTCAACATGGCAGCCACCATTTTTACCTCTTTGGTGCCACTCACCATTTACTTTGTGTCCGGCCGCTGGTTCGTCCGAGGCATAGCCGCTGGCGCGGTAAAAGGATAGGTCATGACCAACGTTGAAGTATCCAATCTTTGCATCCGCTTTGGAAGCAATGAAGTTATCAAAGATCTGAATCTTGAAGTTCACGCCGGGGAGTTTTTGGTGTTGCTAGGTCCGTCGGGGTGTGGCAAGTCTACTCTGCTGCATAGCATTGCCGGTCTGATCGATGTTGCGGCTGGATCCATCCGGATTGGTGGAAAAGACATGACCTGGGCTGAACCCACCGATCGCAATATCGGGATGGTGTTTCAGTCCTACGCTCTGTACCCTACGATGTCAGTGGAAGGGAACTTGTCATTCGGCCTTCGTGTCAATGGCACCCCAAAATCTGAAATACAGCGCAGGGTCCTGCGTGCAGCAGATATGTTGCAACTAACGCCCTTGCTAAGGCGCAAGCCGTCGCAACTTTCCGGCGGTCAGCGTCAGCGCGTGGCGATTGGGCGTGCCCTTGTGCGTGAGGCGGGAGTATTTCTGTTTGATGAGCCGTTGTCCAACCTGGATGCAAAGTTGCGCGGCGAGCTTCGTCGTGAACTCAAGCTGCTGCACAAAAATCTCGGTTCGACCATGGTGTATGTTACCCACGATCAAGTGGAGGCGATGACGCTTGCGACACGTATTGTGGTGATGCGCAGCGGCAATATCCAGCAAATTGGCGCTCCAGCCGACGTATACGAGCGGCCTGAAAACCTCTTCGTCGCGGGCTTCCTCGGGTCACCTGGAATGAATTTTCTAGACGGCAAGCTGACTATTAGTGCCGGCTCCGCAATTTTTTCCGCTTTGAATATGTCGTTGGATGTCGGGGCATACGATTTCAGGGGACCGGCAGCGACCGGGCAGGACGTCATTCTCGGAGTCAGACCAGAGAACCTGATGTTGCAGCACGATGGAGCATGGGAGGCCAAGGTATCACTGATCGAACCGATGGGCAACCATCATGTAGTGTGGCTGGACTCCGGAGGAACATCGCTGTCGTCGATTGTTTCTGGCGCGCTGTCGGTGGCAGTCGATCAAAACGTGCGTTTTTCCGTGGATGTGTCAAGAATTACGTTGTTCAATAGGACAACCGAGCAACGTCTATAAATTTTGTGTCCTTGTTTCGGAGATCGATATGGCTGTCGCACCTATAAAGAACATTGTCATTGTTGGCGGGGGAACTGCGGGCTGGATGACTGCCGCAGCATTTTCAAAATTGCTCGGCAAGCACTATCGGATCAGCGTCGTTGAGTCCGACGAAATCGCGACTATCGGTGTGGGCGAGGCCACGATTCCCATGATCAAAGCATTCAATGCGGCGCTGGATTTGGACGAGGACGAATTTTTGAGAAAAACACAGGGAACTTTCAAACTGGGCATTGAGTTTGTGAACTGGGGGAAATTGGGAGACTCGTACATTCATGGATTCGGAACAATCGGTCAGAACCTTGGCCCTGCAAGTTGCCATCATTACTGGCTCAAGCAGCGCCAGGCGGGGGAAGTCCCGGAACTGGGCCGCTACTCCATCAACACGCTGGCACCGCGTCACTCCAAATATATGCGAAGTGTTCCGGAGATGAAGTCTTCACCACTGAGCGAAATCATCAATGCTTTTCATTTCGATGCAGGCTTGTATGCCAAATACCTTCGTGGGTACTCCGAACAGCGTGGCGTTGTGCGAAGGGAAGGGCGCATTGTTCGTACCGACTTGCGCGAGACGGATGGCCATATCGCGGCCGTCGTCCTGGAGAGTGGTGAACGTATTGAAGGGGACTTCTTTATTGACTGTTCCGGGATACGTGCACTATTGATTGGTGATGCGCTCAAAGTACCCTACGACGACTGGTCACATTGGTTGCCGTGCGACCGAGCCATAGCCGTACCGTGTGAATCCGTCGAGCCGCTCTTGCCCATTACCCGTTCGACCGCACATGGTGCGGGATGGCAGTGGCGCATTCCTCTGCAACACCGAATTGGCAATGGTCACGTGTATTCCAGTCGCTTCATGGAACGCGAAGAGGCAACCAACATCCTGTTGAATCATCTGGATGGAAGGCAGTTGGCAGAACCCCGTTATATCCCTTTCCTGCCGGGTCGTCGGCAAAAAACCTGGGTCAAGAATTGCGTTGCAGTCGGATTATCAAGTGGTTTTTTCGAGCCCATTGAATCCACCAACATCCACCTTATTCAAACCGCAATTACACGTGTGATTGGCCTGTTTCCAAATTCGGGATTTCACCAAGCGGATATTGACGAGTTCAATAAGCAGACTCAGTTCGAATACGAACGAATTCGTGACTTCATCATTTTGCATTACAAGGCGACGCAACGCGATGACACGCCGTTCTGGAATTACTGTCGCACCATGCCGATTCCGGATACGTTGCAGCACAAAATTGATTTGTTCAGCAGCAATGGCCGTGTTTATCGTGATGGCTCGGAGTTGTTTTCTGAGGAGAGTTGGGTGCAGGTGATGTACGGTCAGGGAATCCGTCCACAGAGTTACCACCCCTTGGTAGACCTCCAGTCCAAAGACGAATTGACAGCGTACTTGGGGGACATTCAAACGGTGATTCGCAAGTGCGTGGATGCCATGCCTACGCACTCCGAATACATCGCCAGACATTGCGCGGCTGGTGAATGACATGAAGTACCTGCTGGCGGTCATGACGGCGACGGCTTCCTTTTCAACCTATGCGCAGGTTCAGGCATGGGAAACCTGGTCAGACCAAAGTCGCTTACTTTCCCCGGTGGAAGAAATCATTCTGCGCGAGCGCCCGCCACTACCTCTGCATATCGAAGTAGATTCGAGCAAGCGGTATCAGCAGATGGTTGGGTTTGGGGCCAACATTTCAGATGCATCGGCCTGGTTGATTCAAAACCGCTTGAATGCGCAGCAGCGCACTGCCCTGATGGAAGATCTGTTTGGCAGGGCATCCGGCATTGGCTTGAGCTTTACCCGACTGACCATAGGCGCGTCTGATTTTTCCCATACGCATTACAGCCTGGACGATGTGCCCATAGGGCAGACCGACTACGCGCTCAAGAAGTTCTCGATCGCTCCCATGCGGGCCGATGTTTTGCCGGTAGTTAAAGACGCACTCAGGATCAATCCGCAGCTCAAAGTCATTGCGTCGCCCTGGAGCGCCCCGGCGTGGATGAAGAGCAACGGCCATCTGTACCAAGGCACGCTGCGTCCCGAGGCTTATGGTGTGTTTGCAAAGTACCTGGAGCGCTATGTGGATGCCATGGAGGCTGAAGGTGTGCCGATTTATGCGCTGACCTTACAGAACGAACCCCACTTTGAGCCACCGGACTATCCCGGCATGCGGTTGGACCCGTCCATGCGCGCCAAGATCATCAGGCAGCATCTGGGGCCCCGTTTGGCCAAGCGAAAGAAAGTGGTGCGCATACTTGATTGGGACCACAACTGGGATGAACCTGAGGCACCGATTCAAACTTTGATGGATCCTGTTGCACGCCGCTTCATTTCAGGTGTTGCGTGGCACTGTTACGCGGGCGACGTTTCAGCTCAGACGCTGGTGCACAAAGTAGCACCGGAAAAGGAAACCTACTTCACGGAATGTTCCGGCGGTGAGTGGAAGCCGCACTGGGCGGAAACCTTGCCTTGGTTCATGCGCCATCTGATTATTGGCACCACGCGTGGCTGGGCCAAAGGAGTACTGCTGTGGAATATTGCACTCGACGAGAACCACGGTCCCCATTTGGGTGGATGCAATGATTGCCGTGGTGTAGTGACCATTGACTCCAAGACCGGAGAGGTCAAGCGCAATCTTGACTATTACGCATTGGCCCACGCCAGCCGCTTTGTGCGGCCTGGCGCCTATCGCATCGAATCGGGCACGGGCCTGAACCAAATCGAGACCGTGGCGTTCCAGAATAGCGATGACCAGTCGGTCGTTCTGATTGTGCTGAACGCTTCCGATGCTGAACGCAAGTTTTCCGTCCGCGCGGGTAGCAAGACCTTCGAGCACAGCATGCCAGGTGCCAGCGCCGCAACCTTTGTGTGGCCTGCCGTGCAATAAGGCCAGATTCACGAATGAAAACTATTTTTTCTCTTCTGGCTTCTTTGCTGTTGGGTGTTGGTGCCACCGTGGCGTGGGCAGCCAAGGAAAAACCGGTAACCGTGATGAGCTTCAACATCCGCTGCGGCTCGTGCGAAGACCACAGCGATGTGAATCACTGGAGCAAACGCAAGTTCCTAGTCGCACAAGTGATTCGCGCAGCCAAGGTCGATGTGGTGGGCTTGCAGGAGGCTGAACTGTTCCAGGTCCAGGACCTGGCGGCTCTGCTGAACGATTTTGATTGGGTCGGTGTTGGGCGCGATGATGGCCAGGCGCAAGGTGAGATGAATGCAGTGCTGGTACGCAGGGCTCGCTTTTCCATTGCCGCGCAGCAAACACTGTGGCTCTCCGAAACGCCTGAAAAGGTGTCTCGCGGTTGGGACGCAGCGTGCAATCGCACCGTGGCGCTGCTCACCCTCCAGAGCAAGTTCACGGGGCGCACTTGGCAGTTTCTCAATACCCACTTTGACCACGAGGGTCAGGTGGCCCGCATGGAGAGTGCGCGGCAGATTGCCGCTTTGGTCCAACCTCTTCTGGGAAAAACGCCGGTGGTGCTGGTGGGTGACCTCAATGGCACGCCCAGCTTCGCCGGATACAAGACCTTGACCGGCCCCTTGCTGGATGCCGCTCGCATTTCCGTTAGACCCGCAGCGGGTGGTGACATGACCTTCAATGGTTTTGGAAAAGACTTGCAGCCTGGCAACAAAATTGACTATGTGCTGGTGAGCCCTGGTGTCAAGGTGCAAACCCACCGGGTGATCACGGATCAGCCCCATGGGCTGTATCCGTCGGACCATTTCCCTATTGCCTCCCTTTTGTCCTTTTAAATTGCCTTGGAGATCTCCCATGAAATTCGCGCTGTTGAAACAATCTGCTCTGGCATGTTCCGCTCTTTTGCTGACTGCCGGTGTTATGGCGGCTGACGTTGAGGTGCTGCATTACTGGACCGCGGGTGGCGAAGCCAAGTCGGTGGTAGAACTGAAAAAAATTATGCAGGCCAAAGGCCATGTCTGGAAGGACTTCGCTGTGGCCGGTGGGGGTGGCGACAACGCGGCCACGGTACTCAAGAGCCGTGTGGTGTCGGGAAATTCTCCAGCCGCAGCGCAGGTCAAGGGGCCGGCTATTCAAGAGTGGGCTTCTGAAGGCGTGCTGGCCAATCTGGATGTCGTCGCCAAGTCAGAGAAGTGGGACAGCCTGCTGCCCCCGGTAGTGGCCGATGTCATGAAATACAAGGGTGCCTACGTTGCTGCACCCGTCAATGTGCACCGCGTGAACTGGATGTGGGCCAATGCCGCCCTGCTTAAAAAATCTGGTGTTGGTGCCATGCCAATAACCTGGGACGAGTTCTTTGTTGCCGCAGATAAAGTGAAGAAGGCAGGCTTCATTGCGGTCGCCCACGGAGGTCAGAACTGGCAGGACTTCACGACATTGGAGTCCATCGTGCTGGGAGTGGGCGGCGCTGCCTTCTACCGCGATGCCTTTGTCCGCCTCGATCAGAAGGCATTGACAAGTGACACCATGAAGAAGTCGCTGGAAGTGTTTCGGAAGATGAAAAGCTACACAGATGCTGCATCCCCTGGGCGAGACTGGAATCTGGCCACCGCCATGGTGATGCAAGAAAAAGCCGCTTTTCAGTTCATGGGAGACTGGGCCAAGGGCGAATTTCTGGCCGCGGGGAAGGTGCCTGGCAAAGATTTCTTGTGTGCTGCTGCACCGGGCACTGCGAACGCCTTTACGTTCAACATGGATTCATTTGCCATGTTCAAGCTCAAGGACGCAGGCGCACAGAAAGCGCAGGCCGACTTGGCTGCGGCCATCATGGGGCAGGAGTTCCAGGAGGTATTCAACCTCAACAAGGGTTCCATCCCTGTGCGCATGGGCATGAACATGGCCAAGTTTGACGATTGCGCCAAGCTCGCGGCGAAAGACTTTGCCGAAACCGCCAAGAGCGGCGCGCTGGTGCCCTCCATTGCGCACAGCATGGCGGTCAAGCCGGCAGCCGAGGGGGCACTCAAGGACGCAGTCAGCCAGTTCTGGAACGACGAAAAAATTTCCGTTGCGGATGGCATGAAGAACATCGCCAAAGCGGCGGCCACTAAATAGTGGCGCACTGGCAAACCAAGCGACTGGAAGACGCACTGCCCAAGCTGGTGGTGGCGCCGGCTTTTGTGCTGGGCTTTGCCTTCATCTACGGCTTCATGCTGTGGAACGGTGTGCTCTCAATGACCGCTTCGCGCATGCTGCCCAACTACGACGAGTTTGTGGGGCTGGAGCAATACCGCCGCCTCTTCGAGATGGACCGCTGGTGGGTGGCGCTCAAGAACTTGGGCATTTTCAGTGTGTTGTATGTGGGGGGCTCGCTGTTGTTGGGTCTGTGCCTGGCCATATTGCTGGACCAGAGAGTGCGTGCGGAAGGTGCGCTGCGAACCATTTATTTGTATCCCATGGCGCTGTCCTTCATCGTCACCGGTACGGCCTGGAAATGGATTCTCAACCCCAGTCTGGGACTTGAACGGCTGATGCACGACCTGGGCTGGCAGTCCTTTCACTTCGATTGGCTGGTGCAGTCCGACACGGCCATTTACTGTGTGGTCATGGCGGGTATTTGGCAGTCCGCAGGCTTTGCTATGGCTCTTTTTCTGGCCGGCCTGCGTGGTATCGACGACAGCATCATCAAAGCGGCGCAGATCGACGGTGCGAGCTTACCGCGCATCTACTGGCGCATCCTTCTTCCCATTCTGCGTCCGGTGGTGTTCTCCACGGTGTTGGTACTTTCGCACCTGTCCATCAAGAGTTTTGATCTGGTGATGGCACTCACGGCGGGAGGTCCTGGATTTTCGACAGATGTGCCCGCTACCTTTATGTATGTAATGAGCTTTACCCGGGGACAAATCGGTCTGGGTGCTGCCAGTGCCACCATGATGCTGGTCACCGTAGCGGCACTGGTAGTGCCCTACCTGTATAGCGAGCTGAGGGTCAAGCCACATGAATTCTAAAGTCCTCGCACGCTTGGCTCTGTATTCCACTTTGCTGGTGGCAGCACTGTTCTTTCTAGCTCCCTTGTATGTGATGCTGGCCACCTCTTTCAAGGATGCGGAGCAGATTCGTTCGGGCAACCTCCTGAGTCTGCCTGCTTCACTGAATTTCGAGGCTTGGGCCCTGGCATGGTCTTCGGCCTGTACCGGCGTGGATTGCCGCGGGCTGCAACCCTACTTCTGGAACTCTGTGTCCATGGCCGTGCCCGCGGTTTTGATCTCAACGGCTTGGGGTGCGGTCAACGGCTATGTGCTGAGTATGTGGAAATTTAGGGGCAGTGAACTTCTTTTCGGACTGTTGTTGTTTGGCGTGTTCATGCCATTTCAGGTGGTGCTTTTGCCCATGAGTCAGGTGCTGGGTTACCTGGGCTTGGCAAGCTCTATTGGCGGACTTGTCCTGGTGCATTGCCTAGCCGGCATGGCCGGAACCACCCTGTTTTTCCGCAACTACTACAGCGCCATCCCCAAGGAACTGGTCAACGCAGCGCGCATCGATGGTGCCGGCTTTTGGCGCATCTTTGTGCGCATCGTGTTTCCCATGTCTACCCCCATTCTGATGGTCACGCTGATTTGGCAGTTCACCAACATCTGGAATGATTTTCTGTTTGGTGTTGCCTTCAGTGGAGCGGACAGTAAGCCCATGACTGTAGGGCTCAACAACATGGTCAACACATCGAGCAGCGTCAAGAGCTACAACGTGGACATGGCGGCGGCGGTCATCGCAGGCTTGCCCACCATCGTGGTTTACATCCTGGCCGGCCAATATTTCATCAAAGGACTCACGGCCGGTGCCGTGAAGGGATAACCGCCCATGGCAGCAGCGCTTCACATTGACGGCATTCGCAAAACGTTTGGCAAGGGCGGCAAAATGGTGGAGGTGCTCAAGCGCATCGATATCGAGGTGGCCCCCGGCGAGTTTCTGATTCTGGTAGGACCGTCGGGTTGCGGCAAGTCCACACTACTCAACATCATTGCCGGGCTGGAGGAGCCCACTGAAGGCGCTCTGCGCATCGCTGGGAAAGACGTGGTGGGCGTGGCTCCGGCGCAGCGTGATATTGCAATGGTGTTCCAGAGCTACGCCCTGTACCCCACCATGAGCGTCGCTGACAACATGGGATTTGCGATGGAGATGCGCAAGGTACCCAAGGCGGCGCGCACCCAGCGCATTGCGGAAGTGGCGGCCATGTTGCAAATTGAGCACCTGTTGGAGCGCCGTCCGGGCCAGCTCTCGGGCGGACAGCGCCAGCGCGTGGCCATGGGGCGTGCGTTGGCACGTTCGCCGCAGCTGTTTCTATTTGACGAGCCCCTGAGCAATCTGGATGCCAAGCTGCGCGTGGAGATGCGCGCCGAGATCAAGCGTTTGCACCAGATCAGCGGAACCACCAGTGTGTACGTCACACACGACCAGATCGAGGCCATGACCCTGGGCAGCCGCATTGCCGTGATGAAAGATGGCGTGTTGCAGCAAATCGGCACTCCCGATGACATTTATAGCCGCCCGGCCAACACCTACGTCGCTGGCTTCATCGGTTCACCCACTATGAATTTCATAGCTGGTCGCGCACATTTTGCGGGGGCTGCAGGCATGTTTTCCTTTGAAGGTGGAGAAATTCCACTGAGCTGCCCAGACGCTGCGGCGCTGACACTGGGAGTTCGCCCCGAGCACATTACGCTGCAAAGCGACGCACCCTGGCGTGGTGATGTTCTGGTGGTGGAGCCCACCGGGGCCGACACCTTTGTAGTGCTGCAGACCTGTGCGGGCAAGATCACGGTACGTACCTCACCTCAGAGCCGAATTCAAGTGGGTGAGCGCTGCGGCCTCGAAATCAGCGCTGCCCACGCCCACTGGTTCGACGCTACAAGTGGTGTGCGTCTGCACAAGGACCAAAGAACAGCATGAGCGGTTTCAAGCAACTCGTTTCGGGTCTAGGGCTGCTCCTTGCCATGGCGTTTTTCTGTGCTGATGTGCAAGCCGCAGATGTTGCAGTGTCGCCCGACCACCGATTGCCCATGCTGCACGCGCAGGGCACGCAATGGGTAACGGACAAGGGGCAGCCGGTGCAACTCAAGGGAGTGAATCTGGGCAACTGGCTGATGCTGGAGTTTTGGATGATGGGGCAGCGCTCAGCCGCCATGGACGATCAGTGCACGCTGGAGGCCAAGTTTGACGAGCGCTTTGGCTATGCCGAGCGCGAGCGGTTGATGCGGCTGTTTCGCGACAACTGGATCACCCCGCGCGACTGGGACCTGATGCCGCGGTTCGGCTTGAACCTGGTGCGCCTGCCCTTTATCTGGAACCTGATTGAGGATGAAAAGCGACCCCGCCACTTGCGCGCCGATGCATGGAGGTACCTCGACTTGGCGATTGACCAGGCCGAGGCACACGGCATGTACGTCGTTCTGGACTTGCATGGTGCGGTGGGTGCTCAGGGTCTGGAGCATCACAGTGGCTGCGCGGGGAAAAACCTGTACTGGATCACACCCGAGTACCAGGAGCGCACCACCTGGCTATGGCAGCAAATCGCGGCGCGCTACAGAAACCGATCTGCAGTGGCGGGCTACAGCCTGCTCAATGAGCCCTGGGGCACCACGCCTGCCGACATGGCCGCTGTGATGAAAGAGCTTTACCACAGCGTGCGCGCCGTCGACCCCAACCACGTCATTATTCTTCCCGGCCATCACAGCGGCATTGATGCCTATGGCGCGCCTTCCACGCAGGGTATGCGCAATGTGGCTTTCGAGATGCATTTCTATCCCGGCCATTTTGGTTGGGGAAGGCCCGAGCTGGCGGTCCACAAAAACTGGTTGCAGTGCCTACCCGATGGAAAGGGCGTTTGCGAGTGGCGTGAACGGTTAAAGAAGCTCGATGCAGCGTTCCTTGTGGGCGAGTTTCAGCCATGGGCCGATATCGACCTGGACTTGGGCGGGCAGATTGCGCGCGCGAGCTTCGATGCGTATGCGTCAATGGGGTGGGCCTCAGCACTTTGGGCCTACAAGATGGTGAGTAATCGCGGCGGGCAGTTGCCTGGAAATTGGGGAATTGTCACCAATAGTTCAGGAATTGAAGTGCCTGCACTCGACTTTGCTACAGTTCCAATGAAGGAAATTGAAAACCTGTTCAAACGGTTCGGAACTATCCCTTATGAGGCGCACTCCGGAGTGATGCGGTGGATGAACGTAAAAGAAGTGCATGCAGGGAGTCAAAACGACATCTGGTAGCGCAATATCACCCGTTTGGGGGATTGACGTAGCCTTGCCCGCGTTGGAGACT
>CAIPGC010000132.1 GCA_903864505.1 uncultured beta proteobacterium | reverse complement strand
GGATAGCATTTGGCGGATGGCCCGGAATGGTCGATTTGCCCAGGCCTGTTCGAACCCGCAGTCCGACGCGGTGGCTGGTCAAATTGCGCGCTGCTCAGGCCGGCGCTGCTTGTGCTGGACTGTCAGCTGGGGCGGGCGGCTTTGGGGCAACATCGTCCACCGTTATCGAAGTGCGGCGCATGCGCCAATCCTGCTGGCGGCGCAACTCCGAGAGGGCACGGTAAAAAGTGCGCGAAATATCGTCAAAAACGCGCTGCGGGATGTTGCTATTGCCTTTGAAATACTCCATCAACCGCGAGTCTTTTGCCTGCAGCACCGCGGCCGCCACCCGCTCACGGTGTTCCCACAGCCAAAACACCACTTCGTACGAACCAAGGGCCTCCATCAACACCTCGTCCAGCGCAGGTGTGCCGGGTTGCGCATGGGTCTCCCCAATCAGTTCATCCGCGGTGCAGTCGTACTCCAGTGCCTGGTCTTGCAGCCACTCGTACAAATCCGGCCACTTGCGGCGCACCGTGGCTGGTCTGCGTTGCGCGGGCTCCGCGTCCAGCGCGGCCTGCGCCTGCTCCGTAATGGCCACGGCCAAGTCGTATTCGGCCTGGGTTACCGCCTGGTAGGGCACCAGGCGCGTCATGGCGGCGGGCAAGAACCCTTCACCAAACGCTGGCTCGATTCGTTGTTGAACCAGCGGCAGCAAATACATTTGCGACAACACTGCATGTTCAATGCGATCCAGGCGCAGCTTCTTCCAGGTGAGCACTGCCAGGTCGTGCACCATGGCGGCCTCGGTCATGCCTATGGGGTCGAAGTCCTGCACCAACTGCGCCTCCAGTTCGGCAAATGCCGCAGCGTCTTCGTCTGGCAGCACCACCTGCTTTGAGTAGGCGCCCGAGCTGAGCGCATTGCCCGAGCTGATGACTATCCCCATAGTGGTCTTGGGTCCACCCGATCTGGCAGGGTTGGCTCGTGGCATCGCGGCTTTCGGGTTGAATTCAAATGGACTGGCTGCGTTGAGTCAGATCGTGGTGCACCACCGCAACCAGATTTCGTTCGTACTTCGCGAGTTCTTCTGCCTGCATGTTGAGATACAACTGGATAGATTCCTGCATCCTGTGCCTCCTGCGCTCGAAAATGCGTCGCTCTGTGCCGCTTACTTCGTCAAACGTCAACGTCAAGGTGCTTTGTGCGGCATCCACCGTGCCCCGCAAAGCCATGCTGTTACGCGTGCCAAGCGGATGCGCATGCCACAATTGCGCATCCCCACTGAACGCAATGACAACGCGCAGTTGTTCGGCATCCTGCACCACTGGTCCCCCATATATGCCGTAGTCCTTGACATTTGGGTCCGTGATCGTTGTTGCGTGGTACGACACTTGCACCGGGTCGGTGTGCAGCACAAGCGGCTTGATCGTCAGTTGGAGCAGCAGGTTCTTTTGCAGAACTTCCAGAGGCGTACTTTGCAGCTCAGCCAGTGCGATCTTCTCCACCAAACCGAACACCGAACTAAGACGATTTTCCAGAAGGTCTTCAAGCTCTGAACCTTCGAAAAGATAATGCTGATCGGCGGAGGTTTGGGGCGGCATGGTGTCAGCCCACGTATTGTGAAAGTGTCGTCATATTGGTGCCCCCTGTTGCTGAGACCATTATTGAGCCGCGTTGTGAGAACTTCAACTTGAAGATCTAGTCCGCCACTAGTCCATTCGGACTAACGC
>CAIPGC010000131.1 GCA_903864505.1 uncultured beta proteobacterium | reverse complement strand
TTGGTGTGGCCCGGACCTACATGCATGATTTTGACCTCAAGGCCGCTCAGATACAGCGTGAGCTGCTCCTGAAAAATGAGCGTCGGCCAAGTCAGACCGGGGATGGAATCAAAGGCATTGAACAGCCTTGGAAATCGCTCGTATTCGGATTGCATGTCCTGCGCACCGCGCTCGACAATCATTTCATAGGTGCCCTGGCTGGCAATGATTTCCTGCATGCCCGCGTCCTTGTAGCCCGAAGCACCCAGCACCCGCACCGCGTGGTAGTGAGACAGCACCACATACTTGATCGGTTTGTCCGAGACCTTGCGGATCTCCGCGATCAGATCTTGCGCCATCACCGGTGTTGCCAGAGCGTCGCAGATCAGCACGGCATCGTCTCCAATGATGACACCGGTATTGGGATCACCCTCAGCGGTGTAAGCCCAGCAGTGCCGGGAGAGTTGCGCGAAGGTGGTCTTCTTCACTTCCAGGTCGGCTTGCGATGCGAATTTTTTACTCACGAATTTCCTTGGTTGGATTTACATTCCGAGGTACGCGGCGCGCACCTGCTCATTGCTGATGAGTTCCTGACCGGTACCCGTCAGGGTGACATTGCCGGTTTCCAGTACGTAGCCCCGGTCTGCAATGTCCAGCGCGGCCAGTGCGTTTTGCTCGACCAGCAAAATGGTCATGCCCTGGCTCTTGAGCGTCTTGATTACCTCAAAAACCTCCTGCACCAGCAACGGCGCCAGCCCCATGGACGGTTCGTCGAGTAGCAGCATGCGCGGTCTGCCCATGAGGGCGCGCCCGATGGCCAGCATCTGCTGCTGCCCGCCCGACAAGGTGCCGGCAGGCAGATGCCGCTTCTCCTTCAAGATGGGAAACATGGTGAAAATCTTTTCCATGTCTCCCTCGGCCTGGTTCCTGGGTTGGGTATAGGCACCCAGGCGCAGGTTGTCTTCGATCGACAGCGGGCCAAACACCTGGCGTCCCTCGGGACTTTGGCAAATGCCGCGACGCATTCGCTTGTCCGAGCGCAATTTGCTGATGTCTTCGCCGTCGAACTCGATCGTGCCGGCGCTCATGGGCTGCACCCCCGAGAGGGTGCGTAAAAAGGTGGTCTTACCCGCGCCGTTGGCACCCACCAGCGCCACGGTTTCGCCCCGGCGCACCGTCAGGCTGATGCCCTTGAGCGCCTTGATGCGGCCATAGCAACTTTCCATGCCCTGCACCCGCAGCAATGCGTCGGCCTCCACCTTGGCACCGGCACTAGGCAGACTGCCCGCGCTGTGGCCCCCCAGCCCCACCGACTCGGGGGCGGTACTGACGATGCGGTGGTAGAGGGCGCGAAACTTGGCTTGCGCCTGCTCCCCAAACACCGGGTCGCTGGCATTCATAAACGCGTGGTTGATTTCGTCCCAGTCTTCCTTCAGCAAAGCGCTGCGCGCCAAAGGCAGCACCTGGCGCTCTTCCTTGAGGATGTGCGCCTTCAGACCCGCCGTGTAGCTGCGCAGATGGTCGGCCAGGGCAGGCAACGCCATGTGACCATCCGCCGCCGCCGCCAGGCTGGTACGCAGTGCAGTGAGCCGCCCGGGTCCCGCCTGGTGGTCTGCCTGCAAAGCATCGAGCAGGACGGCGGCATGTGGACTGCGAAGGCGCAGCAGGCGAAACAGGAAGTCGTCTTCCTTGGGGTGGTGCGAGCGTTCGACAAACTGGTCAAGGTAGTCAAACACCGATTCAAAAAAACTCACCTCGAGCGGCGCACCGCCCTCGGTCTCGGCGGCTAACTGGTCCACTGTGGTGGCCAGGCGCCAGAGGTTATTGTGGTCCTCACTGATGATGCGCAATGCGTCCATGGTGCTGCTCTTTCAGGCGTGGGCGCCCAGATAGGCCGCGATGACGTCAGGGTTATTGCGAACTTCCTGGCCAGTACCCTCGGTGAGTTTCTTGCCATAGTCCAGCACCAGAATGCGGTCTGACAGGTTCATTACCATTTTCATATCGTGCTCGACCAACACCACTGTCACACCGGAATCGACCACCTTGCGTACTAGCGCGTCAACTTCGCCGGTCTCCTTCGGGTTCAGTCCGGCCGCCGGTTCGTCCAGAAAGATCAGGCGTGGCTTCATCGCCAATGCCCTTGCAATTTCAAGACGCTTGAGGGCGCCATACGGCATACTGTCTGCGCGCGCCTGAACGAAACCATCCAGGCCGACAAAGCGCATCAGTTCAGCCGATTCCTGGTAGAGTTCCCGGTCGCGTGCCTTGAGCGCAGGCCAGCGCAAGGCGGCCTTGAGCACGTTACGGTCCAGCCGCAGATGCGCACCCACCATGACGTTTTCAATGGCGCTCATGTTCATGCAGATTTGCAGGTTTTGAAAGGTGCGCGCCACCCCCCTGCGGGCCAGTTCGTCCGGGCTCTTGCCAACGATGGATTCACCATCGAGCACGATGCTGCCCGAAGTCGGGGTATAAATACCGGTGATCAGATTGAACAGCGTTGTCTTGCCTGCTCCGTTGGGCCCGATCACGGCATAGACAATGCCCGCGTCGATATTGAAGCTGACGTGTTGCACCGCCTTCACGCCACCAAAGTGGATCGAGAGATCTTTCACTTCCAGCAGTGCCATGCCTATTCCACCTTGCCCCACTTGGCAGCCAGCGTAGGCACCAGTCCTTTGGGCAGAAAGATCATGCACAGCATAAGGATGGTGCCGAACGCCACCGTTTCCCACCCTTCGAACGAGGTCAGGGCCTGCGGCAGGGCAGTCAACAGGACCGCGCCGAGCACCGACCCATAGACCGATGCCATTCCACCAATGACCACCATGGTGACCAGTTCGATCGAGTGAAAGAAGTCGGCCAGGTTAGGCGTGACAAAACCCACATAGTGCGCGGTCACGCTGCCCATCAGGCTGGCGAACACGGCCGACATCACGAAGATGGCAACCTTGTAGCGCACGATGTCCACACCGACGACTTTGGATGCCACTTCCGAGCCATGCAGGGCACGCAGGGCACGTCCGAACGGAGAATCGATCAGATTGAGGGAGGCCCAGACGCTGATCGACAGCACCGTGGCGACGATCCAGTACCAGTGCTTGTCGCCCGAGATCTCGTACCCGGCGATGGCCAGTGAAGCCACCGGCATACCGTCGGGGCCACCGGTCCAGGCCGCCTCGTTGCGCACGACGATATTGATGATGATACCCAGGCCCAGCGTGGCCATGGCCAGGTAATGCCCTTTGAGCTTGAAAATGGGCCGCGCCACTACCGCCGCCAGTGCGCCGGCCGCGACGGCACCGGCACCCATGGCGAGCAGGGGATGCCAGCCAAAATGGGTGGGAAGCGCGGCCGTGGCGTAGGCACCGATGCCCAAAAAGCCGGCATGCCCCAGACTGATCTGACCGGCAAACCCGATCAGCAGATTGAGGCCGAGCACGATAACGGCATTGATCGCCATGCGAATGGCCAGGTCAACATAGAAACTGTTGGGCAGCACCAGGGGCAGGACTGCGAGGATTGCCATCAGGATGTAGAGGCCCATGAATGGGTTCTTTGCCATGTTCACACCCGGTCTGTGGATTTGCCGCCAAAGAGGCCGCGCGGCATGAAGAACAGAATCAGCAGAATCAGGACAAATGGCATCGCATCCTTGTAGGACGAAGAAATGTACCCCGCGCCCATGGCCTCCAGAATCCCCACCAGTAACCCGCCCAGCACAGCGCCCAGGCCGTTGCCCAGACCGCCTACGACGGCCGCCACAAAGCCTTTGAGTCCCAGCATGATGCCGACGTCATAGGACGTCAGCGTGATGGGGGTCACCAGAATGCCTCCGAGCGCGCCCAGCGCCGCCGACATGGCGAAACTCAGAAACAGTACCCAGTTGGTGTTGATACCCACCAGTTCGGCGGCGACGCGGTTGAACGAGGTGGCCAGCATGGCCTTGCCGTGCAGGGTGCGGTTGAAAAAGTACCACAACGCCACCACCACCACCGACGTAACACCGAGCACCCAAAGGCTTTGTGGCATCAGTGTGGCGCCCAAAAAATGCAGTGGCGTGTCGCCTGAAAAGGCTGGCAGGCTGAAGGCGTTTTTTCCCAACCAGACCTGAATCAGGCCCCGAATCACGAGCGAGGCGCCTATGGTGATGATGATCAGCGTGACCGACTCTGCACCCTTGACCGGCTCGATCGCCACTTTTTCCAGCACGACGCCCACGATGGCGGGCACCACGACGGCCAGCACCAACGCCAGCGGCATCGGCAAACCCGCCTGGGTAAAGTAAACCGCCAGCATGCCGCCGAGCATGATGAACTCGCCCTGGGCAAAGTTGATGACGTTGCTGGCGTTGTAGATCAGGGTGAAGCCCAGCGCCGCCAGCGCGTAGGTGGCACCAACGGTAATACCCGAAAACAGGAATTGCAGAAACTCGGCCAGCATCAGGCGCTCCCAACGGCCAGCGGGGAGGCCTCTGAACGGCCCGACTCTGTCAACATGATGTCTCCTGTTTTCTACGCCCTTACGGAGAGCGACGGGAAATTATTGGACCGAATTCTGAAATAAGGAATCGATTCTGTCAATCAACATTTGAGAATCCGCCGCCCGTGCCGCTCTGGCGCATTGCGGGACGACGACACGAACAGTTTCGAGCCAGGGACCGTCGTTGGGACCAAGAAAAGCAGACAAACCGATCTGTCCCCCGCAAAATGTGGGCGGGCAACTACACATTTGAAAGTGTCACCGAGAAGACTCCCGGCAACGCAATCGAGGGAGAACGCCAATTGCGCGCAAGAGCAACCTGCGGCACGATTGGCATCTGAACGGTCAAACTATTGAGGTATCCATGAACCAGCGCGCTGAACCCTCCTTCGTCCATTTGATTACCTGGTTGGCACCATTCGCCGTCGTCACGCTCACGGCGTGTGCCACCGCGCCGGCAAGCACGGACGCGCACACGGCGACCATTCAACGTACCGCCAATGGGGTGCCACACATCAGTGCGCCAGATCCGGAAACCCTGGCCTACGCCATGGCGTATGCCTATGCCCAGGACAACGTGTGCTTGACGGCCAACCAGTTGGTCACCGTGCGCGGCGAGCGCTCGCGCTACTTTGGGGGTGCCACGCCGGGACTGCTGGCGCGGCGCATGCTTCCCAACGAGCAGATCGACTTCTTCATTGCTGCGCACATGGACGACGCCGCGCTGGAACGTGCCTGGGCCCGCGATGCCAGTGCCGAGTCGCTGGCGCTGGCGCGGGGTGCGGTGGCAGGATACAACCGCTATCTGGCCGACCAGGCCGGCAAACTCCCCATCGGGTGCAATGGACAACCCTGGGTACGGCCCATGACCTTGGTCGAGTTCCGCCGCCAGACTGAACTCACCGCGGTGCAGGCCGCCACCGCTGCGCTGGCCGATGCCATGTTGGGAGCCCGCCCACCCGCACCTACCGCTGCCGCCGCGCCTTCAGTGAACCTTGCCGATGCCGCAGATGCCATGCGGGAGGCAGGCCTGCTCGACTCACCACTAGGCTCCAATGCCTGGGCTTTCGGCAAGGACACCACCGCCAATGGAAGTGGCCTGCTGCTGGGCAATCCGCACTTTCCATGGGCCGGCGTGAACCGCTTTTGGCAGGCGCATCTCACGATCCCGGGCAACCTCGACGTGATGGGTGTGGGTATTGGCAACTTTCCCAATGTGACGATCGGCTTTAACAAGGATGTGGCCTGGTCACATACCGTCTCGACGGGCAAACGTTTTACTTTACATGAGTTGACGCTCGCGGCGGGCGACCCCACCACATACTTGGTCGATGGCCAGGTCGTCAAGATGATGTCTCGCAATGTGAGCATACAGGTCCTTGCAGCGGATGGCAGTCTGCAAGCAAAAAGCCAGACCGTATGGACTACCCGCTGGGGACCGGTGGTGGTGATACCGCGCGCCGGTCTGAACTGGACCGCCAAGTCCGCATATGCCCTCAAGGATGCCAATCTTGGGAATTTGCGGGCAACCGATTCATCACTCGGTTTTGGTCGTGCTCGCAATGTGCAGGAGTTGCGTGAGGCGATGCGAAATATTGGTACGCCCTGGGTCAATACACTCGCCGCCGACCGGTTTGGCAACGCCTTGTATGCCGATGTGTCGGTGGTACCAGATGTCGATGCGGCACACCTTCAGCGCTGCGCGCCAAGCAAACCTGCCGCTGCACTGCTGCCAGCAGCCGGACTGGTGGTGCTGGATGGATCCCGGAGTGACTGCGACTGGCGCCGCGATCCTATTTCACCGGTACCGGGGTTAATTCCGTTCGAGCGCATGCCCATGACGGTACGCAGCGATTGGGTGCATAACAGCAATGACGGGTTTTTCCATACCAACCCGCGGCAGCAGTGGTCAGGCATTTCGCCAATGGTTGGGGATGCCAGCGTGACGCGTCCGCGCACCCGCGCCGGCCTGACCGAGATTCCTGAGTTGCTGGCACGTGGCAAGGTCACACCCGAAGTGGTACAGCGCCAACTGTTTGCTAACCGCAACTTCATGGCAGGCGTGGTGATTCCTGACCTGCTGGGCGCCTGCGCAGAGGCCCCTACGGCGGAAGCGAAAGACGGTTGCGCAGCCTTGCGTGGCTGGGATCGGAGCAACAATCTGGAATCGCGTGGCGCGCACCTGTTCCGTGAGTTCTGGCGCACCGCGCGCAGTGTCGCGGGGGTATACCGGATTCCCTTTGATCCGGCGCAGCCCGCGGCAACTCCAGCCGGTCTGAAAATGAGCGACCCCGCGGTTGCTGGCAAGGTGTGGGATGCGCTTTCTGCTGCGGTCAAGGCGGTGCGAACTGCCGGCTTTGCGCTGGATGCAACTCTTGGTGTGGTGCAGCGCCCGCTGATCACCGATGAAGCCATCGCGCTTCACGGGGGCGACGAGTTCGAAGGTGTGCTCAATAACCTTGGGGACCAGTTTACCCCGGGGATAAAGCCCAAGGGGCTGACCATCGACTACGGCACCAGCTATGTACAAACCGTCACCTTTGACGATCGTGGGCCCGTAGCGCAAGCCATTCTTACCTATGGCCAGAGCACCGATCCGGCTTCACCGCATGCCAACGACCAGATGCGTCTCTTCTCACGCAAAGAATGGCCGGTGCTGCCATTCCACGCCGACGATATCGCAAAAGCGCGAGTGGGTGAAGTGATGCGCCTGACCCGACCCTGAGAAGTCGGGGTCTGAGCGCTGCGGCTGGGCTGCGCCGGCGGCACAGGGGCGAACTCAGGGATTCCCGGTGCACCCCAGCCGCAGCGAAAGGTTGCTGGCTGAGCGCTTCAGGGCGCTCACCACCGGTCCACCCAGCGACAGATCAATCATGCCCTTGACACCGATGACCAGAACCGAAAGCGTAATCTCATTCTTGAAATTGAACACCGGCGCGGCCGCAGCCGACACGCCGGGCACCAGGTGATAGTCAGACACCGTGGAGATTCCGTCCTGATGCACCTGGGCGAGCATGGCCTGTATCCCGGCGCTGGTCCGAAGTTCTTCCGGCAAGGCCAGCGTGGCCAGCTCGCGTCCCATCAGTGCCTTGGTGGTTTCACTGGGGAGCCACGCGGAAAATACCCGTCCGCTGGCCGAGGTGAGCAGGTGCAGCGCCGAACCGGTGACCACATTGACCGTGATGGGGCGGTACGGCCGTACCGAGCGGATGATGACCGGCCCGTTGTCGCTCCAGACCGCCAGCGCCGTAGTCTGGTTGATTTCGTCGCGCAACTCGGCGATGGCCGCTAAACCCAGCTTGATCCGGTCCAATCGGTCCACCGCAATCAGCCCCAGGCTCAAAGCCAGCGGCCCCAGGTCATAGCGGGATGTGCCAGGATCCTGCTCCACCAGGCCCGCGCGCACCAGGCTGACGATGTAGCGATGGACCTTGGATGCCGGCATTTCGACCGCAGCAGCGATGTCCTTGAGCATCATGGCTCTGCGACCGCTGCTGATAGCGTTCAAGATCTTGATCCCGATCTCCAGCGACTGCACTCCGTTCTTGCTGTCGTGCTCTTTGAATGAGTGAGAATCCGACATCATGGTGCGGCGTGCGCCTCCAGGCGCGTGAATTCCTCCTGGTCCTGCAAGCCCTGAACCACCTGCGCCGCGTCCGGCCCCGACAGGCGCTGGCACCAGGCAGCCAGTACGTCGGCCGCCACCGGGTGCGGCGGAAAGTGAATGCGGGAGGTCACTTGTGCCACCGTTTTGCCGGAAATGCCTGCAGCCAGCAAAGCGGTGGTAAAGCGGGCAGCCGCGTCACCCTTGCGAAAGGCGTGGATGTTGGCATTCACAATGCGTTCGCCCTTGCGCTCGAAAAGCGCGTGTATCTGTTTTTCGATCAATTCCACTGGAAGCGGCAGATGCATTGCAGCGGCTCCAAGGACCGCAATGTTCTGCGCCTTGATGGTGCCGGCCTTCTGCGCCAGACGGGTTGCGTCTACCGCCACCAGGCGCGGCGCTGAAAAGAGCACCTTGTACACCTCTTCCATCTCGGGATAGTCGGGAACGTTGAGCATAGGCGTGATGTCGCTCACGATCCACCCGTGGGGCATGAGCAGGTGGGTGTAACGCAATGCTTCGAGCGGCTCGACCGACAGCAGCAAACCGGCACGCCCGCGCGCGATCAGGTCGCTGGCAATGGGTTGATCCGACATCCGCACAAATGCGGACACGGCACCGCCGCGCTGCGCCATGCCGTGCACCTCGGACTGCTTCACATAGAGTCCTGCATCATGCGCCGCCCGGTCAAGGACCGCTGCGATGGTCAATACCCCCTGCCCACCCACGCCGGCAATGACCAGATCGAAGTTCATGCGCTCACCACCGCCACATCGAGTTTGTGCGCCTTAATCTCCTTGATTTCCTTGGCATAGGTCACGCAGGCGCGGCGCGCCACGATCACCGACAACCCCATGTGCGCCAGCTCCTCGCGGATGGTTGCCATGGTTTGCTGCTTCTTGTGCGCCGTAGGCTCCACGATGCGGATGTGCTTGCGCGCCACACCCAGGCCCGCCACCAGGTCCACCACTTCTTCGTCGGTGGCCATGGTGGGTTGCCCACCGGTCATGGCCACAATGCTGTTGTCCAGAATGAAGACCTTGATGTTGGAGTTTTCGCGGGCCGCGTCCAGCAGCGGCGCCATGCCGGAGTGGGTGAACGTGCCGTCGCCAATCACGCACAACGAGGGGTTCATGCCAGCATGCGCCGCGCCGATGGCCATGCCAATGGACGAACCCATGCACAGACAGGAGTGAATGGCCTGATGCGGCTCCAGATATCCCAGCGAATAGCAGCCGATGTCACCCATCACCCGCACACCCGCGCCCAGCCCGGCGATCACTTCCTTGATGGCAATGTAGGCGTCGCTGTGCGGGCACTTGTCGCACAGCCGCGGCGGTCGGCCCACCAGCACATCAGACAATCCTTCCAGTTGCAGGGACGGCTCGACAGCGAGTCCGAAACAGGGCTTGATCGCGTCCTGGCTCAGCTCCCCAATGCGCGGCAGATCGCCGGTGAGTTTGCCGCGAATCGGGCGCTCTTTCATTAGGCCCAGCGCGCTGACGTAGCGCTCGATAAACGGATAACCCTCTTCCACCACAAAGACTTCGCTGGAGGCATCCAGGAGCTGGCGAATCTTCTTTACCGGAAGCGGATAGGTGGCAATGCGCAGCACGTTGTAGGCGTCCAACGTCTCGCCCAGCGCCTCGTTCAGGTAGTTCCAGGCCAAGCCGCTGACCAGAATGCCCTGTCGGCCCGCGCCCTTGATATTCAGGGTGTTGACCGGATGCACTTCGCTGTACTCCTGCAAGGCGGTTTGCTTGTCAATCAGTTGGGCATAGGCGCGTCGCGCGTTGGCGGGGATCAGCGTAAATCGGGCTGGGTCCTCGACATAGTTCGGCAGGTTGGGCGCGCGGGGCGGAGCGAGTCGAACTTGCGATCGGCTATGGGCCAGCCGCGTCACCAGACGCAACAGCACGGGTACCTTGAGTTGTTCCGACAACTCGAACGCTTCACGCGTCATGTCGTAACACTGCTGCTGGTTGGCAGGCTCCAGGCACGGAACCATGGCAAAGTCGGCAAAGTAGCGGGAGTCCTGCTCGTTCTGCGAACTGTGCATGGAAGGATCATCGGCCACCACAATCACCAGTCCGCCATGCACACCCGACACAGCCACATTCATGAAGGGGTCTGCCGCCACATTGAGCCCCACATGCTTCATAGACACCAGGGCACGACACCCGGCGTAAGACACGCCGACGCCTTCTTCCAGCGCCACTTTTTCATTGGTAGACCAGAAACCGCGAATGGGCAGGTGGTGCTTCCTGGCATGGTCTTCGATCGCCTGGTAAATCTCGGTCGACGGTGTGCCGGGGTAGGCATAGGCAGCCGTAATACCGGCATCGATGGCTGCGCGGGCCACAGCCTCGTCGCCCAGCAAAATCAAGTCAGACATGGTGGTTCCAGTTCAGGGGGTCGGTGATCGGGCCAGCTCTCGTTTACCAATGTTAAATCCCATCCAGCCGTTT
>CAIPGC010000130.1 GCA_903864505.1 uncultured beta proteobacterium | reverse complement strand
TGCTTCCTGAGCCACCGTATCAAAGCTCCACAGCAAGGTTCCATGTACGAGGGCTGTGATGGCGATTGCGGCAGTGAATGCGGCTACGCGAACGCTGTAGGTGGTTGTCATCTGATTTCTCCAGTGTCGGGCCACTGCGGCCCGTTGAAGAGAATGTAGGTCCACCGATCTGCAATTGCACGGGGATTGCGACGGATTGCAGATTGGCGGGAGCAGTGCCCGTGAATACGCTGACCGGATGCGCGCAATAACCCAGCACGCAATCGCGGATGCGCCGCCCAATACCTTCCTGCTATGGTGTGTCTTGGGAATCGCAGCGCGCAAAAGAAGGCCCCGACTAATCGGAGCCTTAACCGCTCTTGCGGACCCTTTGGAGTTTCACACTTTATCGCGCTGGATTCAATTCAAATATAGACCAACACGTGGATAGGTATGTGCGGAAATAGACGTAGCCAGCCCTCTTTTTAAACCTCTAGTTTTCTGGGCCACGCTCGAGGAAGATAGGGTCCGTGCAGTCATTGAAGTGATGGCAGCCACGCGTCATCGCAATGGCCCGCGTTCGGTTTGTGGGAATTCAGGGTCGGCAACATCGGGCGTTTCTGAAAACAGGGCCCATACTGAGTCTGTATCAGCTTCCGTGGCTTCCGCGGCCGGAATAGGATCGCCAGGCAGGTACTTCTCTTCACTTCGGGGCGGCGCTGCTGGCGGGTCAGGTTTCTTGGTGGCCATGCGGATGTCAATTCAAGAAGTCATTTGGCTGTACTGTAACTCGACTGAGGTTGGTCGGATCAGCGGCCTGCTTTGCGCCAAGCGGTTGCATCGCAATCAGTGGAAGTCGTACGGTCGATTCCAGGCCGATAACTCCGGTGGCATCGGTCAGGTTGGTCAGCTGAATGGTCCCGCTGAGTGCAACCACAATTTCACGCGAGATGGTCAACCCCAGGCCGGTGCCAGCGTGTGCTTTTCCCGCGCTGAACGGTTCAAACAGGTGCATACGCATTCCTTCATCCAACCCAGGTCCGCTGTCTCGGATCGTAAGAACCACAACGCTGCCTTCCAGGTTGAGTCGTATGTCCAGATGACCGCGAGTTGGCGTGTGGCGGATGGCGTTATGGAGAAGGTTGCGGACCAGTTCACGCAGCATCCAGTCGTGGCCCCGCACCCAACCGGGTACTGCCAAAATTTCAAAATCTATTTCCTTCTCGGCAATGAGGGGTGACAGGTCCAGGGCAACGCAGCGAATAATGTCCATCCAATTTGTGGGTCTGAAGTCTTGTTGCAGACGCAACTGCTCCACTTTGGCCAGCGACAGCATTTGGTTGGCCAGTACGGTGGCGCGGTCTACCGTGGTTTCCATCTCCGACAGGGCCTCGTGCGCTGGAAGGTCTCCACGCAATGCCGATTGCACCTGTACCTTGAGTACCGCCAGGGGGGTGCGCAGTTGATGTGCGGCATCGCGCACAAATCGCTTCTGGTTATTCAGCAAATGCTGGAGTCGGTGCATTACCCGGTTGGTGGCATCGGTGAGTGGTTGAAGTTCACGCGGCAGATCGTGTGCTTCGATCGGTATCAAATCATCCTCGGCACGTTGGTCCATTTGCTCGCTCAACCGGCGTACCGGTCGGGTGACACGCTGGACCACCACAAGCACGACCGCCGTGATGACACTGATAAGAATGGCCTGACGCTGCAGCGTGTCAAACAGAATCTGACGTGCCAATGTGCGGCGCAACTCCAGAGTCTCGGCGACCTGCACGGTTGCCATGGTGCGCCCGCGCGCGCTGGCGACGGGCTGCAATAGCACCGCCACCCGCACCGCGTCACCGCGAAACTGATCATCGTAGAAGTCGACCAGTGCAGCGTACGGTCCCTGGTTGGGCAACTGGCCCGTCCAGATGGAAAGATCTTGCGCGCCGTCGACCCAGTTTCCGTGCACGTCACTCACGCGGTAGGCCATTCGACTGCGGTTATCGGCTTCAAACGCCTCCAGTGCCGTGTACGGAATCTGGGCACTCAGGCGGGCCTGCGTGTCGTAACCCTCAACGTCAAGGAGTTCACCAATGGCCTTGGCGGATGCCAGCAGGGTGCGGTCGTAGGCGACGTTGACCGCTGCAAGTGCCTGGCGGTACAGGCTGACAGTGTCGATCACCACGAAAAGTAGTACAGGTACCAAAATGCCTACCAGCAAATGCTTTCGAAGTGACAGGGCGGCAGTCGCCTTGACTTGCGATGTGCGCATGCTAAAGCTCTGCCTTTAGCAGATAGCCCAGTCCGCGCAGGGTGACCAGATGCACGCCCTTGTCAGCCAGCTTTTTGCGCAGACGGTACACCACAACCTCGATTGCTTCCAGTTGCACATCGGGCTCGCCGGAAAAGACAAGGTCGAATAAACGCTCTTTGGCTACGGCATGCCCCGCCTTCTCCATGAGCGCGCCCAGCAGGGTTGCCTCGCGCGGAGTAAGGTCCAGTATGTCCTGGAGGTGATAAATCGCACCACTGTCCCGATCGTATCGTAGAGGGCCCCACCGAACACCATCGCTGATGGCATCGCGCTGGGTTGCGCGCTGACGTCGATGCAGTGCCCTGACCCGTGCTTCTAGTTCGTCCAGATCAAACGGTTTGGCCAGATAGTCATCGGCTCCGGCATTGAGCCCCAGTATGCGGTCCCCCACCGTGCCTCGGGCGGTAAGAATCAGCACCGGAGCATCGAGTTTTGCGGCACGTGCCTGCTCCAGAACATCCAGGCCATCCATGCCCGGAAGGCTCAGATCGAGCACAACTACGTCCGGTAGCAGCGTTTCCCAAGTCTGTACAGCATTTTTGCCGTCGGAACAGACATCGACGTGCATGCCACTGCGCATCAAGCTGCGTCGCAGTGCTGTATGAAGGCCGGCATCGTCTTCGATGAGCAGCAGGTGCATGGCGGTATTAGTGTTTTCCCCTAGGGCTCCGGACAGCCGAATGACAGACTGCCATCGCATGATAGGTTGATTTACAACCAAAGGAGATTTTCATGCGCCGTGACACGTTTCTTAAATCCTTGGCTGCTATGGCTGCTGCGGGGAGTTTTCCGCTAACTGCCCGTGCCGGTGCCAATCTCAAGATGATGATTCCAGCCAATCCCGGTGGCGGCTGGGACACGACTGGCCGCGCATTGGGTGCCGCGCTGATCGATGCGAAGGTGGCAGACACCGTTCAGTACGAAAACAAGGGCGGTGCAGCGGGCGTGATCGGACTTGCACAGTTCGTGAACGCCAGCAAGGGCGATCCCAACGCCATCATGATGACCGGAGCGGTAATGGTCGGAGGCATCATTACCGGAAAGCCTCAGGTTTCTATGGATCGGGCAACCCCGATTGCCCGAATTACCAGCGAGTACAACATCTTCGTCGTACCGGCCGACTCACCGCTGAAGACCATGAAGGACGTTGTGACCCAGATGCAGAAGGACCCTGGCAGCGTGAAGTGGGGAGGGGGGTCTCGTGGGTCCACCGAACACATTTGTGCCTCGATGCTGGCGACCAAGGTTGGTGTCGACCCCAAGAAAGTCAACTATGTGGCGTTCCGAGGTGGCGGTGAAGCGACAGCTGCCATCCTGGGTGGCAATGTGACGGTAGGTGGCGGTGGCATCAGTGAGTTGAGCGAGTACATCAAGGCTGGCAAGATGCGGGCCATCGGGGTGACGTCCGAAAAGCGTCTGCCGGGTAACAACACGCCCACCCTGAAAGAGATGGGCTATGACATTGTGCTGGGTAACTGGCGTGCAGTGTACGGCGCTGCGGGCATTAATACAGAGCAACGTGCGCTGCTGACAGACATGGTGGTGAAGGCAACCAAGAGCAAATCATGGGCCGATTCGTTGGCCAAGAACGACTGGACACCGTCCCTGCTTACCGGCAAGGCGTTTGATGATTTTGTGGACAACGAGTTTTCTAGCTTGCGAGGCATCATGCACCTGGCCGGCATGGTGTCATGAATCCTTCCCTCAGTCAGCGTTACCAGACAGCGGTCGGGGCTGGAGTGGTTCTGGTGGCATTGGGTCTGGCCGTCGGAGCGATGGACATTCCGTCCGAGGCAGGCTACGCAGGGGTGGGGCCCAATTTCCTTCCATGGGTGGTGTCCGTTGCTCTGCTGGCATGCGGAGTCTTTCTGGTCTACGAGGCCCGAACCGGTGGCTTTCGCGACATGGAAGAACCCGTAGGTGGTGAGCATCCGTACTGGCCAGGCTTCGCCTGGATGTCGACGGGCTTGTTGCTCAATGCTGCGTTGATCACGAGGTTAGGTTTTATCTTGAGTTGCACGCTGTGTTTTGTGCTGGCGTCGCGCGGCTTGCGGCTCGCACAGGGCGGCATTGGCAATGGTTTTCGTTCCTGGGTGATGGATGGGGTCGTTGGCGTGCTGATTGCAGCACCGGTGTACTGGATGTTCACAAAATTCCTGGCCATCGGATTGCCGGGTCTGACGCAAACCGGGTGGATTTAATGGATATCTGGTCACAACTACTACAGGGCTTCGCTACTGCCGGTACACCGGTTAACCTGCTGTGGGCATTTGTGGGCTGCGCCCTGGGCACCGCTGTGGGTGTGTTGCCCGGCATTGGCCCGGCAACGGCGGTGGCGATGCTGCTCCCCATTACGGCCAAGGTGGACGCCACTGCGTCCATGATTTTCTTTGCCGGCATTTACTACGGCGCCATGTACGGCGGCTCCACGACTTCCATCCTGCTCAACACGCCCGGCGAGACGGCGAGCATGGTGACTGCCATGGAAGGTAACAAGATGGCCAAGAGTGGACGCGCCGGCGCGGCCCTGGCAACCTCGGCCATTGGTTCGTTCTTCGCGGGAACCGTCGCCACGGTGCTGGTCACGCTGTTTGCGCCCGTCGTCGCGGAATACGCGGTGAAGTTGGGCCCGCCAGAGTATTTCTGTCTGATGTTGCTGGCCCTGACAACCGTGAGTGCCGTGCTCGGCGAGAGTACGGTGCGCGGGCTGACAGCGCTGTTTGTGGGCCTGGCAGCGGGTTTGGTCGGCATGGACCAGATCACCGGGCAGGCGCGCTACACCGGCAATGTGCCGGAGTTGCTCGATGGGGTAGAGATCGTGCTGGTGGCGGTGGGATTGTTTGCAGTGGCTGAGGCGCTGCATGCGGTCCTGTTTGAAGGCAGGGTGGTTGAGTCGGAAAACAAGATGAGTCGGGTCAGCATGACGCGCGAAGATTGGCGCCGCTCGATACCGGCCTGGCTGCGCGGCACCGCCATTGGCGCGCCTTTTGGTTGTATTCCGGCCGGCGGCACCGAGATTCCCACCTTCCTGAGTTATGCCACCGAAAAGAAGCTGGCGAAGGGTGAGAGCCTGGCTGAATTCGGAACCAAGGGGGCGATTGAGGGGGTGGCAGGCCCGGAAGCCGCCAACAATGCCACCGTAACTGCGGCCCTCATTCCCCTGCTGACGCTGGGCATTCCGGTATCCAATACGACTGCGATTCTGCTGGGCGCATTTCAGAACTATGGCATTCAGCCGGGCCCGCAGCTGTTTACCAGTTCATCCGCCCTGGTCTGGGCGCTGATTGCCTCCCTGTATATCGGTAACGTGATGCTGCTGGTGCTGAACCTGCCCTTGGTTGGGCTGTGGGTCAAGTTGCTCAAGGTGCCTAAGCCCCAGTTGTACGCGGGCATCCTCATCTTTGCCACCGTGGGCGCCTATGGCATGCGTCAAAGCGCATTCGATTTGTTCTTGCTTTATGCGATTGGCGTGCTGGGCCTGGTCATGCGGCGGTTCAGCTTTCCGACCGCTCCGGTGGTGGTGGGTATGATCCTGGGACCCTTGGCTGAGGCGCAGCTACGCAATGCGATGTCGATTGGTGAAGGCAGTGCCATGGTGTTCTTGCAGCGACCCATGTCCTTGACGCTGCTGTTCATCGTAGCGGCTGTGCTGCTGGTACCCCGTATAGCCAAGCAGTTTTCCCGCAAAAACATTACCGACATTGCATAAATTATTTTGTTGAATAAGCCCGTTGGCCGCATGGAGCGTGCGTAACATGCTACTGTTTTTGAAGCATCATGGCGTCTGATTCGTTGCCGCGCGATGCCCAGAATATTCTGGAGCTTGCAGCGGGCTCGATGTTCGGGCTGTTTGCCAGCGCCAGCGAAGGCATGATGCTGGTGGACAAGGATGCGCGCGTGGTTTGGATCAACGAACAGTACAAGCGGTTTTTGCCTGCGTTGGGTTTTGAGCGTGAGGAAGACTTCGTTGGGCATTCAGTATCGCAGGTGGTCCACAACACGCAGATGCACCATGTGCTCGAAACCGGCAAGCCGATTCTGATTGACCTCCTGACCAACCGCGCGGGAACCTTTGTCGTAAGCCGTATTCCGTTGCGTGATGCGCAAGGGCAGGTGATTGGAGCGCTCGGGATCGTGCTGTTTGACCACGCCGAGACCACGCTGCAACCTCTCATTGAAAAGTTTTCACTGCTGCAACGCGACCTTGATGAGGCGCGGCGCGAGCTTGCCGCCCAGCGCTTGCGCCATGGTGGTCAGCGCCAGTCGAAATACACCTTTGCCAGCTTCATCGGTACGAGTCCGGCTGCGGTGGAGGTCAAGCGCCAGGCGCGGCGGGTGGCGCAGTCACCCAGCCCGGTGCTGCTGTTGGGTGAAACCGGTACCGGAAAGGAACTTCTGGCACATGCCATTCACGCCGCGTCGGCACGCGCGGCCGGCCCCTTTGTCAGCATCAACATTACTGCGGTGCCGGACACTTTGCTGGAGGCGGAGTTTTTTGGCGTCGCGCCGGGTGCGTTTACGGGCGCAGAGCGCAAGGGACGCGAAGGAAAGTTCCGACTGGCCCATGGAGGGACCCTGTTTCTGGACGAGATTGGCGACATGCCCTTGGGATTGCAATCCAAGTTGTTGCGGGCTTTGCAAGAGGGGGAAATTGAACCCCTGGGTTCCAATAAGTTGCTGCCTTTTGACGCACGGGTGATCGCCGCAACATCGCGCGACTTGAGTCGTCTGGTGCGTGAAGGGGGCTTTCGCGAAGACCTGTTTTATCGGCTCAATGTGCTGCCAATTCGGGTGCCGCCATTGCGCTCGCGGCGTGGCGATATTGCGGCGCTGGCGGAGGCATTGGGCGAGGACCTGGCGCTGCGCAGTGGAATGCCTCCCCCTGAATTGACGGCTGCTGCGCTGAGTTTGCTCGACGCACAGGAATGGCGCGGCAATGTTCGCGAACTTCGCAATGTGCTGGAGCAGGCGGCCATGCGCAGCGATGGCGCCCGGATTGACGCGCTGCACGTTGACGCGGTGCTGCGTGAATCGGGACTCCAGCCTGCCCACGCGAGCTTGCACCCGGTCGCGAAGGACGTCGCGCGGCTGAACCCGGAACCATCCCCAGGGGATTCGCAGGACGCACGCTTGACGACGCTGGCGTACCAGGTGGCTTCCGTGGAGCAGCAGGCGATTCGGATGGCGCTCGAGGCGCACCGTGGCAATAAGGCGGCAACCGCCAAGTCGCTAGGCATCTCCAGGGCGACTCTTTACGGTCGCCTAAAAAATGTATAAAAATAATACAAACGTTCAAACATTGAACACTATGATTGTATGAATATCAGTCGATGGATTCGTGTTCGAGTCCTGGACGGCAAGAATATGCAATCAAATCAAAGGCACTGGCTTTGGCATACTTTGTGCGAATAGTGCATGATTAAGTTACCACAACAGGAGACGACATGAACCATCCCCGCTGGGCTACACCGACTGCACTGATCGCTACAGGGCTGTTTGCCGCTCTTGCAACCGGCACCGCGTTGGCAGATTTGAAAGAAATCAAGATTGCCCACATTTACAGTAAGACCGGCGCGCTGGAGGCATACGGCAAGCAAACGGCCATCGGCTTCATGATGGGCCTGGACTATGCCACCAATGGCACCATGACGGTGGCGGGAAAGAAGCTGGTGGTGATCGAGAAGGACGACCAGGGTAAGCCTGATATCGGCAAGAGTTTGCTTGCCGCTGCCTACGGCGATGACAAAGTGGATCTGGCCGTCGGTCCGACCGCGTCGCCAGTGGCCCTGGCGATGCTTCCCGTGGCCGAGGAGTACAAGAAGATTCTGCTGGTCGAACCCGCGGTGGCAGACTCCATTACCGGTGATAAGTGGAACAAGTATATTTTTCGTACCGGTCGAAATTCCAGTCAGGACGCAGCAGCCAATGCAGTTGCGCTGGACAAACCGGGCAACGTAATTGCTACTCTGGCAAACGACAACGCTTTTGGGCGCGATGGCGTGAAGGCTACCAAGGATTTCATCAAGAACGCCAAGATCGTTCACGAGGAGTACCTGCCTGTTGGCACCACCGACTTCACCGCAGGACTGCAGCGCATTGTGGATAAGCTCAAAGACCAGCCGGGCAACAAGTTCATCTCGGTGGGTTGGTCGGGTGCTCCGACCCCCTTCAGCAAGATTGCTGATATGGATCTAAAGCGGCGTTATGGCATCGAGCTGGCCACCGGTGGCAACATCTTGCCCGCAATGGTGGCGTACAAACAATTCCCTGGCATGGAAGGGGCGCTGTATTACTACTTCGGTATACCCAAGAACGCCGCCAACGAAGCCATGGTGGCACGCCACTACAGCCAGTTCAAGGCACCACCGGATTTCTTCACGGCGGGCGGCTTTTCCGCAGCAATGGCGGTGGTGACGGCGCTCAATGCCAGCAAGGGTGATACCTCGGCCAATGCGCTGATCAAGACCATGGAGGGCATGAGTTTTGAAACCCCCAAGGGGAAAATGACCTTCCGCAAGGAGGACCACCAGGCCATGCAAAGCATGTACCACTTCAAGATCAAGGTGGACCCGGCCTTTGCCTGGGGCGTGCCAGAACTGGTGCGCGAAATCAAGGCCGAAGACATGAACATTCCGATCCGCAACAAGCGTTGATTGCACGGGTGTAAACCGCCGCACGGCTGCCTCGACAGGGGGAGTCAGCACCATGCTGGAAACCAAAGAACTCACGATCCGTTTTGGCGGCCACGTGGCGGTAAATGCCGTCAGTTGTACCTTTGCGCCGGGCACCCTTACCGCCATCGTGGGTCCGAACGGTGCGGGCAAGACGACCTATTTCAACCTGATCTCCGGGCAACTCAAGGCCAGTGCGGGGCAGGTGTTTTTGCAGGGTAGGGAACTGAGCGGGCTGAGCCCGTCAGCGCGCACCCGTGTCGGGCTGGGGCGTGCATTTCAGCTCACCAACCTGTTTCCGCATCTTTCGGTGCTGGAGAACGTTCGTCTGGCGGTGCAGGCGGCGCAAAGCGGAGCGCACTTGCGCGGCCTGAATCTATGGAGCATCTGGAGCGACCACCATGGATTGACGACCCGGGCGCTGCAGATTCTGGAAACCGTATCCATGCTGGACAAGCAGCAGTTGCCGGTAGCAAGCCTGCCGCACGGCGATCAGCGCAAGCTGGAAGTCGCGCTCCTTATGGCGCTGGATCCGGCCGTTTTTATGTTCGATGAACCCACTGCTGGAATGAGCGCCGACGAAGCACCGGTGATTCTCAACCTGATCCGGGCGCTGAAGAAGGACAAAACCAAAACCATACTTTTGGTGGAACACAAGATGGATGTAGTGCGTGAACTGGCCGACCGCATCATCGTGCTGCACAACGGTACGTTGGTCGCTGATGGTGATCCGGCCACCGTGATCGCCTCACCAGTGGTTCAAGAGGCGTACCTTGGGGTGAACCCCAAGGACGTCTACGCGCAAGCTGTCGCTCCCCCCCATGTCAACCTGCCAGCTCAAGGTGGAACGAGCAAAACGCGATGAGCGCCAATCTTTTGACTTTATCGGGCGTGCATACCCATATTGGCGCGTACCACATCCTGCACGGGGTGGATCTTGCGGTGCCACGCGGGCAACTCACCATGCTGCTGGGGCGCAATGGCGCGGGCAAGACCACCACATTGCGCACCATCATGGGTCTGTGGCGTGCGTCCAAGGGCAAGGTTGATTTCGAGGGTCGCGACATTACCGCGATGGAGACCCCGCTGATTGCGCGCCACGACATTGCCTACGTTCCGGAGAACATGGGTATCTTTGCTGATCTCACGGTCAAGGAAAATATGTTGCTTGCAGCGCGTTCAGCCAAGCGCGCTCAGCAGATGGACGCGCAACGGTTGCAGTGGATTTTTTCCCTTTTTCCTGCTGTGGAGAAATTCTGGAACCATCCCGCCGGGAAGTTGTCAGGTGGCCAAAAGCAGATGCTGGCGGTGGCACGCGCCATCGTGGAGCCGCGCAAACTGCTGATCGTGGACGAGCCGAGCAAGGGATTGGCTCCTGCCATCATCAACAACATGATCGATGCTTTCGCTCAACTCAAGCGGACCGGCACCACCCTCCTATTGGTGGAGCAGAACCTCAGCTTTGCCAAACGCCTGGGCGACCACGTCGCCGTAATGGACAACGGTTGCGTGGTGCATGCGGGTTCGATGCAGGAACTTTCGGACAACGAAGACCTGCAACACCGCTTGCTGGGATTGGCGATATGAAAAGTATGGATTTCGACTGGAAGCCCTTGGCCCTGGTGCCGCTGCTGGCGCTGTTGATGGTGCCCCTCATAGGATCATCGTCGACCTGGATCACCCTGACTGTGGCCGGTCTGGCCATGGGCATGATTATTTTCGTCATTGCCTCGGGCCTGACCCTGGTGTTTGGCCTGATGGATGTGCTCAATTTTGGCCACGGCGTGTTCATCGCGCTGGGCGCTTTTGTAGCCACCTCGGTGCTCGGAGCGATGAGCGACTGGACCAATTCCGATGTTCTCTGGCGCAATCTGGTGGCGGTGTTCCCTGCAATGCTGGTGGCCATGGCGGTGGCGGGTGCGGTCGGGCTCGCGTTTGAACGGTTTATTGTGCGACCCGTGTACGGTCAGCATCTCAAGCAGATCCTTATCACCATGGGTGGAATGATCATCGGCGAAGAACTTATCAAGGTGGTGTGGGGTCCGGCACAAATTGCATTGCCCCTGCCCGAAGGCATGCGCGGCTCCTTGTTTCTGGGTGACGCGGCGATTGAAAAATACCGCCTGATGGCGGTGGCGGTGGGGCTGGGGGTTTTTCTCACCCTGACCTGGGTGCTGGGGCGCACAAAAATTGGTTTGCTGATCCGCGCCGGGGTGCAGGACCGCGAAATGGTCGAGTCGCTGGGCTACCGCATCAAACGCCTGTTCATCGGCGTGTTTGTGGTGGGCAGTGCGCTGGCCGGACTGGGTGGCGTAATGTGGGGGCTGTACCAGCAAACGGTGACTCCGCAGATGGGAGCGCAGGTCAATGTGCTGATCTTCATTGTCATCATCGTCGGCGGACTGGGCTCTACCGGGGGAGCGTTGATTGGTGCCCTGCTGGTGGGCTTGATGGCCAACTACACCGGTTTCCTTGCGCCAAAAGTGGCACTGTTTTCCAATATCGCGCTGATGGTGGGTGTGCTGCTGTGGCGGCCACAGGGCGTATATCCCGTGGCGAATCGATGATGATGTGCCGACTTCTCTCCAACGATATGCCACGCAGCCGATGGTTAACCGGCCTGCTCGTCGTGCTGGTGCTGGCGCTGGCGTTGACCCCGTTTATTTTTCCAGGGGTCAAAGCGCTCAACGTTGCGGCCAAGGTTATGGTGTTCATCGTGCTGGTGGCCAGCTTCGATCTGCTGCTGGGGTACACCGGTATAGTCAGTTTTGCGCATACCATGTTTTTCGGCATTGGTGCCTATGGCATCGCCGTGGCGACTACGCGCATGGGCCCGACCTGGGAGGCGTTGGCTGTGGGCCTGGGCGGTGCGCTGGTACTTTCGTTTGTGCTGGCGCTGGTGGTGGGGCTGTTTTCACTGCGGGTGCGCGCCATCTTCTTTGCCATGATCACGCTGGCGGTCGCATCAGCGTTCCTGACCCTGGCCTCACAGCTGCACGAAATCACTGGTGGTGAAGATGGGCTGACCTTCAAGGTTCCCGAGGTGCTGTCGCCCAGTTTTGAGTTCAGCGACGAACCCTTTCTTGGCGTGTCGATGGACGGTCGCCTGCTGTGCTACTACCTGCTGTTCGTGACGGCAGTGGTGTTGTTTCTTGCGCTGCTGCGCATCGTTAATTCCCCCTTTGGCCGGGTGCTGCAAGCCATTCGGGAAAATGAATTTCGGGCCGAGGCCATCGGCTACCGAGTGGTGGTCTATCGCACCACCTCGGCAATTCTGTCGGCCCTGTTCGCCACCCTGGCCGGTGCCATGCTGGCGCTTTGGCTGCGTTACAACGGGCCGGACACCTCGCTGTCGTTCGAGATCATGATGGACGTGCTGCTAATTGTGGTGATTGGTGGCATGGGGACCATGTACGGGTCCATCATCGGTGCGGCCCTGTTTCTGGTGGCGCAAAGCTATCTGCAGGACCTGCTGCGCCTGGCCAGTGACGGTGCAAGTGCCTTGCCGTGGCTGTCGGCCCTGCTGTCACCCGACCGCTGGCTGCTGTGGCTGGGTGTGTTGTTTGTTTTGTCGGTGTACTACTTTCCGACAGGGGTGGTGGGGCGACTGCGCGCTTCAAGCTTTGGCAAATGAGGTCGACCATGGGCACGATCAAGGGGTACACCTCGCACTACATCCGCTGCCTCGGTTTGGAGGTGCATTACACCCAGTGGGGCGACGCCAACGCGCCGGTGGTGATTGCCTGGCACGGCCTGGCACGCACCGGCCGCGACATGGACGAGTTGGCGGCGCACCTTTGCGACCATTACCGGGTCATTTGCCCTGACACCATCGGTCGCGGCTTGAGCCAGTGGAGCGCGCAGCCCAAGGAACAGTACTGCCTGGCGTATTACGCGCAGATTGCAGCCGCCCTGTTTGATCAACTCAACATTGATACAGCGCATTGGGTGGGAACTTCGATGGGAGGGGCTTTGGGTACCGTCTGCGCCGCGGGGCTGTACCAGCCTTGCATGCGGTCGCGCATTCGAAGTCTGGTGCTCAACGACAATGCACCGGAACTGGCGAGTGCGGCGATAGAACGTATCCGTACCTATGCCGGCAATCCCCCAGCGTTTGCGACCGTGGTGGAACTGGAAGCCTTTTTCCGCCAGGCCTACCAGCCTTTTGGCTGGCTCAGCGATGCACAGTGGCGCCGCCTTGCCGAAACATCGACCCGCCGCTTGCCGGATGGCCGCGTCACGCCGCACTACGATCCGGCGATGGTGCAGCAGTTCATCCATCACCCGGACGACTATCTCATATGGGATCATTTTGATGCCTTGAACCTTCCGGTGTTGCTGCTGCGGGGAGCGCAGTCCGATCTGGTGCTGCCCGCCACGGTCGAGCAGATGCGTCAGCGAGGACCGGGCTTGCGCGGGCAACTTCAGGTGGTGGAGGTTGCCGGCTGCGGCCACGCGCCCGCCTTGAACGTTGAGGATCAGCTCGAACCGATTTCCCGCTTCATCGCTGCCGCAGGAAAGTAGGCTAAAAGTCGTTCAGCGACCGCAGTGAAAGCGCAGGCCGCTATTGAAACTGTAGCATCTGTGGTCAGCTCCGGCAGACGCTCTACTGCTTGGCGCCCAAAGCCAGCGCCGCGGCACGGGACTGCGCAAGCGTCGCAGGGTCGGGCACCGACATCGTAATCCACCCCTGCAGGTGCTTTTGTGTGAGGTCGCACAAGGCAGTAATCCATTCGGGGTCGTCGTTCAGACAACTGATGTAGTGGAATTCCTTGCCACCGGCATGCAGGAACGCTTCGCGCCCCTCCATGTTGATTTCTTCCAGCGTTTCCAGACAATCGCTGGTAAAACCCGGGCATACCACGTCGACCCGCTTGATGCCCATCTGTCCCATGGCAATGAGGGTGGGTTCGGTGTAAGGCTCCAGCCATTTGGCGCGACCCAGACGCGACTGAAATGTTACTTTGTACTGTTTCTTGTCCAATTGCAAGGCCTGTGCCAGCAGGCGAGCGGTCTTGAAGCATTCGCAGTGGTAGGGGTCGCCCAGATGCAGCGTGCGTTCGGGCACTCCATGAAAACTCATCACCAGTTGGTCAGGGCGTCCGTGCGCTTTCCAGTGGCGTTCAATACGCATCGCCAGGGCAGCGATGTAGCCACTGTCGTCGTGGTAATGGTTGACAAAGCGCAGTTCGGGCAGCGTACGGCAGCATTGCGCCCAGGTATAAACGGCATCGAACACGCTGGCAGTGGTGGTGGCGGAGTACTGGGGGTAGGCCGGCACCACTAGGACCCGGGTCACGCCCTCGGCCTTGAGGGCATCGAGTTGGGACGCGATGGAAGTGCTGCCATACCGCATGGCCCAGCGCACCACGACGCGGTGGCCGCGCTGCCCCAGCCAGCCTTGCAGCAACTTGGCCTGCTTCTCGGTCCAGACTTTGAGCGGTGAGCCTTCCGTAGTCCAGATGCTGGCGTACTTGGCCGCTGACTTGGCCGGGCGAAAACGCAGGATGATGCCGTGAAGAATCAGAAGCCACAGAAGCCGCGGAATTTCTACCACCCGGTGATCACTCAGAAACTCAGCCAGATAGCGCCGAACCGCAGCCGGGGTGGGCGCATCGGGTGTGCCCAGGTTGCACAGCAGTACAGCCGTGCGGGGCGGCTGGCCATGGGTGAAGGGAGGTTCGGGTGTGAAAGACATTCGTGGTTGTGGTGCAGAGGCGTTCAGGGGCGTAGCCGAAGCGTGCTATGGGTGTTGGCTTTCACATCCTTGGCCTTGAGGTGCTGCGAAACGTAAAAGCCTTCAGCGTACAGCAGGGCCTGATCGGAGTAGTGTGCATCAAAAAGTACGCCGCTTTGGCCCACGGGGTTAATCCCGACCGATCTGGATGCATCCGAAAAATCAATCACGCGCCGGGTCGATGGTCCATAGGCCACGGACCATGGGGCCGGACCTATGTTGCCGGCAAGGTTGTTCGGAACCTCACGTCCGCCCGGTACCGCAAACGGTCCGACGTTAAACAGCAGGTGCAACGGTTTTTGCGCGCCCAGCGGGTGCTTATGGGTCAGCGTGTGGGTTTTGCCCCAGGGCCAGTCGAGCAGGCTCTTGCCCAGGTTGGTCTTGAGGTGTGCAACGGTGTTGGTCCAGACCAGCTTCATGGTGTCGGCCCGCGTTTCCACCGCTGGCGTGGCGCGGTTGTCCCACCAGGGCGAAGTCGGGTCTGCCGCCAGCAGGGGCAAGGCCGAGTCCAACGCGCGGGTGCCCAGCAGGTTTTTGAACTGCACTTCTCCCAACTCATCTGCCATAGTAGCCTGCGCCAATTCATAAAGCATCTGGCTGAAAAGCGTGGCGGCGATGCTGTCGCGGGTGTAGGTTCCATCCCATTTGGTGAGTGGCTCCAGATAGATTTTTTCATCTGCATCGGTCACCACTTCCTTGAGGACGGGCAACAGTTCATTCAGGACCCGATATGCGTACCCGGTGCCTACGTCGAGTTGCAGCGCTTGGGCGGCTGCCATGTCCCATTTCGCGTCGGCTTGTCCCAGCACCTGATCGAGTCGACGCGCGCGGTCGGCCAGGTTGTAGTAGCCCGGAACCGGTACGCCACTGCTTGGTTTGGGTTGGTGGTTGGCTGAAACAATGTAGCCGCGCGCAGGATTTTCTTCCTGCGGGTTGTCTGCGAAGCGGTAAAAACCTGACTTTTCACCCTCGCCGCCAGCGCCGTCGAGGATGAAAGTGGGGTTGACACCGACCGGGCGGATGGGCAGTTTGGCTGCGGCCCACCACGCAATGTCACCGCTGGCGTTGGCCCACACCACATTGAGCCCCGGGGCGTGGATTTTGGAGACCGCGTCACGCGCCTTGTCACGTGTGTCGGCGCGGTTGAGCGTGTAAAAGGCATCAAGCACCGGGTTCTCAGTCTCCAGAAATGCCCACCACATGGCAATCGGTGTGCTCCCGTAGTTGTTCTTGAAAACGTCCGTGATGATAGGACCGTGCGGCGAGCGTCGCAGCACTATCTGTACCGGCTGCTTGCCCTTGACGTTGATGGTCTCGGTGCGCGACTGCAGATCCACCCACTGGTTGATGTGCCACACTTGGTTGGGGTTGGCTGGATTGACTCTTTCCGCGACCAGGTCCACGTCGTCATTCTGGAACATGGTCAGACTCCAGCCAAAACGCTGGTTGTGTCCCAACAGGGCCAGCGGGTTCAAGGCTTGGTAGTGGCCGTACAGTTCAAAGTCAGGTGCGCGCAGGTGGGCCTCGTACCACACGGCGGGTACGGAGAACTCAATGTGCGGGTCGCCTGCCAGCAACGGCCTGCCGCTCACGGTGCGCTTGCCGGAGATGGCCCACGCGTTGCTGCCTTCAAAAGCGGGTACGCCAGCGGCGGTAAAGGCATCCTGGCTGAGTTGGGCCAGCCGGTTCAGATCCGACCAGTCCTGCGCATTCAATGCGGTTGGCGTGAGTACGCCTTCCGGGTGCCACTCGATATCAAACACCTTGAGGTACTGGGAGCCCAGTTTGTCGCGGATGTAGGTAAGGGCGGGTTCGGTCTTGAAGGCTGCTGCGAAGCTGTAGGCCAGGTAACCAGTTACGGCAAAGGTGTCCTGCGGCGTAAAGGGACGCTTTGGAATGCCCAGAATGTCAAATTCGATCGGCGCCGGGTGGCTGGCCTGGTATTGGTTGACACCGTCGAGGTACGCCAGCAGGGCCTGACCTGCCGGACTGGTTGAGTCCATTTTGGCTGCGAGCGTCTGTGCATGGGCGCGGATTCCGAGGGTGCGAAACAGCTTGTCGGTATCGAGCAGATCGGGGCCTAGCACTTCTGCCAACTCTCCATTTGCAAGTCGGCGAACCACCTCCATCTGAAAAAGGCGGTCCTGTGCATGGACAAAGCCCAGGGCACGGTACATATCCGCTTCGCTGTCGGCCTGAATGTGCGGCACGCCGCGTTCGTCGTAGGCCACGCTGACGGCAGCGCCAAGGCTCTTCAGTGTGGCCGCACCGGAGCGCGCCGGTTGTTTGGTGTGGATGTACCAGGCTGCAGTGCCCCCTGCACCAAGCAGTAGCAGCGCTAGCACCAGGCCAATGATTTTGAGGGCAGTTTTCATGGTGAGACTCCGTTGCGTGCGTAGGGCCGTCTGGACACCATCATAAATCCGTGCCGTGGTGTTCCGGTTGCGCCGATCATGGGTTCAGGGCTTGCGCTGCAGCGACACCGCTGCGCACGGCACCTTCCAGTGTCGCGGGGTAGGGTCCCTTTGTGTAGTCACCGCACGCAAAAAGGTGGGGCGCAATGGCTTGTGGTGGGCGTTGCAGGTCTGGTGTGCAGGCAAAAGTGGCGCGTTTCTCGACGACGGTCTGAAGTGATGTGAGCGAACGGCCCTGCAGATGTCGCGCCAGTTGCTCATGCGCCTGCGCCAGTACAAGGGTTTGCAGGAGGTCGCGCTCGCAGTGACTGGCACTGACGACAAAGGCCAGTAGGCCCGACCGTCCGCCCAACTGTCCGCGGTCGAACACAAACTGTGCAGGATGCTCGAGGTCGCTTGGTAATGCCAGCATGGGTTGCGGCAAGCGCAGACCGGCAGCATAGGCATAGACCGTGGCGATGGCCTCGAACTGCAATGCTTGTGCTTCGCCAGCCCAGCGCCGCATCGGATCTGCTATTGAATCCGGAGCTGTCTGCGCATGCTGTGTAATGGCTGCAGCTGCATTGGATGCAGAAGTTGCCCAGATTACTGCGTCATATGGATCGCCATTGACAAGCCATCCTCCGTCGTTCCAGCCGAGCGATCGGGCAGGTGTGCCCGTGTGAACGACTCCGCCGCGCGCCAACAACCACTGCGCGGCCGTCTGCGGGAACAGCTGGGTTAGATCGGTCGTGGGCAGCAGCAGGTTGGAGCTGCCTTGGCCACCCAGGAGCGCATCGTGCAGCACCCGCAAGAATACCTGGCCGCTGGCGCGCTCGCTGGGGGTGTTAAGCGCGGAGATACACAGCGGGTCGACCAGAGTTGCCATGACTTGGGGCGTCAGCGCGCGGCAGAGTTCGGCTACGCTGGCTTGGGGCGCACAGGTAAAGCCCGCGCGCTGCCACCGCGCTGCCGTTTTGATGAGCGACCACCTGTCGCCCCAGGTCCAGCCGCGCGCCGTCAGAATACCGGCCAGCGCATCAAGTGGGCCGGGCCACGCGGGCAGCGCCAAACCGCTGCCATCGGGGAACTGCAGCGTCAAGGGCAGGCGCGCAAGGGTCGCTTGCGGGTCAACGCCGACCTGGCGCATCAACCGCAACGTTTCGGTGTAGGCTCCAATCAGGATGTGCTGCCCGTTGTCGAGCAGCACCGGCGTGCCGTCGGGCAACAAACCCTTCAGCGCTCTAGCCCGCCCGCCGATTGCGTGGGCTGCTTCAAAAACCGTAGCATGGTGGCCCGCTTCGGTGGCCGCCACCGCGGCCGTCAGCCCGGCCCAGCCCGCACCGACTATGGATATCTTCACATTCTTCCCAGCGCCTGAACCTTCCAGGCCAGCCATATCTTGCGCAGAGGCGTGAGGTGCACGCGCTGGTGCAGTACCTGAAATTTGTCAGATTCGATTTCACGCAGCAAGGTGCGGTAGATGCTGGCCATCATCAGGCCCGGCTTTTGCGCACGGCGGTCATCCTGAGGCAGCAAGGCAAGTGCCTCGTCGTACAGGCGGTGCGCACGCTGTGCCTGAAACTGCATCAGTGCGGTGAAACGGTCCGAGTAGCTGCGCTTGAGGATCTCGTGGGCCTTGACGTCAAACTGCTGCAATTCGTTGACCGGCAGGTAGATGCGCCCGCGCATTGCGTCTTCGCCCACATCGCGAATGATATTGGTGAGCTGCAATGCCTGTCCCAGGGTGTGCGCGTAGCGGGTGGTCTGTGCCTGGGACTGGCCGAATATCTTGGCTGCAACCTCACCTACTTCCCCTGCCACCAAATGGCAGTAGCGCTGCAGATTTGGAAAGTCGAGATAGCGGGTTTGTTCCAGGTCCATCTGGCAGCCTTCAATGACCGCCTGCAGGTGGCGTTGCTCGATGCCGTAGTCTGTCACCATCGGCATCAGCGCCAGCATTACCGGGTGGGTGGGTTGTCCGGCAAACGCCTTTGCGACCTCGGACTTCCACCATGCGAGTTTGGTCCGGGCAATGGTGGCGTCGACCGTGTCGTCGACCACATCGTCCACCTCACGGCAAAACGCATAGAACGCCGTGATGGCGGCACGTCGGGGCGCAGGCAGAAACAGAAAGGCGTAGTAAAAGCTGCTGCCCGAGGCGGCGGCCTTTTGCTGAACATATTGCGCTGGAGTCATAGCGGTTGATTGTGTCTCAGTGGCGCAGCCTCGGCCGTGCTACATCCAGAGCGCGCGCCACAGCATCACCGTGTAATCCCATGCCTTCAGTACCGGTCGGTGCGTGAGCGTGGCGAAATTCAGGGTCTCCATTTTGTCGAGTATGCGCAGACCACCTTGCACCACCAGGCGCAATTCCCAGCCTGTGCGACCCGGCATGCCATGTACCAACGGGATACCTCTCACCATGCAGGACCTTGCAGAATAAGCGCAGGTAGCTATCAGGTTTGTAGCGGAGGCGGTTTGCTTTAGTGCCAACAAGTCGGACTGCAACACGCCATCTCGTTGGCACGCATCCAGCGGCAGGTAGAAGCGCCCGCGCGGTATATCCACGCTTAGGTCCTGCCAGAAGTTGATGAGTTGGAGTGCGGTGCAGATGGCATCGCTTTGTTCGAGCGCGCGGGAATCGGTAATGCCGCAGAGGTGCAACAACAACCGGCCAACCGGGTTGGCCGAGCGGCGGCAATAGTCCAGCAACTCGGTGTGGCTGGCGTAGCTGCTGGCATCGCGGGTCTTCTCGACATCCTGGACGAAGGCATCGAGCAGGTCGCGCAACAGTTGGTGCGGCAGGCCATGGGTACGCACCACCACCTCGAGCGGGCCAAACACCTGAGGCCAGCGCTGGCTGGCAACGCCCGATGGTGTCTCAGCGCAAGCGCTTGCGAGGTCCTGCCGGTAGGTTTTCAAATCGGCCAACCGCTGCGCGGCACTGGCCTCGCCCTCATCGGCAATGTCGTCCGCGGTGCGTGCAAAGTGATAGATCGCGGTGATGGGGCTGCGCAGGTGGGGCGGGCACAAAAACGAAGCCACCGGAAAATTTTCGTAGTGCGTGATCGGGGATACTGGTTCTGCGGGAGAGGACATGGACTGATTTTGCCTTGGTGCGCAGGCTTGGTCGCTGCCAAAGCCTTCCCAAGCAATTCTTCTGCGTGGCACATTGGTTCTGCGGGGCGCTCATAACAGGTTCCAACCAAGGCACCTATTCGCTCTGTACGAGCGATTTCCGCCCGCAGCCAGTGGCAAGAAGATTCCACTGACCCATATCGCCAAGCCCCCTTTTGCTTGAGAGCCGGCGCTGGCAGGTTAAAATCGTGCGTTGACCTATTACTGATGGGTGGCCATGGGGCGCTAACTCCGGTTTGCATCTTATGACCTCCCATTTTGTTTTTGCGCGGGTGGCGAAATTGGTAGACGCACCAGGTTTAGGTCCTGACGCTAGCAATAGCGTGCCGGTTCGAGTCCGGCTCCGCGCACCACGTATTGAATGATTCATGGGGCAGTTTGAAGTTGTCGAGCGACTCGTGCTGCCCATCCAAACTTTAGGAGATTGACCATGGCCGTTACTGTAGAAACTTTGGAAAAGCTGGAACGCAAAATAACACTGACCCTGCCGGTTGGTGCGATCCAGTCAGAAGTGGATTCCCGCCTGCGCAAACTGGCGCGCACGGTGAAGATGGATGGCTTTCGCCCTGGCAAGGTTCCGATGAACGTAGTGGCCCAACGCTATGGTTATTCGGTGCACTATGAAGTGATGAACGACAAGGTGGGAGAGGCGTTCGCCGTTGCAGCCAATGAAGCCAAGTTGCGCGTCGCGGGACAGCCCAAGATTACTGAAACCGATGCATCGGTCGATGGCCAAATGGCCTTCGATGCGGTCTTTGAAGTCTTTCCAGAAGTCAAGATCTCTGATCTGGCGACCGCCGAAGTTGAAAAGATCAGCACCGAAGTAACGGATGCTGCCATCGACAAAACGATTGAAATCCTGCGCAAGCAGCGCCGCACTTTTTCCCAGCGCGCGCAAGACCTCGCGGCACAAGAAACCGACCGTGTAACGGTGGATTTTGAAGGAAAGACTGATGGCGAACCGTTTGCGGGTGGCAAAGCCGATGACTTCCAGTTCATTGTTGGCGATGGCCAAATGCTGAAGGAATTCGAAGATGCGGTGCGGGGCATGAAGTTTGGGGAAAGCAAGACTTTTCAGCTCGCATTTCCAGCGGACTACCATGGCAAGGACGTCGCAGGCAAGACCGCTGATTTCATGGTCACTTTGAAGAAGATCGAGGCAGCGCATTTGCCAGAGGTGGACGCAGCACTGGCCAAGGCGCTGGGTATTGCGGATGCCACAGTGGAAGGTCTGCGCAACGATATCCGCAAGAATCTGGAGCGTGAGGTGAAGTACCGCTTGCTGTCGCGCAACAAGCAGTCGGTGATGGATGCGCTGGTGTCCAAGGCGGAACTTGAGTTACCTCGATCGAGCGTGCAGGCTGAGGTGGATCGTATGATCGAAGGCGCCCGTGCAGATCTGAAACAGCGCGGCATCAAGGATGCCGATAAGGCCCCGATTCCGGACGACATGTTCCGGCCCCAGGCTGAGCGCCGCGTGCGTCTGGGTCTGGTGGTGGCAGAGTTGGTTCGATCCAACGCGCTGCAGGCCAAGCCCGAGCAACTCAAGGCCCACATTGAGGAACTCGCAGCAAGCTACGAAAAACCGGCCGAGGTCGTGCGCTGGTACTACAGCGATAACCGTCGCATGGCGGAGGTCGAGGCCATCGTGATTGAGAACAACGTCACAGATTTCGTGTTGTCCAAAGCCACCGTCACTGCCAAAGTGGTGACGTTCGACGAGTTGATGGGTCAGAACTAATCACAGGTTTGGAGATGCTATGAACGTGAAATATGGAATGACAGGCAGCATGGAAACACAGGGACTGGGAATGGTTCCCATGGTGATCGAGCAGTCGGGCCGGGGTGAGCGTTCCTACGATATTTATTCGCGCTTACTCAAGGAACGCGTTATTTTTCTGGTTGGACCGGTCAACGACCAAACGGCCAATCTGGTAGTGGCGCAGTTGCTTTTTCTGGAAAGCGAAAACCCGGACAAGGACATTTCGTTTTACATCAATTCGCCCGGCGGTTCCGTCAGCGCTGGCATGGCGATTTTCGACACCATGAACTTCATAAAACCCGATGTCTCAACGCTGTGCGTAGGCATGGCGGCAAGTATGGGGGCTTTCTTGCTGGCAGCAGGGGCCAAGGGCAAGCGTTTTTCACTGCCTAACTCCAAAGTCATGATTCACCAGCCTTCTGGGGGTAGCCAGGGCCAGGCCACAGAGATCGAAATTCAGGCGCGCGAAATATTGAAAACGCGCGAGCAACTGAACAAGATCCTGGCCGAACGAACGGGACAGCCTCTGGAGCGCATCGAGCGCGATACGGAACGTGACTATTACATGTCTGCCGACGAGTCCAAGGAGTACGGATTGATCGACCAGGTGATCTCCAAACGTCCCTGATTATTTGGGTATCATTCGGCAAATACCCCGAAAAGGCATTCTTTCCATGGCCGAAAAAAAAGGCGCATCCGGCGAAAAAACCCTGTACTGCTCTTTTTGCGGCAAAAGCCAGCACGAGGTCAAGAAGCTGATCGCTGGTCCCTCCGTTTTTGTATGTGACGAATGCATCGAGTTGTGCAATGAAATCATCCGTGACGAGTTGCCCGCCAGTACCGAGGCTAAAGATGCGCGGGGCGATTTGCCGACTCCTGCGGAGATCAAAGCCAACCTGGATAATTACGTTATCGGACAGGAACCTGCAAAGCGCACCCTTGCTGTGGCGGTGTACAACCACTACAAGCGGTTACGCCATAAGGACAAAGCCAAAAAAGACGATGTCGAACTGGCAAAAAGCAATATTTTGTTGATCGGGCCCACGGGTTCCGGTAAGACATTGCTTGCGCAAACTCTAGCCCGCATGCTGGATGTTCCATTCGTGATGGCGGACGCGACTACGCTGACCGAAGCCGGATATGTGGGCGAGGACGTCGAGAATATTGTTTTGAAGTTGCTGCAGAGCTGCAATTATGAGGTTGAGCGTGCGCAACGTGGCATTGTTTACATCGATGAAATCGACAAAATCTCGCGTAAATCGGACAACCCGTCGATTACGCGGGACGTGTCTGGCGAGGGCGTTCAGCAGGCCTTGCTCAAGCTTATAGAAGGAACGATGGCCAGCGTACCCCCCCAGGGAGGTCGCAAGCACCCGAATCAGGATTTTGTACAGATTGATACGACCAATATCTTGTTCATTTGCGGTGGCGCTTTTGCAGGTCTTGAGAAGGTGGTGGAGAGTCGCACACAGTCGTCCGGTATAGGGTTTGGCGCAACGGTGCAAAGCAAAGCGCAGCGTAGCTTGACCGATGTGTTCAAGGAAGTGGAGCCAGAGGACCTGATCAAGTTCGGTCTGATCCCCGAACTGGTGGGGCGTATGCCGGTAGTTGCCGCACTTGCCGAATTGACCGAAGACGCGTTGGTTCAAATTCTGACGGAACCCAAGAACGCTCTGGTGAAGCAGTACACCAAGTTGCTTGCTATGGAGGGCGCGGAGCTGGAAATTCGCCCCAACGCATTGAAGGCGATTGCGAAGAAGGCGCTGGCCCGCAAGACGGGCGCACGCGGGTTACGCTCCATTCTGGAGCAGTCACTGATTGACACCATGTACGACCTGCCAAATGTTGCCAATGTGGAGAAGGTCGTGGTGGATGAATCGACCATCGACGAGAATAAGCCGCCTTTGCTGGTATACCGGGAGGCGGCCAAAAAGGCTTGAGTGTGAATCGTGTGATAACCTGATTTGATGGGTTTTTGCACAGGTTTACTTGAATTTTCGCGGTGCGACCCGCTTGGATAATCGAAGTTCGCTTGAATTTCGAGTTTCCCGGACCATATTCAACCGGTAACAAAAAGGTTTTCCCATGTCTGGCCATACTGCATTGCCTGCTACTCCCATCGTACTGCCCCTGTTGCCATTGAGGGATGTGGTTGTTTTTCCCCACATGGTGATTCCACTATTTGTCGGTCGCCCCAAGAGCATTAAAGCGCTCGAAGCGGCTATGGAGTCGGAACGCCGCATCATGCTGGTTGCGCAAAAGGCGGCGGCCAAAGACGATCCTCTGGTGTCGGATATGTTCGATGTTGGATGTGTGTCTACGATTCTGCAGATGCTAAAGCTGCCGGACGGTACGGTTAAGGTGCTGGTAGAGGGTCACCAGCGAGCGTCTGTGAACAGGATCGAAGAAGGCGAGTCCTTTTTCTCCGCGGATGTAACACCTATCGAAGCAGCAGCAGAGGTCACCGAAAAGGGCAAAGGAAAGGCGAGCGAAGTGGAGGCTTTGCGCCGCGCAGTGATGCAGCAGTTTGACCAGTACGTCAAACTCAACAAAAAGATTCCGCCGGAAATTCTTACTTCAATTTCAAGCATTGATGACGCGGGTCGCCTGGCTGACACGATTGCCGCCCATTTGCCACTCAAGCTCGACAGCAAACAGGCAGTGCTGAGTCTATCCACGGTCAAGGACCGGCTTGAGAATCTGTTCGAGCAAATTGAACGCGAGGTCGATATCCTGAATGTCGACAAGAAGATCCGTGGGCGTGTCAAGCGCCAAATGGAAAAGAACCAGCGTGACTTCTACCTTAACGAGCAGGTCAAGGCCATCCAAAAGGAATTGGGTGAGGGTGAAGATGGTGCGGACATTGAGGAAATCGAGAAGAAGATCAAAGCAGCCAAGATGCCCAAAGAGGCGTTAAAGAAGGCAGAGGCCGAGCTAAAGAAGCTCAAGCTGATGTCTCCCATGTCGGCAGAAGCGACGGTGGTTCGCAATTACATCGACGTCTTGGTGGGATTGCCATGGGCAACCAAGACCAAGATCAAGCACGACCTGGGTAATGCCGAGAAGGTGCTCAATGAAGACCACTACGGTCTGGACAAGGTCAAGGACCGCATTCTTGAATATCTAGCGGTGCAGCAGAGAGTCGACAAAGTGAAGGCGCCCATCCTGTGCTTGGTCGGACCACCAGGGGTAGGAAAGACTTCGCTCGGGCAGTCGATTGCAAAGGCTACTGGGCGCAAATACGTGCGCATGGCCCTGGGGGGTATGCGTGATGAGGCCGAGATCCGAGGTCACCGCCGTACCTACATTGGTGCGATGCCTGGGAAGGTTTTGCAAAGCCTTTCGAAAGTTGGAACACGCAACCCTCTGTTCTTGCTGGACGAGATCGACAAACTGGGTACCGATTTTCGGGGTGACCCGAGTAGTGCTCTGCTGGAAGTCCTTGATCCCGAACAGAACCACAAGTTTGGTGACCACTATGTTGAAGTGGACTATGACCTGAGCGACGTAATGTTTGTTGCGACCAGCAACTCCATGAATATTCCTCCAGCTCTGTTGGATCGCATGGAGGTCATCCGGCTTTCCGGTTACACCGAGGACGAGAAGACGAATATTGCAATTACCTACCTGCTTCCCAAGCAGATGAAGAACAATGGCGTCAAGGATTCGGAGCTGTTGATTACGGACGATGCGGTGCGTGACATAGTTCGGTACTACACCCGTGAGGCGGGCGTGCGCTCACTGGAGCGAGACTTGTCCAAGATCTGCCGTAAGGTGGTCAAAGGACTTCTTCTCAAGAAGATGGTCCCGCAGGTCAAAGTGACT
>CAIPGC010000129.1 GCA_903864505.1 uncultured beta proteobacterium | reverse complement strand
TGCGAAGGTGACTCGGCTTGCGCTCTGGCCGACATGCAAGCAAGCAAACCGAGCGCCACCATGCAGGTTGGCACATATCGAGAAATCACCGCGCTACGTATCAGACGCCGCCCTTGCGGCAGACCTGGGTGTACACGTACGAGCCTGTCGCTGGATTCGAGGAAACCAGGACCCAGTAGCATTTCACCCCGCCTCCCTTGCTAACGGTATTGCCGGCCGAGGCCGTTTGCGGAGCCATCAGCATGGCGCCAGCAAGGGAGGAAACAGTGACGGCCAAGGACAGCCTGGTGGTGATAAATTTGAACATAGAGGTCTCCGGTGAAAAAGTGGGTTACACAAGATCGCAAAAATATTTCTCGCGACACCCTCTGATCAGCATGGACCGTGCCAACCTGAAGCTCTCAATGAAATCAACTACTTAGAGCGGTTTCTCAGCAGCACCTTGGTCAATGCGGGGGGTTTAACCCAGACGTTTTGGGGTATTTCACCCACCCGGCGCGCCGGTTGCTGTCAGCGTTGCAAACCGTGGCGCTCCATCCGGTAACGCAAAGTGTCACGACTGATTCCGAGCAACTTTGCCGCCTTGCTGACGTTGCCGGCACATTGCCCCAACGCACGCTGCACATGCTCACGCTCGAGTGCATCGAGCGTCATGGGCTGCGCTGCTGCGTCCGGCATCGCCTCGGACGACGGTGCCGTGACTCGCGTCGAGTTCCTCAGCGCGAAGTCAGTGTCGCGCAGGACACCGGTTTTCTGCAGCAACACCGCGCGCTCGAGCAGATTGCGCAACTCCCGGACGTTGCCGGGCCAGTCATGGGCGCACAGCGCGGCCATCGCCGGTTCGTCAATGCTCAGTTGGCTGCGGCCATATCGGCTGGCCAGTTGACCCAGGAAATGTCGTGCGAGGACGGGTATGTCTTCGCTGCGCGCGCGCAGCGGCGCAATCAGGACCTGAAACACCTTGAGCCGGTACATCAGGTCGGCACGAAACTTTCCGTCTTTCACCTGCTCGTCCAGGTCGCGGTTGGTCGCGGCCACAATGCGCACATTGACTTGCCGGTCCACCAGCGCGCCCAGACGGCGCACGCGCAGATTCTCAAGCACCCGCAGCAGTTTTGCCTGCAACGCCAGATCGAGTTCGCCAATTTCATCGAGGAACAGCGTGCCCCCGTCGGCGGCCTCAATCAGCCCGATCTTGCGGGCGTGGGCATCGGTGAACGCACCCTTCTCGAAACCAAACAACTCGCCTTCAATCAGATGCCCCGGAAGCGCCGCGCAGTTGACCTCGATAAATGGGGCCTGTGCCCGGGGCCCGGCCTGATGGCAGGCTCTGGCCGCCAGTTCCTTGCCGGTGCCGGTCTCGCCCAGGATCAGGATCGGTGCGGCGGGGGAACGGTCAGCGGGCTCGATGCTGGAAAATGTGCGAATCAGTTCCCGCACATTGCGCATCGCATCTGACGTGCCCACCAGCGCATCCAGGCTGGCCTGGCTGGCATCGCGACGGCGATAGTAGTCCAGCGCACGGCGTTCTCCGCGCTCGGTCAGCGCACGCTGAACCACCTCCTTCAGGCTACTCAGCGTGACCGGCTTGGTCAACAGGTCCATCGAGCCCGCTTTCATGGCATCGACCGCCAGCGTCACACTGGCATGCCCCGTGACCATCACAATGTGCGGCGGGTCTTCCTGCCGGCGCAATGCCCGAATCACTTCCAGGCCATCCATGCCCGGCAGCTGAAAGTCAACAATGACGACATCGGGTTGAATTCGCAGCGCGGTCTGCACACCCACTGCACCATCATGCGCGACTTCGACCAGATGCCCTTCCTTTTCAAAGTACCTGGCGATGTTTTTCGCCAGCACCACTTCGTCTTCAATGACCAGGAGCGTTGCCATTTTCTTATGCCTTCGTTGCGGTCGTGGTGGGTGCCAGCGGCAAAGTGAGCTCCACGCAGGTGCCTTTTCCGGGCGCTGGGGTCAGCGATATTGCACCACTCCACTGCTCCACCATGCGCTTGACCAGCGCCAGGCCAATGCCAAGACCACCACTCTTGGTGCTGAAGAAGGGACGGAACAGCGCCTGGCGGACATTCTCCTGGATACCGGGCCCACTGTCGATGACTTGCAACTTCAGATTCGATCCATCAGCGCTCCAGCGCAGTGCAATATCGCCTCCGTCGGGCATGACATCAATGGCATTGGCGAGGATGCTGATCAGGATCTGCCGCAACATCGCGGTGTGCGCCTGTATCGCCGCAGCATCTTCGACAGACACGGTCCAGCGAATGCCTCGCCGGTTCATTTCGGGGGCCATTTCCTCAAGACATGCCTGGATCAGAGGCGAGGGATAGACGACTTCCGACTGCAACTGCGGTGCCTGGGCAACGCGCACCAACTCGCTGATCCAGCGGTCAGCGCGATCGACACAGGCGGTGATATCGAGACAATGCTCTGCAAGCTCCTGCCGTGATGTCTCGCTGCCAGACAGCATCTCGGCAGAGACCCGAATCGATGCCAGTGGATTGCGCAGGTTGTGCGCCACCGCACTGGCGAGTTCGATTGCGGTGGAGAGCGTCTGATTCTCGGCCAGTCTGGCTTGCTGGTCCCGCATCACACGGTCGGCTCTGGCCACCGTCCAGTACAGAGTCACGAACAAACCGACGGCGCTGACGGCGCACGCCAGCCAGAGCTGGATCAACGCGTCGCGAATCGCAGCATTGAGCTGGACCGGAACCTTGTACAACTCCATCACACCGAGCACCGTGCGGGTCTGCGGATGGAGGATGGGGATGTAGCTCTCCACATAGTACGAGGTGCGCTCGGCCAGTCCAACATGCTCCCCCTTGTCCGGGTTCTCCGAATCCAGTCGGCCGTTGTGCACCACCAATTTGCCCGCAAGTGCTTCATCAAGTTCATCGTTGACCGGGTAATGCCGCCCGATCAGTGCGCTGTCGGTGGACCAGACCACCGTCCCGTCGGTCTGGTAGGCATTGGCCCGCACCGGCTCGCTCATGGCCGACACATGCGCCATGGAACCCAGAAACCGTGCCTTGAGGTCCTCATTGCCAGGGTTTGCTAGGTAAAGACCTGACTGGTCGGTGGCCAGCAGATTTTGGATGAAATCCATGCTGACTTCCCCCTCGCGTTGCAGCATGCGCTGAGTCAGCATGTGCGACATGAGCCAGCCCAACCCCAGGGCAATGAGGGTGATCACTCCGAGACTGTTCAGGGCAAAACGTCGTCTTAAATTCAGCGGTGGACTTGCAATTTGTGCGGCCATTGGTTTCTTACGGGTTCATAACGTCCCCGCTTTTTACCAGCTAAATCGGCCCATCAACGCGAGCAACCCCGATTTGGGCCTCCGATCTGCCAAAGTCGACCATGGAGCTTCGCCGCCCGAGTCATTGGCCGCAGGCGGGGGCGCTACCCCTCCAAGATGGTCCTCGACTTCGTCACCAAACTGTGTCGCGACGTAGGCGCGCAGGAACCATGTCAGCGGTCGATCGGCAATGGCAGGAATGTGCGGCCACTGCGGTCCAAACCACTCAACCAGCATGTCTTCGATGGCATACCACTCTTCGGAAATGATGGCACCGGCATGGGACCAGTCATTGGCCGGGTTGTAGGAGTGCGGATGCCAGAAACCGCTGTCGGGGTCATGGCGTCTGCCAGGATGTGCGTCGCTTTCAGAAAGCGTCAATCCGGCTGATTTGGCAACCCAGAAATTCAACATCCGTCCATCGAGTCGTTTTACGTTCATGCTTGGCCCCTCATCAATATGCCGCTCATCACATGCTTTGCTGCCATTCACTAGCAGCATAGAGCGTGCCAATAAAGACACCTTCCAACAACCCTTCCAAGTCCTTGATTCATTTGAAGAAAAATGCAATCACCGTGAATCGAACGGGGAATGCCTGGGAAAATTGGGGGAAATCGCCCGACGCAGTGGGGCATATCGCGCACGATCCACCCGTGCCCATGTCGCCCAGAAACCAAAGTGGTTGATTTCATTGGATTTTTGAAATCCTTGCCGGTTGGCACGGAAAACGCTGTAGTAGCCCGTCAACTACTCTTGCTTGACACATTTTCATGAACCAACCTCAAGGAAAGCCACCATGCGCAAAACCGTTTCTTCCGCCGCCACCATTGCAGCCACCTTTCTCACGGTGATTGCCGCCCTGACGCCACTGAGCGCTTCAGCGCGCGAGGGTGCGCAAAGTACCGGCAAAGGAATCAAGTGCTACACCACCGTCATCAACGGAGTGGCCACTCGCGTCTGCTACAAGGGTGTCTAAGACACTCCAGTCGCCGAGTTGACACGACACGCAGCCCCGCCAAGCGCCCAGCGGGGCTGTGTCTGCACGTGGGCTGTGCGGGTCGGCGCCAGCCGATATACATTGCCCTTGTATGGCAATCAGCCAATTTGGTTGCAGAATCGAGCGCATGGCACGCCCCGCCCAAACACTGGTCCCACCGTCCGTACCCACGCCATGGCAAAGCAACACGCCGGTTGCGCTTTTGCGCAACGTGCTGCGCCTGACCGCGCCCAACCCCAGCGTTATGACCGGTCCTGGCACCAACAGTTATCTGGTGGGCGATACGGCCACCGGCTTTACGGTGATTGACCCTGGCCCCAACGATCCCGAGCACTTGCACCGGCTTTGGCTGGCGGCGCAGTACCCCGATGGCAGCGGCGGAAACATTCTTCGCATTGTGTGCACCCACTCACACCCTGATCACGCACCCGGTGCGGCACCGCTGCAGGGGCATTGCAGCAGCCCCCCACCGATTTTGGGACTGCCTTCGGCCTCCACAGCACGCGCCAACAGCGTCTTTACACCCGACAGAGCGCTACACAATCAGGAGCTTCTCACGCATATTCCGCGGGGGTTGCATAGAGATTTTCCTGTAGATGCTGCGTGCCATACGCTGCAAGTAATCCACACTCCCGGCCACGCGGCCAACCATGTCTGCCTGCTGCTACTGGAAGACGGTCTGCTGTTTTCAGGCGACCACATTCTCAACGGCAGCACCACCGTGATCGACCCGCCCGACGGAAATATGGACGACTATCTGGCGGCGCTCGACAACCTGCACGCCGCCTGCACACGCCACCAGGTGAACGCCATCCTGCCAGCGCATGGCCATGTCATTGAGGATGCACTCGCAGCCATTGCCCACCTCAAGGCACACCGACTCAGCCGCGAAGCCAAGATTGCGGCCATCATGATGGCCCGCCCCCACGGCAACCTGGAGGATTGGCTGCCACTGGCCTACGACGACGTGGACCCGCGTATTTGGCCCGTGGCAAGGCGCTCGCTGCTGGCGCACGTGGAGCGCATTCAAATGCTGCGGGCGAAAGGCGCGTGCCTGTGAAGCCAACTGCACCGGCCCATAGCAGGAAACTCAATGCGACGGCAAATGCAGGAGAACGCCTGGCCAAACGCGTTGCTGCGCTGATACCGTGCTCGCGCAGCGAGGCCGAGCAGTACATCGAAGGGGGCTGGGTCCGCGTCGACGGTCAGGTGATCGAGGAGCCACAACACCGGGTCCAGCAGCAGACCATTGCGGTCGACCCGCACGCCAGCCTGCTCGAGCGCACGGCCATCACGCTGGTGCTGCACAAAGCGGCGGGTGTGCCATGGCAACAGGCAGTGGCGACGCTGCGTCCAGGCAACCATTGGGCGCAGGACCCCTCGGACACCCGTGTACTTAAACGCCACTTCAACAAACTTGAATGCACCGTAGCCCTGGAAACAGGCGCCACCGGGCTGATGGCATTCACGCAAGACTGGCGCACCCAGCGCAAACTGGCGGAGGACCAGGACACCATGGAACACGAGCTCATTGCCGACGTGCACGGCGAGGTGTCGGCCGATGCGCTCGCCCGCATTCAGCGCACACTGAACGACGCACGTCAAGCGTTGCCCGTTGCCAAAGTCAGCATCAATAGTGCCAACCCCGAGCGCAGCAAATTGCGCTTTGCCATAAAGGGTGCGCACCCCGGGCTGGTGGCTTATCTGTGTGAAAAGGCGCAACTGGAGGTATTGGCATTGCGCCGTATCCGCCTGGGCCGCGTAACGCTGAGCGACCTGCCGGTGGGGCAATGGCGCTACCTGGCACCGGGCGAAAGGTTTTAGCCTTTCCGCCGGGTCGCCCCAAGGAAAAGTGCGCCCCCTCGGGGGGTAGCGACCCGCTCAGCGGTGGAGCGCGGGGGCTTTCGTGCCTTAGCTGGAAATGTAGTGTTCGAGCTGGCTAATGGTCAGTTCATGGTCTGAGATGATGTCGTTCATGATGTCTCGTATGGAGATCATACCGAGCACCTTTTCGCCATCGACCACTGGCAGGTGACGAATACCTTTTTGCGCCATCAACGCCAGACAATCGCGGGTCTTTACCTGGGGCGCAACCGAAACCACGCTAGAGGTCATGATCTCTTGCACGCGGGTGTCTCTGGACGACTTGCCGGCCAATGCGATTTTGCGGGTGTAGTCGCGCTCCGAAAATACCCCCACCAGTTTGCCCCCGTCCAGGACCATCAGCGCGCCAACGTTGTGATTGGACAGGGTTTGCAGTGCATCAAACACGATATCCTGAGGACTCAAACTGTAGTTGGCCCCTTCGCGCTTTTGTAGCAAATCATGGATCGGTCGCATGGCGTCTCCTGGAAAAGAGTTCAGAACCCGAACCATACCTCAAAAAAGTGTGAAGCCCACCGATAAGCCGGATTCTGTGCATGCGGGTTTCCCCGCATGTGACCACCATTACTCTGGGCCGCTGGTCACCCAGACGGCTCAATGCTACCTACCCGCCAACTCCGGGGGCCCCGTCAACGTTGGCCTACTTGGTATTGCTGCGCGTAGAGATTGCCCGTTTCACCCGCACCAAAGCGGCTCGTCTCTGTTGCTCTAATCCTCACCTTAGGGTCTTGCGACTTGTCGGTGGACAGCGGTTAGCTGCTACGCCGCCCTATGCAGTCCGGACGTTCCTCCAGTGCCTGGTTTCCCAGATTGCACCAGCGGTGGTCTGGTGGGCTTCACAAACCAATTATCGCCGCTGGGCATATGGATATAGCGAAACTGGTAGAACAACTCATTCACAATGCACTCCATCCCACCAAACCAACGATTTATGTCAGGAGAACGCGATGAAAGCCGACAACATTCTGCAAACCATAGGCAACACCCCCCACGTGCGTATCAACCGCCTGTTTGGCAGCACCCACAATGTGTGGATCAAATCCGAGCGCAGCAACCCGGGCGGCTCGATCAAGGACCGCATCGCGCTGGCCATGGTGGAGGCGGCTGAGAAAAGCGGCGAGTTGCAACCCGGAGCCACCATCATCGAGCCAACCTCTGGCAATACCGGCGTGGGCCTGGCCATGGTGGCCGCGGTAAAGGGCTACAAACTGGTCCTGGTAATGCCCGACAGCATGTCGATCGAACGCCGCCGTCTGATGTTGGCCTACGGAGCCAGCTTTGACCTGACACCGCGTGAAAAGGGCATGAAGGGGGCTATTGCAAGGGCTCAAGAGTTGGCACTGCAAACACCCAATGCCTGGATTCCACAGCAGTTCGATAACGCGGCTAATCCGGCTGTACACGAGCGCACCACAGCGCAGGAAATCCTGGCAGATTTTCCCAATGGCATTGACGCGTTGATTACCGGCGTGGGCACCGGTGGCCACCTCAGTGGAGTTGCGAAAGTACTCAAAGCCCGGTGGCCCCAGCTCAAGGTGTTTGCAGTGGAACCCACCGCCTCGCCAGTGATCTCCGGTGGCGCCCCCTCGCCCCACCCTATTCAGGGTATTGGCGCGGGCTTTGTTCCCAAGAACCTCGACACCGCGCTGCTCGACGGTGTCATCCAGGTCGATGCCGAGCCGGCCCGCGAATACGCGCGCCGATGTGCGGCGCAGGAAGGCATTCTGGTGGGCATTTCCAGCGGTGCCACACTGGCCGCTATCGCCCAGAAATTGCCCGACCTGCCCGTCGGTACCACGGTGCTGGGTTTTAACTACGACACCGGTGAGCGCTACCTGTCAATTGAAGGATTTCTGCCGACCTGAGCGCGTCTGATGCCGCATTGGGAGTCGCCTGATGCCGTCCCCTTTTAGCGCAAGGTGTGTGTGATAATTTCCGTCATGCGCGCACACACACACTGACAGGACGATCCGATGACCACGGCTCCGCGCCTGCTCGACCAACTGGCAACACTGACCTCTATCCGAGATCTTGAGCTGATTGAATTCAGTCTGCTCAAGACCCTGCAGGGCTTTCTGCAGCCGCGAAGCCTGAGCATCCTGCGTCTCGATGGCAAGGGCCAACCGACCATGGAAATTGTGTACGGTGAAGACAAGTGCGCCATGCGCAGCGAGAACCTTGCCCTGTCAGATGAACTCCGGCGCGCCGATGCGCACCTGAGCAGCTGTGAGGAGCAGCACGCCACGATTGAAACGGCAGACGGTGTGATGGAGCTGCTGGTACTGAGCAAACTGCGCACCTCGCGCAGCTACCTGCAGATCGCCGTGGCCACCGAACTTTCGACCTTAGACCGCCACATGGTGGACGGCGTGCTGCAGATATACCGCAACTTTGTCAGCCTGATGCAGCACTCGCAGACCGACCAGTTGACCGGGCTGGCCAACCGAAAGACTTTTGACGATTGCGTGGCCAAGGTGCACGACCTGATCTCCCAGGCGAGTGATCCGATACTCACAGAGCGCCGCGACCAACGACCGGTCAACTACTGGCTGGTGATGGTGGACATTGACCATTTCAAGTCGGTCAACGACCGCTTTGGCCACCTGTACGGTGACGAGGTGCTGGTGCTGATGGCGCAACTCATGCAGGCCTCGTTTCGGCAGGACGACATGATCTTTCGCTTCGGCGGAGAAGAGTTCGTGCTGATCGTGCGCGGCGCAGACCAGGCCGCCTGCAAGACCACGCTGGAGCGCTTTCGCCAGCGCGTCGAGCACCACGCGATTCCCCAGGTCGGCACCGTGACCATCAGCATGGGCGTGACACAGATGGAGAGCACGACGTTCGTAACCACCATGGTGGACCGTGCCGACCAGGCGCTCTACTACAGCAAGCGCAACGGCCGCAACCAGGTCACGTTTTTTGAAGACATGGTGGCGCAAGGTCTAGCCACGGTGGAAGACATCAAGTTGGGCGAACTTGCATTTTTCTAGCCACATTTTCCTCTTTCGCCCCACCGGCACCTGGCCATTGCGCACTGTCTTGCATGATTCGCCTCACTGAACTCAAGCTGCCCCTGTCGGCCGTGCCTGTGGAGCAGCGCCGCGCCGCAGATGCGCCGACCGAGACCGAGGTGGACCGCATTCCAGTGCCGCATCCAGTGGCCGCGCTCAAGCGACTGGCGGCACACGCGCTGGCGCTAGCAGAGTCCGACATCACAACCCTGCAGGTGTTCAAGCGCAGCTTCGACGCGCGCAAGGCCGAGCTCCTGGTGGTCTACACGGTGGATGTGGGCCTGCCACCCGGCCTGGAGACCACCGTACTGGCGGGTCTGGCACACCAGCCGCATGTAGCACCCACACCCGACATGCAGTACCGCTTGCCCATCCACGTACCAGCAGGACTGTGGGAACGCCCGGTGGTGGTGGGTTTTGGCCCTTGCGGCATGTTCGCGGCGCTGCTGCTGGCGCAGATGGGCTTTCGGCCCATCGTGCTCGAACGCGGCAAAACGGTGCGCGAACGCACCCAGGACACTTGGGCCCTGTGGCGCAGGAAGGCGCTCAACCCTGAGAGCAACGTACAGTTTGGCGAGGGCGGAGCCGGCACTTTTTCTGACGGCAAGCTCTACAGCCAGATTAAGGACCCGCGCTTTCTGGGACGCAAGGTGATGCAGGAACTGGTCAAGGCAGGCGCGCCGCCAGAAATTTTGGTGGAGGCGCATCCCCACATCGGCACGTTCAAACTGGTCAAGGTGGTGGAGAACATCCGAGAGCAGATTATCGCCCTGGGTGGAGAGGTGCGTTTTCAACAGCGGGTGGTTGATGTGCTATTGAAAGAGGAGCATGCGACGCACGTTTTACGAGGGCTACGGGTTCAAAATACGCTTGACGGAAGTGTCAACGACCTGTTGGCAACGCACATCGTGATGGCGCTTGGCCACAGCGCGCGTGACACCTTTGCGATGCTGTATGACCGGGGCGTGGCGATGCAGGCCAAGCCGTTTTCAGTGGGCTTTCGGATTGAACATCCGCAAAGCGTGATCGACCGCGCGCGATGGGGGCGGCACGCCGGCCACCCCATGCTCGGTGCGGCCGACTACAAGCTGATACATCACGCCAGCAACGGGCGTGCGGTATACAGCTTCTGCATGTGCCCGGGCGGCACGGTGGTGGCGGCAACCAGCGAAAGCGGGCGCGTGGTCACCAACGGCATGAGCCAGTATTCACGCAACGAACGCAACGCGAACGCGGGCATCGTTGTGGGCATTGACCGACCGGACTACCCGGCAGATGAAGACTCCTTTGTGCAGGCTTTTGGCGAAGCAGCCGGCCAGCGTTACGCGCAAGAAGCTGCAGCACTGCGACTGCAAAACCCCAGGGCAGCCCACCCGCTGGCGGGCATAGCACTGCAGCGCGGGCTCGAATCAACAGCCTATGTTCTGGGCGGGAGCAGCTACGAAGCACCCGGGCAGCTGGTGGGCGACTTTCTGGCCCGACGCCCCTCCAGCGACTGGGGCAGCGTGCGGCCGTCCTATCAACCGGGTGTGCGCCTGAGCGATCTGACCCGCAGCCTACCCCCCTACGCGATTGCCGCCATCCGCGAGGCGATCCCCGCGTTTGGCAAGAAGATCAAGGGCTTTGACATGCAGGATGCCGTACTCACCGGGGTCGAAACGCGTACCTCGTCGCCTCTTAAAATTCCGCGCGGCGACAACCTGCAAAGCACCAACGTGGCGGGGCTGTACCCGGCCGGCGAAGGGGCCAGTTATGCAGGCGGCATTTTGTCAGCCGCGGTCGATGGCATCAAGGTGGCCGAGGCAGTCGCACGCAGTTTGCTGTGCTGATCCCTCGCCGCGCAAAACCGCCGGTTCAGACAGAAGGAAACTTTCCCGCGACAATCGCAAGGTAATAAGGTTTCCAGCATGTTCTTTCCCTTCCGTTCTTCATTATCAATCGCGTGTGCGGCGGCACTGCTTGCGGTATCGACCGCAAGCTTGGCGGGGCTCGGTGGCAACCAGGACACTATGCGCGGCGACCAGGAAAGCCTGGGCGCGCCGTTCGAGAAAACGGTCGCCCGCAATTTTTCTCTTTACGCGCTGACCACCCCGGACGGTGTGCGGGTACGCGAATATGTGAAAGCATCGGGTCTGGTTTTTGCCGTCGCCTGGGATGGACCGGTACTGCCGGATCTGGAGATATTGCTGGGGTCAAGCTTTCCCGCATACCGCGAGGCGCTGCGCCCCAGAATCCGCTCCATCCAGATTCGCCAGAGCGGTCTCGTTATCGAATCGAGCGGGATGATGCGCGCGTTCAAAGGACGCGCTTTTCTTGCCGACCAATTGCCCAGTGGTGTGGCGGCGGGAGAGATTCAATGAAGCTACTGGTCAGCCTGGTGTTGCTGCTGGTGCTCACCGCCTGTGGCGGAGGGGGCGGAGAAAATGTCACGCCTGCACCGACACCCACCGCCACAAACGCGGTGGCACTGGTCGTAGAGGCCGGGCCGGGCGGGAATGTAAATATGCCCTATGTATCGGTAACAGTGTGCACCCCTGGCACTACCAGTTGCAAGACTATTGACCACGTGATGGTGGACACCGGCTCCACCGGGCTGCGCCTGCTGGCCTCAGCACTCTCTGGGGTCACGCTGCCTGCCCAGACCAGCGGCACCAGCTCCACCATTCTGGAGTGTGCCCAATTCCTGAGCTTTGTCACCTGGGGCCCGGTCAAGCTGGCCGACATTGCCATCGGCGGCAAACGCGCCAGCAATGTTCCCATTCAACTGGTGGCCGATCCGGTTTACCCTACAGCGCCCAGCGGTTGTAGCTTTGCGTCTTCGGTGGCTACCGGCACCAACGATCTGGGTGCAAATGGCATCCTGGGTGTAGGCCTTTTCACCAATGACGGACAGCTTTACTACAACTGTATGCCCACAACATTCCACGGCAGCAGCTGCAGGGTGGCCCTGGCCGCGTCGCAGCAGGTGCAAAACCCGGTGTCACTGTTTGGTAGCGACAACAACGGCGTGCTGCTGCAACTCCCTGCCGTGACGAGCACCGGCGCAGTTCGGGTGCAAGGGCAACTGATCTTTGGTATTGACACCCAGCCAAACAACCAACTCGGCCCGGCCAAGGTGATCCAGACCGACAGTTCCGGCTATTTCACCACCACCTACCGGGGTGTTGCGCTGTCCAGCAGTTTCATCGACAGCGGCTCCAACGGTCTGTATTTCGACGATCCGACCCTGACCGAATGCGGCGGAGTCAACACCGGATTTTATTGCCCCACATCAACGCAGAACCTCACTGCCACGATGCCTCTCAAGGGCGGCGGCAGCGACGCAGTGAACTTCAGCATCGGCAACGCAACCACGCTGCTCGCCAACCCGTCCTTCGTCTACGCCAATCTGGGTGGGCCGATATCCGGTCCCAACTTCGACTGGGGTTTGCCATTTTTTCTGGGGCGCAGCGTATACACCGTGATCGAAGGACGCAGCACCTCAGCGGGCCCCGGCCCCCTGTTTGCCTACACCAACTAAGCCTGCTGCGGCGCGGGCCGCGTTGCGCCCCACAGCCCCGCCAGGCAGAGTGCGATGCCGCTGGCAGACACCATGGAGGGCCGCCAGGCTTCCAGGGCGGCAGAAACCAGCAGTGCAATCGCCGGAATCACCATCCCCACCAACGCGGCGCGCCCCGGCCCCTGGCGCTGGGCCAGCTTGAAATACAGCAAAAAAGCCGCGACCGAACCCAGCGCGCTCAGGTACATGAGCGACAACCAGTAACTCGGTCGCACGTCCAGTTGAAACGCCACTCCGCTCGCCCAGGCAATGGACAACAGCGAGGCCGCACCGTAGCCCATGCTCCAGCCCAGCAGTGGTACGAGAGCCATGCCCTGGCGGGTCATGCGCAGCGTCAACATATTGCCGACCGAGGCCAGAGTCACGGCAGTCATGGCCAGGCCGATGCCCAGCAGAACACCCGGGGTGTTTCGCGCAGCGGCAATGTCGGGCCAAAAAATCAGTGCGATCCCGACCACCCCCACCACCCCAGACCACCAGAACCGGCGCGTCATGTGCTGCCCGAACACCAGCATGCCACCCAGTGCATTGGTAAATATCATCAGTGAAAAGAGCACCGCGACCAAACCAGAGGGCAGATACTTTTCTGCCTCGTACGTGCACAGGTAGTTCAAACCGTACTGCACGGCGCCGGTCAACAGCAGCCAACCGTGCATGCGGGGCTGGGTGGCCACCGACTCGCCACGCCAGCGCGCAATCAAAAACAACAGCAAGCTCGCCAGTCCAAAGCGCAATGCCACCGAATACAGGGCAGGGGTTTCACCCAGTTGGTACAGGATAGCGTGCCAGGTGGTGGCCCAGATCAAGGTGGGCGCCCAAAAAAGAAAGCGGTCAGACATCCAGGGTTTCAGGCAAAGCGGCTCAAGCCGTTACAAAGACTGTAGGGTTGTAACACAGCACCCCTGCTAGGCCCTGTCGCACCGGTGTACCATGCTGGGCTATGCCAGTCGATCCTGCCGTTGTCAAGATATTTGCCGAGAACGTTCGTGCCGATGTCATTGTGCGCCCCACCGGGTTGAACCTGGACTCTGCCCTGGTGCAGAAAATTGCCAACCGGGTCAAGGTGTTCAAGGGCATGACCCATGACTGCCTGATGAGCACCCTGGCGATGGCCGAGAACCAATCGCACAAAGCCGGGGATATCGTGTTCAACGAGGGGGACATTGGCAGTTCGTTCCACATCCTGATTGCCGGTGAGGTGGTCGTGGAGAAGACCAAAAATGGCCAGACCGTGTTGTTGGCGCGTCTGACTCCTGGCGAATGCTTTGGTGAAATGGCACTGGTTGGCAAGCACCTGCGAACCGCCGCGGTGCGGGCATTGAGCAACGCAGCGACGATACGCTTTGACCGCGAACGGGTGGACTCCTACCCTGACAGCGCACACATCATCTATCGCAACATAGCCAGTGTGCTGGCCGCGCGACTGCACGATTCGAGCGAAATGCTGGCTGATCTGGTGGTACGCTCTGGCGAGACTGCTCCGGCACCGCTTTCCTGATTACCCCTGTAACGCTGCGATACGCTCCTCTATCGGAGGATGGGTAGAAAACAACTGGCCGATGCCCCCGGCAATGCCCATCGCCGCCATGCTCTTGGGCAACTCACCGGGAGCCATGCCCCCCAGTCGCGCCAGGGCGTTGATCATGGGCTGCTTGCGCCCCAGCAATTGGGCTGAACCGGCATCGGCACGAAACTCCCGCTGTCGCGAGAACCAGGCCACCACCATGGCGGCGGCAAAACCCAGCACGATGTCGAGCACGATGGTCGTGATCATGTAGCCAATGCCGGGGCCGCTGTTGCGATCATCACCCTTGCGCAGAAAACTGTCCACCGCATAGCCAATGACGCGACTGAGGAACACCACAAAAGTATTCATCACCCCCTGAATCAGCGTCATGGTGACCATGTCGCCGTTGGCGATGTGAGCGATCTCGTGACCAATCACGGCCTCAATCTCTTCGCGCGTCATGCCTTGCAGTAAGCCGGTGGAAACTGCCACCAGTGCAGAGTTCTTGAAAGCACCCGTCGCAAATGCATTCGGATCGCCGTCGAAAATTCCCACTTCAGGCATGCCAATGCCTGCCGCCGAGGACAACTTTCGCACGGTCTCCACAATCCAGGCTTCGTCCACGTTCTGTGGTTGTTCAATGACCCGTACACCCGAGGTCCATTTGGCCATGGGCTTGCTGATCAGCAGGGAAATGATGGCACCGCCAAAACCCATCACGAGGGCGTAGCCCAGCAGGGCACCGAGGTTAAGACCGCTACCGGTCAAATACCGGTTCACACCGAGCAGGCTCGCCACAATGCCCAGCACCGTGACAACCAATACATTGGTAAGAACGAACAAGAGAATGCGTTTCATGGTTTCCTTCAAATGCGGCGATCACACGTCACCGATGCCGCCCATGTTAGGGGCAGTTGGGCGATTTTCAAGTGGCCAGGCACTGGGGCTAGCTCGATAACCCAAACAAACGCAGCAGCCAGGTGCTCAACAGAAACACTCCCCCCGCTTGCCACAGGGCCGGGCCGACACGCCAGCGCGTCGACTGACGGCCACTGACTGCCTCGTAACCCCATTGAACGGTCTGCAGCGCAGCAAGCAGGAACAAGGGCATCAGGCCCGGACTGGCCTGCCATGCCGCCAGAAAATTCCCCTCGGCCAGCGCAGCGCAGGCGTGCGTGCCACCGCACAACGGGCACGGCCGTCCGGTCCACAGGCGAAAGGCGCACAAAGGAAGGTCGCCCAACGACAACAAGAGCGGAGCAGTCCCCAGCGCCAGCGGCCAGCCCAGCATCGCGGCCGCGCGCCACTGGCGCCCGGTCGCGGGCAGGGCAACCGCTTCAGGGAAGGGTAATGGTAAGGCTGTCGTCACGGGTAAGTTGTTTGGCCATGTGGTACGAACCGATGAAGGCGATGGGCATGGTGATGACCATCCCGACACCGCAAAGAATCGCCCCCAAAGAACCTACGATACCCAGCACCAGCGTGCAAAAGAAAGCCCCCATCAGGTTGGCCTTCAACACCGCAAACGCGCGCTGGATGGCGTTGATGCCGTCCTTTTCACCCTCGGCAACCAGATATGCCGCTATCGGCACCAAAGCCATGATCAGCAGGCCTGGCAAAAAACAGAGCATGAACCCGACCGAGACCGCGATGCTCGACAGCAGCACCGCCAGCAGGGCCGGAACAAAGTCATCAAAACCCCTGAATACGTCGACAAACTCGGCCTTGCCGCCTTCCTCTTCCTTCCTGACCATGCGCATATAGCCCACCATCATGGGGCCGGAAAGCAGCCCAGCGCTGAATCCTCCTACGACTGCGACCAGCACGGTCGCAACAATATGCGTCACGGGATCCTTTCGGAGTCCGGAAACGCCAGCTGACAGACAGGCACCGATATCGGGAGAAGCCATGGTCACACCTCGCTTTCAAGAAATGCTTGCAAAGGATTCATCCTATCATCGCGGTGGTGGTCGCGGTGCGGGGTGCGCGAAACACACCGGCATCGGCATAAAACGCTGCATCTTCATTGCCTGTCAACCAACCCGGAACCCCTAGCACGGGCAAGTGTGCAAATGGCTTCGCTGCAAGTTTCTCAGCACTCAGGTCGGTCGCCACCCAGGCATCGAGGTCTGCTATTGAATTGCTAGCTGCCTGCGCTCGGTAGACGTGGGCTGTGATTGGTTTTCGTGGTAAAACTAGTTTCTCCAGCAAGGCGTGCCCGAACAGCACCAGATGCGCCTGATTCCATAGCCCGCGATGCGAAACAAACAGGCGCTGCCAGTCTTTCGCAACCAACGCGTCCCACAGCGCGTCCGGAGCTTGCAGGAGGGCCGCATTCTCGTCAAACACCGTCAACGCATCACGCGCCGGGCCCCGCACCGGCTGAATGCCGGTCTGTGCGATCTGCACCACATGCAACTGGTTCAGCGCGCGCTTGGTTCGGGGAAACTGCATCCAGCACAGGCCATTGAAGAAATCGTGCAGCCCATCGCGCGTAGGGCATTCGCCGGTACGGTAGATGAAGGCTTCGTAGGCCTCTGCGGCGGGTAATGCTGACTGTGACACAAACTCCACCGCTGCGGGAGTTTGCGCGAGGTTGAGCGCTTGCGCGCAAGACATACCGTCACCCACACGTGCCGCAACCGGTTCGCCCAGGGCCCGCCACGGCACAAACCAGGGTGCGGACCAGTCAATGCCCGCAACCCAAGAACGATTCAGACCATCCGCCATGGCAGGGTTTCCCCTGCGCACAGGGGTTTGAGCGCAGCCTGTCCAAACGCCAAGGTCTCAGGCACGGTCCATTCTTCGCGCTGGAGCGTGATGTTGCCCGTGTTGCGTGGCAGGTGGTAAAAGTCGGCGCCAAAAAAGCTGGCGAATCCTTCCAGTTTGTCGAGCGCACCCGCTGCGTCAAAGGCCTGTGCATAGAGTTCCATGGCTGTCAGCGCGGTGTAGCACCCGGCGCAGCCACTGGTGTGTTCCTTCAGATGCGCCGGGTGCGGCGCACTGTCGGTGCCCAGAAAGAAGCGCGGGCTGGCGCTGGTGGCAGCCTGCACCAGCGCCTGGCGGTGCACTTCACGCTTGAGTATCGGCAAGCAGTAGTAGTGCGGCCGGATGCCTCCGGTAAAGATCGCGTTGCGGTTGTACAGCAGATGGTGGGCCGTGATGGTGGCAGCGGTAAACCGGTCGGCATCCTGCACATACTGCGCCGCCTCGCGCGTGGTGATGTGCTCGAATACGACTTTGAGCTCGGGAAAATCACGACGCAGCGGGATCAGTTGGGTGTCGATGAACACCGCCTCGCGGTCGAACAGGTCCACCTCGGGCGTAGTGACTTCGCCGTGCACCAGTAGCAGCAGTCCTTCGCGTTGCATCGCCTCGAGCGTCTTGTAGGTCTTGCTCAGGTCGGTCACGCCGGCATCGCTGTTGGTGGTGGCTCCGGCCGGGTACAGCTTGAGCGCAACCACTCCGGCATCCCTGGCGCGCTTGATCTCGTCGGGCGGCAGGTTGTCGGTCAGGTACAGCGTCATCAGGGGCTCAAACGCCACCCCCTCAGGCAGCGCTGCCAGAATACGCGCGCGGTAGGCGATGGCCTGCTGGGCGGAAGACACCGGCGGGCGCAGGTTGGGCATGATGATGGCCCGGCCAAACTGGGCAGCGGTGTGGGGCACCACCGTGCGCAAGGCATCGCCATCACGCACATGCACGTGCCAGTCATCAGGCCGGGTCAATGTCAGGGTGTTGTTCATACCGGCATTTTCCCCGCATTCGCCACGCACTCAGAGCGCAAGCAGATGGGACCACAGTGCCTGCGCTGCGCTCTTGTGGGTTTTACCCAGGCCACGGTGCGACTCCTTGCCCAACGGTTTTTCGCGGTAGGCGCGCACGTCCATGGTGAACTGCATGCTGGGCAATCCAGGAGACACCGCGCTCACCAGTTTTCTGGAGCGCAGTTCCTTGCGAATGGCACTCTGGGGCAGGAAAGCAATGCCATGTCCTTCCATCGCCATGGCCTTGAGCCCTTCGGCCATATCAGTTTCATAAACCCGGTCCAGGTGCATGGGAATGGTCGAATTCTTGAGGATCAGATCCACTACCTGACCCAGGTAAGCACCTGGTGCATAGCCCAGGTACGGCAACGGCTTGTCCAGCTTGCCCGGCAGGGAGAACAGAGGCTGACCCTCGGCATCGGCGCGCACATAGGGCGCAATCACCTCCTCGCCCAGGCTCACCATCTCATAGCGTTCGGCATCGAGTTGAAAGGGCTGGGACGGGTGATAGTAGGCGATGAGCAAATCGCAACTGCCTTCCACCAGACGCATCACCGCGTCGTGCACATTGAGCGCAATCAATCGGCTCTTGATGGGGCCAAAGTGCTCGCGCAGGGTCGTCACCCAGGCCGGGAAAAAAGTGAACGCCAGTGTGTGGGGAACCGCAAATTCAATGAAGTCGTGCCCGGCAGAATTGTGACCGCGCAGCATGGCACGCGTGCTCTGCAGGGCCTGCAGAATTTCCATCGACTGGTCGTACAGGGTTTCGCCCGCTGGTGTCAGTCGCGTGGGATAACTGCTGCGGTCCACTAGGTCGGTGCCGGCCCAGGCTTCGAGTGACTGAATGCGCCGAGAGAACGCAGGCTGTGTCACATGGCGCAACTGGGCCGAGCGGCTGAAACTGCGGGTCTCTGCCAGCGACACAAAATCTTCAAGCCATTTGGTTTCCATGCGTGGATTATCAGTCGGACAAATCGTCTACCGCGTCGCTGTTTTGCTGCAGCGCCCACATCTGGGCATAACGACCCTGCGCCGCCAACAGTGCCGCGTGGTTGCCGCGCTCGATGATGCAACCGGCTTCCATCACCAGAATTTCATGCGCCTCCACCACGGTCGACAAGCGGTGCGCAATCACCAGCGTCGTCTTGTTGCGCGCCACGCTTTGGAGCTCGCCCTGAATGGCGCGTTCGTTGGCCGAATCGAGCGCCGAAGTAGCTTCGTCAAAAATCAGGATCGGCGGGTTTTTAAGCAAGGTGCGTGCAATGGCTACGCGTTGCTTTTCGCCACCCGAGAGTTTGAGCCCGCGCTCGCCGACCATGGTGGCATACCCCTTGGGCGTGGCGCTGATGAAGGCGTGAATGTGGGCCGAGGCCGCCGCCTCCTCCACCTGGGCACGCGTGGCGCCGGGTTTGCCGTAGGCGATGTTGTACTCCACCGTGTCGTTGAACAGCACCGTGTCCTGCGGAACGATTCCAATGGCCTGGCGCACGCTGGCCTGGGTGACCTGTTTGATGTCCTGGCCGTCGATCAGAATGCGGCCCTGTTGTGCATCGTAGAAGCGGTACATCAAGCGCGCCAGCGTGGACTTGCCTGAACCCGAGGGCCCAACCACCGCTACCGTCTTGCCCGCCGGAATCTCAAAACTGATGTGGTGCAGAATCGGACGCGCCGCATCGTAGTGAAAGCAGACATCCTCAAACGCCAGACCGGTCGAAGCCGAGAGACGTAGGGGCTGGGCGCCGGGTACATCGGCAATTTCGCGTTCACGCTCCATCAGGCTGAACATCTTTTCCAAATCGGTGAGGCTCTGCTTGATCTCGCGGTAAATCACCCCCAGAAAATTCAACGGCACAAACACCTGGATGGTGAAGGCGTTGACCATGACCAGGTCCCCCAGGGTCATGCTGCCGTCCACCACGCCCTGCGTGGCACGCCACAGCATGGCCACCAGACCGGTCGCGATAATGAGTTGTTGACCGGAGTTCAGCAGCGACAGGGTGGTCTGGCTCTTCAGCCTCGCCTCGCGCAGCTTTTCCAGGCTCTCGTCGTAACGGCGCGCCTCAAAGCCTTCATTGTTGAAGTACTTCACTGTTTCGTAGTTCAGCAGCGAATCCACCGCTTTGGTGTGTGCAGCGGAATCAAACTCATTGGCCTGGCGGCGAAATTTGGTGCGCCACTCGGTGATGGACACGGTAAAGGCGATGTATGCGATCAGCGATGCCAGCGTGATCCAGGCAAACCACAAATCAAACTTCACGCTCAGGATGGTCACCACCATCACCACTTCCAGCAGGGTCGGGGCCAGGCTAAATAGCAGAAACATGATGAGCGACTCGATCCCACGCGTACCACGCTCGATGTCGCGCGTCATGCCGCCGGTTTGACGCTCCAGGTGAAAGCGCAGACTCAGGGCGTGCAGATGCTCGAAGGTTTGCAGCGCAATACTGCGCGCTGCGCCCTGGGTTGCCTTGGCAAATACCAGTTCCCGCAATTCGGTCAGCACCGAGGTTGACAGTCGCAGCGCCCCGTAGGCCAAGAGCAGAGCCACGGGCACCACCACCAATGTCTGCACGTCGCCGGGTTTGTAACTCATGCGATCCACGATGTCCTTGAGCAGCAAGGGAACGCTGACATTGGCCAGTTTGGCACCGACCACAAAACCCAGCGCCACCATCACTCGCCATTTGTAGGTCCACAGATACGGGAACAGGCGCTTGAGCGTGGACCAGTCGGAGCGTGGCTGGGCGGAGGAAGCCGCGGAGTCCGGGAAATACTGGGGTGGCTGGTGGCTGTGTGCACGCATGGGATAGGATTGTGCCTATGTCTACTCAAGCCTACCCCAGCCGTGTTCAATTACCCACCGATGAGGAACTTGTCCTCAAGGTCATCCCCATGCCGGCCGACTGCAACGCCAATGGCGACATCTTCGGCGGCTGGGTGATGGCGCAGGTCGATCTGGCAGGCGCCGTTCTGCCGGCGCGCTACACCAAGGGTCGAATGGCAACCGTGGCTGTAAACGAGTTCATCTTCAAGCAGCCGGTGCGGGTGGGCGACATCCTGAGCTTTTTTTCAAAGGTCAGCCGGATTGGCCGCACCTCCGTCACCGTCAAAGTAGAGGTCTACGCCGAGCGCTTTCAGGCGCAGGGCGAGTACATCAAGGTAACGGAAGCCTCCGTCACCTACGTGGCCATTGACAACAATGGCCAGCCCCGCGAGATCCCGAAGGACTGACCCGTCTACTGCGCCAGGATCCAGCCAATCACGTTCTTGATTTCGGCGGCATCCTTGGTATCGATGGCCTTGTGCTCCTCTTCGGTACCGTCCTTGAGTTTCACCTTGGGCGACTTGGTCAGGCTGTCCATCAGTTTGGCTTCGGCATCAGCCTTGCCTTTCCATTTCTCGGAAATCTTTTTGAATGATGGCCCCGACTTGTCCTTGTCGACGGCGTGGCACTTCAGGCAGCCGCTCTTCTTGGCCAGCGCAGTGGCCGCATCGACATTAACCGCGGCATAAGAGGCCCCGGAAAATGCGACTGCCGCCATACCTAGAACAGACAGGGCAATGAGTTTTGTGGGGGTAGAAAGCTTCATGGCAAGGTTCTCCTTAGCGAATTGACTGAAGAACGATCATTCTGCGCGCCTTGGAGACAGGGCGAGAGGAATCTGGCGCACTACTGATCTTGGTCAAACAGTCAAGCCGCCACGGCGACTGCACAGAAATGCCATAACCATTCCAGCAAATGGGCTGTACAAAAATTACATCCTCCTCGCGGCGCGACGCTTCTCTCGGAGGATCGTCAAATAGGGTCCGGCAGGCAGAAAAATTGAACATAAATAATGTACTTCGCGCGGTCGTCAGCCTTGCAATTTGAACTGATCAACAACAAGGAATTCTCCATAGTCTGTTGATTATTAAAAGGAAATTTTCGCCATATCGTTTCTGGCATAGGTGTTGCATAAGGAATAGCAAGCACGACAAAGAGGTAGCCAAAATGAACGACAAAGCAAACATCCTGGTCATCGACGACGAAGAGATCGTTCGTCTGAGCTATTTGCGAACCCTGGCAAGCGAACACTGCAATGTGCAAACCGTTACCAACGGTCAGGATGCGATTCGCCTCATGGAAGCCAAAAGCTTCGATGTGGTTTTGCTCGATATGAGCATGCCCGGATTGGACGGCATGTCCGTTCTGAAAATCATCAAAACGCGGTGGCCCGAAGTCGAGGTCGTCATCATCACAGGCTTCCCTGCGGTGGACTCAGCAAAGCAAGCTGTCTCGCTGGGCGCCTACGACTATCTGTCAAAGCCCGCGGGCCCGGACGACGTGATCAACGCTGCGAATGGAGCTATGTTGCACAAACGCTGGGCCTTGCGGCGCGACCAGACGATGCAAGGCACGACGCTTCAATAGGGAACCAGTTCAACGTTTCATTTCATTTCATTCATTCATTTAGCAGGAGTAAATCATGAGCGCGCTACGTCAAGTTTTGGTAGTGGATGACGACCCGGTAGTAGGCAAGAGTTTCAACCGTGTACTGTCGGACAAGGGTTATGTGGTCGTAACGGCCGAGAACGCCGCTGAGGCGCTGGAGAAGA
>CAIPGC010000128.1 GCA_903864505.1 uncultured beta proteobacterium | reverse complement strand
GTCATGGACCGGGTTGTCCGAAGTCTCTGACACCATCAACAAGAGCGACACTTGGCTTCTAGACTGCAAGTGGCGCGTATGTGCAGCCAAACCACTGACGTGAATTGCCAGGCAGCGCCGCTGCGACTCGATTGCAAAGGGGACCATCGAAACAAATGGCGTGCCATCGTCCTGGGTCGTTCCCAGTGCAGCAACGCGGGTTGTTTCGATAAGGTTGCGCAATTCGCGCATGAGACGAGGTTCGTGAGCCATAGGTCCTTGATAGTACCGAGCGGACTGGGATCAACTCATTCAATGATGTTCTCTGCTAGGCATTGTCCTATGGGAAGCCCCGCAAAGCTTGGGGCGCCTGATAGCTTTGGTGGGGGAGCTCTTGCAACCTACCTCAAACCATTTGTGGCCTTGCTATACGCGCCTCTTTGATTGGCAAATTGATGAGGGCAGCCATCCCAGACAGTGCCATGTCAGCCCACCACATCCACTGGTAGTCCCCACGGGCTTCTAGGGCTAAGCCTCCAAGATACGCCCCCAAGAATCCACCGATCTGGTGAGAGAACAGGGTCAGACCAAATAGAGTTGCCAAATAGCGTATCCCAAACAGCTTGCCAACAAGGGCAGCCGTGGGCGGCACCGTAGCCAACCAGGTGAAGCCAAGACCCATAGCGAAAGCATAGAAGGTCCACTCTGTTTTTGGCGCGATCAAATACAAAGCTATCAGCACCGCGCGTGAGCCATACATGAAGGCCAGCACATATTTACTTCGAAACACATTTACACACGAACCGGCGTACAAACTACCCAGAATATTGGCCAAACCGATGAGCGCCAATGACCAACTGGCAACCGCAGGCGTGAGTCCACACAATCCCACCTCAGTGGGTAGGTGTGTAACCAAGAACGCAATATGAAACCCGCATGTAAAAAACCCTAAATGCAGAAGCAAATAACTGGGGCTGTGCATCGCATCTTTCACTGCCTTCTTCAAGCCGCCCTCAGGATCAGGCGCCTTGGCAGACCCATGGGTTTCACTTGTCAGTTTATTCAGCAGCGGAATAGCCAGCAACGTGAACAAGGCCATGGTCCACATGGAATTCATCCAGCCCAGCCATTGAATTAGCCTTTGAATAATGGGGGCGAAAACAAACTGACCAAAAGATCCCCCGGCGTTGATGACGCCAGATGCCATGCCACGCGATTCCGCAGGCATACGTTGTGCAGCTGCGCCCAGCAAAACGGAGAAGCTGCACGCACCTGCTCCCATGGCTGTCATGACACCCAGTGTCAAAATCAATCCGATGCCGCTGCTCACAAGAGGAGTTAGCGCAGATCCAATCACCAATATCAGCAGTCCATACAGCAAGACGGGACGAGGACCGTACTTATCAGCAAGTGCGCCAGCAATGGGCTGAACGGCGCCCCACACAAATTGTCCAACTGCCATTGCCAAGCTGATGGTCACGATACCCAAACCAGTGCTAGTGTTTAGCGGGCCGACATATAGCCCAATCGATTGCCGCGCTCCCATAGTGATCATGAGTATTGCTGCAGCCATGAGTGTGGTGGTCCACACGCCGCGGTGATTCATACTGGTAAATAGCAACATAAATTGCGCAACTCAGTTGCAGAAAGTTCGGACCGGCATCTTAGTCGAATTGACTTTTTGTTGCCGGTGTACGCGAAGGATTCAGCGCAATCAATGCAAATTGTGACCTCAGAAGCACGCGTTCACCAATTCGTGGAAGTGAGTCGCATGAGCCTGAAAGTAATGGTCCAAGAAGTGGGTGGTTCGAGGGGCAATTCATCAACTTCCTTGGCCGCGGTGAATGACTGCTTCCTCCAACTGCGGCGGTCAGCTTTTGGCACACTGTTCGCGTTTGCAATCGACTGCAGCAGGGCGGTCTACTTACTGCTTAGGAATTTTGAGCTTAAGCGGTAAATGAAATCTCAGCTGAGGACTGAAAGCGGTCTCCTGTCAGCACCTCGCGGTTGATTCCAGAATCAATTCCTATGCTGAGTTTGGGTCGACGCTTTGCTGACCAACCTCGTGCAGACTCTGGCTGGGGTATTGCTGCCCAGCGCAACGGTGTTTTGCTCCCATTTTTACTGCTGTTTTCGCAATATCCACAAAGCTTCAAGCAAAGACTTGCAGATTATTTCAGGCGGCGGTAGTCATAAGGAGCCCGTGCCACGTTAAATGCCGATCATGCATAAGAAATTCCTGCTCCCAGCACTGCTGTTGACGTTCTTGTGGGGTTGTGCATCGTTGGCTTGGGCCGACCCGTTAGCGCGTGCAGGGCGCGTTGCGAAGGTTATTGGCGATGTCTGGTTGCAAGAACCGCAAACCCGGTCCTGGACACTCGTGGAACGCAACCAGACCATTACCGAGGGTGATCAGGTGCGCACAGGAGCGCAGGGCCGCGTGAACGTGCGAATTGGCTCCACCAGCCTTTGGCTGGATACGCTCACGGAGTTGCAGTTTTCCCGCCTCGATGAAGGAATTGCCCTGCTGCGCTTGGTGACCGGTGAGATAGGTATGCGATTGCGCACACCGCAGGCGGTCAACGAGTACAGGGTGCAAACACAGCAAGGAGTCGTTATGGCCGAGAGTGAGGGCCTCTATCGCGTGGCACAAACACGGGGAGCGACCCAGCTTGCCACCTTGCAGGGCCGTGCGCGCTTTGACGCAGACCCCACCCGCCCGGTGCAGCGCGCCTGGTTGCGTGCAGGCGAGCAAGCAGAATTCTGGGGCACAGATGTGGCCCATACTGAGAATCAGCCACTGTCCCGCGGGGCGTTTGGTGATTGGTTGCTCGAGCAGGATCGCATGGACAGCGGTCTGGGGAGCGAGAGCATGGGCATGGCTTCGCCTGAGATGACGGGTGTTGAAGTACTAGACCAGAATGGCCGATGGGAGCAGGTACCGGAATACGGTGCCGTTTGGATTCCGTACAACGTTGCATCCGACTGGGCTCCCTACCGTTTTGGCAATTGGGTCTGGACCACGCGCTGGGGCTGGACCTGGAGGGATGACGCTCCCTGGGGCTTTGCACCCTTCCACTACGGCAGTTGGGTGCAGATGAATGGTCGCTGGGGATGGGCGCCAGGGCGGTTCGGGTCGCGTCCCCTGTACACGCCAGTTCACAACGGTTTTGAACGGCCTGAGCACCGCCCCACCCCAGCCAACCCGGACCTACGTCTTCCGCCCCTGCATAGTGAAGCCGGCATCCCATTGCCAACCCGTCCACCAGAGTCGTCGCCGCTGCATCGTAAACCGATGGAGCCACGCTGGCGCAGTGAAGAAAGGTCGCACGTTGAGCGACCCCGTGAAGTGATTCCCCGCGAGCGAGCGCCTGAAGTTGAACGTCCCCGTGAATCCGCGCCCACCCAGAGCGTGCGTCCACAGGCACGCGAAGAATTCCATCCAGCCGCAGTTGCTCCTCAGCCACCCCGCGCCGCCGAGGTGCCTGCTCTGCGGGCTCCCCCAACGGGACACCCGGCGGAGCGAGGTGGCAAGCCCGATGAGGACAAGGGCGTCGTTCGACGTGGTGAAAAAGGTCGCGAAAAGGGTGCTCGGGAGATGGAGCGATGACAACGAGGGTCTGACGCTCGACCGCTTGGTCCACAGGGGACAGTCAGCAAAAGGCCCTGAACGGTCCTTGGTCGGTACACTAAGCAGTCATCCGCTTAGGCAAAAAATTGATGAGTTGACACCCACTCCATTTGCTTCAAGAGGGCCCGCTTCTTGACTCGTATGCCGCGGTTTACAGTCCTTCAGGACGCCTCGCAGTTTGATACGATGGTGGCGATGAATTCGACTGAACATTCGACGGGAATGGACCTTCCGGCGTCCCCAATACAAAATCTCTCGGTGGTCAACCTCAGAAACGCTGGTGAAGTGGCGTTGCAGGAGTTCTTCGAGGAAAACCCGCTGTACTTCCTCTCCACCCACGGGATACCCGCGCAGGCCGGCGAAGCCCATGAGGAGATTTACAGCGAATTGCCGGCTGGCTGGGCCTTCAATCACAAGTATGTCTTTGGCTATGAAGATTCGAACGGAAAATTGGCTGGCATGGGCAACGTCGTCTCGGACCTCCTCGCCAAAGGAGTCTGGCATGTTGGCACATTCATAGTTGCAACTGACAGACACGGAACAGGGGATGCCCAAGCACTGTATGCATCAGTGGAGGAGTGGTGCCGACATTGCGGAGCTCGCTGGATGCGTCTTGGCGTCGTCGCGGGTAATGCCAGAGCAGAGGCATTTTGGGAACGGTCGGGCTACGTCCAGGTCGCCAGGCGCGAAGGCATCGTGATGGGACAGAGAACAAATGCCATTCGGGTCATGGCAAAACCATTGCGTGGACAACCAATTTCTGAGTATTACTCACTCGTCGAACGTGACCGCCCAGCACCCACGAGTGCTGTGTAACCCACTCAACCGAACACATTTCGTCGTACCGATAGCGCACGGGAAGACCAATTCTCGCGCTCCGCTGCGCAGCCCTTTTGCAACTTCACTTGTGATTCGATTTATGAGACACAACTTGGACAAAAAAGGACCCCGTTGAAGGGCCTTCACAAAGGTGTCTCAAAACCGATCTGTTTTGAAGTACCCCAAGAGAATGGATGGACGGCAATGCTTCAAACCAACCCGGGGGACGGTGGCTGCGGTGTGTTTGTGCTGGCGCC
>CAIPGC010000127.1 GCA_903864505.1 uncultured beta proteobacterium | reverse complement strand
CTGCTGGCCGATGCACACAAGGCCGGATTGTTCGTCCACGTGTACACCTTCCGCAACGAGGCCAAGTACCTGGCTGGAGTGTTCAACGGCGATCCGGCGACCGAGTTGCTGGCCTACCTTCGGGCCGGCGTAGACGGCGTATTCACCGACTTCGCCAACACCGCCGTACTCACCCGGGCGGCCTACCTGAAGGAAACTGGCCGCTGAGCGGCATTCAGTTGAACGAAGAAGAGTGAACGTCTTTATGGTTGCAAGTTGCAACCATAAAGACGCGCTTGCTTAGGGATGCCAAGTCTGTTCTGCGTAAGGTCTGGTAGTTGCGACACATGACTACCCCGCCCACCCCTGCTGCAATGCGCCGAGCACCTTCGCGTGAGTCCGCTGCGACCAACACACCGACCCGATTGAACAAACGCATGGACGAGCTGGGCTTACCCGATGCGACGAAAGTTGAAATCTGGACTGTCTGATCGCGAACGGCTGGCACAGCTAAACCCGAGCGGCAGCGCGGCCATATTCCGGAGGGACAAAGGCTGCTCTGGCGCCTGGCTGCAATGTGTCTGGCACCGCCGGTGTCATACGAAATTCACTTGAAGTTGTTATGTTCTGCCTTCCACCTGATCTGAGGGCATAGACATGACTTTGGTAAAGACCGAATTGGGCAGGCAGGCGCTGCTGTGCCGTAATTCAAATCTAACGCCACGTGAGCGCCAGATAATGATTCTTGCCAATGGCGAGCAGTCACGAATATCAATCGAACATCTTATGCACCGCGATCTTGGTGATGAACTGGAACATCTGATCAGGTCCGGATATCTGGAGGAGCGACTGGAAGTGAGCCAAGTGGAGAGTCCGTCGCACAAAAAAAATCGTACGGCCTTCTTTTCACTAGCGCCAGTGGTGAATACGCATACCGGCAACTTCACTTCAAGTTTGCAAAGGTCTGAAAGAGACAACCAACAACAAACCTCAGGTCGATCATTGATTGGAACCAAGAGTTATGTCTTAGACATGCTGCAGCTCTTAAACAATTTTGAAGCCTCGGCCATGGCAGTTTCAATTCGCAGCAGTGCTAGCGATGTGGAGCTCATCCGAAATGTAACGGCTTCTGTTCACCTCATCATTCAAATGGTTGGGCCTGCTAACGGTTTGAAGGTAGTTAACAAGGTGAGGGAAATCTTACCGGAGGTCCATTTGACACCGTTTTGTGAACTTGCTTTAGAGATCGAATCAGATCAGTATGAAGCTTGAAGGTCACAAACGCATAGTTGACTGGCCGATCAGGCGTTGCGCCACCGATCAGTACTTCGCAGTCGCAAGCCAATACCGGTGGACAGCCAATCGGACTTCGACGTAGCTCCCTGCACTCATTTCGTCGTAAGACCTTCAAAATTTCAGGTAACTTTTTGCTGTCACATTGAAAAGCTAACGTCTTGTTTCCGATCAATTTGAAGAACACACTTTGGTGCACCTATGAAAGTGTTCATGTCCATACTGGTAAACATTCTTGCGGTGTCTTTCAGACTATGGCTCGTTGCATTGGCTGCAACATCTATCGTGGCCATTCTCATACTGGGAGTGATGGTTGCAATTTTGTCGTTCGCTTGGTCGCTACTGCGGGGACTTAAATCCGCTAACCGTGACCCTTTAGCGCGCTCATACATTGAAGGCTCAGGCAGTACGGTCCATAACGCTGAGGTTGCGCAGATCAACGATTCACATCGTAGCTAGTTGACTCGGAAACGGTACCCCGCTTTGGTTTGTGTTCTGTGCGGTACGTCACAAAAGAAACCCGGCACGGGGCCGGGTGAAATTGGTCCAGCTTAGTCGTGTCGCCAATCGCCAATAGGCAACAGAGACCCGGCAAATACTCCCACATGCTCCGAAGCGTGCATTTGATGGTGTGCTGTAAACCTTCCCCACAGTCCTGGCAAGGCGGCAATGAATGTCTTGAACATGATCCACCTCTCTTAAAAACGGTATAAACAGTATACATACTTTAAGACTGAGTTGATCTGAGTCAATGCTAGATACAAACCCTAACGTGACATACTTGTATCAGTTGTTGGTCTGACATTTGGGGAATTCGATATGGGCAAAAAGAAGGTTGAAAAACTCCATCGTCTGGTTAATAAGCTTGCATCACGCTATGGAGATGATGACCCTGACGTGGTGCGACTTAAAGCAGATTTAGATACGCTCGGCGAGCGGCAAATCGATCCTGTGGACCATCGTGCAACGTATAAGGCCAAGTCTGATTTTCAATCAGAGACAAGACGGCTCTACCACGCGACGGCCGCCGGTGACCTCCACCATCACCACTAGTTGACGTGTCGCACCAAAAAAAGAAACCCGGCGCAGTGGCCGGGTCAAACCGTGATTAGACGGACGCTTTCATGGTATCAACATGAGGCTTCTCGGACCCCAGGTTGACTTTAACGCGGCTACATGAAACTACTGTGACGGTGGTGCTACGAAATGCGCTTAGTGTGACGCGGCCTTTCTTCACCCCACCTCGTCCACTAGCGCTCGAATGTTCGACCACGTCGGCCTCAAGTTCACCCATATTCGAAGGCAGGCACTGGCGCACGGCCACTTCGGCTGCACTTGAGCCGCACCGTCAGTTTGAATGCCTTTCGGATTCACAAGTCAGCTTTCTCATTCATGGGCGGGATTCGAACATCGGATTGTTCCAGGCGGGGTACCCGCAAATGGTCGGCACAGAACTGAATCTCGAGAGTGGCTCTTGAAGGGGATAACTTCGAACCGCCAGAAAACAGTCACAGACGATGCGTCACCGTTTCGCGAACAGCCTTCTGTCGGAACAGGTCCTGGGTGGGACAGGTTAGGGCAGATTTGGACAGCCAACTGGGTTCGAACAAAGCCGGCCTGAATCGTCAAGCCTTTTGCTAATGGCGGGTTGGTAGGCGACCTGATCGGTCGCCCACCGCCCCTGTCAGTTCATGGCTGCGCACGAGTCCAGCTGAATGGACCAAATGCATTCTCGCTAGCGGTTGCGTTGGCGCTAGGATCCACCGTCAGTTTCAGGTACTCTTTGTCTGTTCCGCTGGCTGTGGCGTTGCCATGCACGACCAGACGGTGGAAGTTGTTCACGTTGTAGGAGGGGGCATAGCTCGGGTCACCCTTGACCTGAACGATGTTGTAGGGCTCTGCATTCGTCAGACCCTTCAGCGCTCCGGTGGCAACGCTGTCGGTGCAGGTAGTGGTGTTGGTCTTGCGGGTGTCCTTGACAGACGGAATCTCGACCTTACAGAGTGAACCCTTGGCCAGCGGGTTATCTGAGCGGTACATATGTGAATCCCCATTGATTAGTAAGACCGGTTTGGCGTACGCGGTTGTCAAAGCCGCTATTTTGTCAATGTACTGTTTGTACTCTGTAAGGTGCTGGTCGGCCATGGTCAATCCGTCGAGGTCCCACATGTCGGCTTGTTCCATGATCACAATAGCCGTGTCACCATTGGCTTTGGCTTTGGCAAAAGCATTGTCCAGCCAACGCATGGCAGCACCGGTGTAGTTGATGACTGCCTGCTTTTGTACCGCACTCATGTTCGGTGCGCCGTACCACGGATCCGTTCCGTTGTTCGAGCCACCGGGAATATTCATCGTAACGAACATCACTCCAGATTTCTCAAACCAGACGTTCTCGGCATAGGCACTGTCAGTAGGGTTGGCCGCATTGAATTCCACGGCTTGCGAATGCACCGCCATTGACCCACCCAAGGTCTTGCCGGGCGAAGAGAAGAAGATCGAGCGAACCAAATCAAGGTTCGCCATCGGATCACCTCCAGCATAGTTCACCCAGTTTCCGCTAGCGTCCAGAACATAGTCAATGGCGCCGGTGGTCGCGTTGTACGCACCGCCGCCTTCCTTCTTCTTGTGGCAATCGGTCCACTCGTTGTCTCCTGGTGTATAGACGAGCGGGGCTTTGAAGGCGGACCACTGGCTGAATATGGAGGCGTCATACGCCTGTGTGCAGTATTCCTTGCCTGAGTGGATATCCCCAGTGTGAAGAACCAACGAAACGTCTTGATCGCTATTGATGGCGGTGATGAAGGCCGGGTTTGCCTTGAACTCCGCTGTGTCAGTGGGACTGGCCCCGTATGGCATGTCACCGATGACGGCCACGGTGAATTTGTTATTGCCGTTGTCGCTACCACCGCAGCCTGACAAGGTCAGTACAGCAAAGCACACGCAGGGGACTAAGATCTTTTGCAGACGCATGGGGAGCGCTCCGGTTAAACAACCAAAAAAAATGGAAACGGCAGTGCAAGCCATGCTGCTGTTGCCACAGCAGCCACCTTGTCACCAACCGGCAATCCTCGCTTCCCTTTGTTGCAGTGTTGTGACAACCGTTCCATTTTCGGCAATCAAGCCCAACATGAACGCAGTTGATAGAGCACCGAAATTGGTAGCGAAATGCGCCCTTTGAATGAATGCGTGATCTTGCTGAGTTGCCCCAAGGTGCCAATGATCGTTGACTAACGGACCACTTGATCTTCCGCTGGACCAGAGTCACGGCGATTAGGGTTTGCGAGGTGCGTCATCAAATCTACACGCTGCGGGCGTAACGTGGTCAGACTAAATACTTATCTCTGACGCATATGAAAATCTCGACGCGACTTTTTATTTTGGTTAGCGGACTTGCGCTGCTCTTGGCGAGTGTGGGTAGCGTTGGCTTGTATGGGATTGACAAGGCAAATGAATCGCTGAAGACAGTTTACGAATACCGCACAGTCCCTGCAGTAGATCTCGGGCAAATCGACGCGTTGGTGTTCAGCAGCCGTATGCATGTGGCTCAAGCGCTGGCTAACCCCACTTCTGAAGTGATTCAATTGAGTATTGCTTCAATCCAGGCGAATCAAGCGGAAATAGCCAAGAAGTGGAAGGCTTACAGGTCGACGGACTTGGCTCCCGACGAAGGAAGACTCGCCGACAAATTTGAAGTGGACTACACGACATACGAGGAAAAGGCGGTAATGGCCGCTGTGGCAGCGCTGAAAGAGAATGACATCACCGACGCACAGGGCGCCATGATAGAAAAAATGACTCCAATGGCGGTGCCGGTAAAGAATGGGATTGATGCACTCAAGCAACTCCAAGTCGATGTCGCAAAGACTGAATTTGATCACGCCACAACCCGCTTCAATGTGATCCGCCTCGCCGCGTTGCTCGCCATCGTGGTTGGGGTGTTGGTGGCAGCGCTTTTTGGCTATTGGATAGTGTGGTCAATTTATAGGCAGCTTGGTGCAGAACCTCAGGAGGCCAATCATTTTGCTGAACGGGTAGGCGCTGGCGACTTGGCAGTGAATGTTTCACTGAAACCGGATGACAAAGGTAGCCTTATGTTCCGGTTAAACACCATGCAGGATAGTCTGGGTCTGGTTGTCAAGGAAGTGCGACATGCATCAGAGAGCGTTGCTTCGGCCAGTTCCGAGATCGCCCAAGGGAACACCAATCTATCCGACCGGACGGAACAGCAGGCCAGCGCGCTTCAGCAAACGGCGGCCTCAATGGCCGTGCTCGGAACAACGGTGCGGATCAATTCGGTGCGTGCAATGGAAGCCAACAAACTCGCCAGCACTGCGTCCGCAATTGCAGAGATGGGCGGTGAAGCAGTGAGTCAAGTTGTGAATACCATGCGTGAAATCGATGAGAGCTCGCACAAGATCGTCGACATCATCAGCGTAATTGACGGTATTGCGTTCCAGACCAACATCCTTGCGTTGAATGCAGCCGTGGAAGCTGCCCGTGCAGGAGAGCAAGGTCGAGGATTTGCGGTGGTGGCCTCTGAGGTACGTGCGTTGGCAGGACGTTCAGCTGAGTCGGCAAAGGAAATCAAGCGCCTGATTGGCGCCAGTGTCGAACGTGTTGAACAAGGCACTGCCCTGGTGAACAAGGCTGGGGACACGATGACCGAAGTCGTGAGTTCCATCAAACGCGTAACTCAATTTATGGGTGAAATCAGTGCGGCAAGTAGTCAACAGGCCAGCGGAGTTTCAGAGGTGGGTGAGGCTGTTACGCAGATGGACCAGATGACGCAGCAAAATGCGGCATTGGTTGAGCAAATGGCCGCCGCCGCGAGCAGCTTAAAGAGCCAGGCACAAGACCTGGTACAGGTAGTCGCAGCTTTCAAACTGAATGAAACGGACGCCGGCCAATTTTCGGCGCGGATAGATGTTCGCACCCCGTCACCTAAGCAGCTGACGCGCGCAGTAGTAAGTGCCCTTGCGTTCGTCCCACGTCAGCCGCTCTTGAACTAACATCGTCTCAACTAGCCGTAGGCGAGCCTGTTGGCCGCCAAAACTTTGCCAGGCGAGCTTCTTTGACTGAACGTGGCATTCCCTCTGAGGGGGTGCGTCGCAAATCCTGTATAGAGTTCACTCGCGGTAGCACCCCGGCCATGGATTTCGCCATTTCGCTGGACGAAGAATCATGGGATTCAGCACTTTTGGCTTGTACAACCGGAAACAGTACTTTGGGTCTTTAGCTTTTGTTTTGGTCTGCACAGTTCACCATCATCAAGGGAACCCCTCCATTGTCAAGTTGGTCAGCGGCTTGCCAGTCATGAATCTATGACGGACGGCAAAGATTTGTCACAAAAATGTCAAAGTTGACGCGTAGTATGGATGTCTTGACTATCGTCTTGCGTTAACGCTCCGTTATGGCAACCAATGAGTATGAAGATTCCGACGCAACGATGCGCAGAGTTCGTATAGCAGGCCGACTAGATGTTTCTGGCACTGAACGAACTTACAGCGATGGGTTTAGTCAACTGTAAATGACGATCTATTGGCCATAGTGCTAGCACTTTTAGCCATTGAGCGCTTTCAAGTCTGCGGAACAGCGGGATATCCAAATCTATATGCAACAATCAAATTTGAAATCAAGTACACCGCACAACGAAGAAGACTTAGTTCGTCGAATCCGTCAAGATCTTCTGGACGGTTATGACGAAGAACTCGAAATGGAGTTGGAGGAGCGCAGCATTGAAGAGCTCAACGCCTACGGCCAGCCGCTCTCAAATACGGAGAAGCTGGCCAGGCGGCACTACTTTCAGGAGTTGTTCCGCTTGCAGGGAGAGCTGGTCAAGTTGCAGGACTGGGTCATCCGCAGCAAGCACAAGGTGGTGATCCTCTTTGAGGGGCGCGACGCAGCAGGCAAAGGGGGCGTCATCAAACGCATTACGCAACGCCTCAACCCGCGTGTGGTGCGGGTTGCGGCCTTGCCCGCTCCCAATGATCGCGAAAAGACGCAGTGGTACTTCCAGCGCTACGTTCCCCACCTTCCCGCAGCGGGTGAGATGGTCCTCTTTGATCGAAGCTGGTACAACCGAGCCGGAGTCGAACGCGTCATGGGCTTTTGCAATGATGAGGAATACGAAGAATTCTTTCGTACCGTGCCTGAATTCGAGAAAATGCTGGTGCGCTCCGGCATACAGCTGATCAAGTACTGGTTCTCCATCACGGATGACGAACAGCATTCCCGGTTCTTGGGGCGCATACACGATCCGCTCAAGCAGTGGAAGCTCAGCCCCATGGATCTTGAATCACGCGTGCGTTGGGAAGCCTACACCAAGGCCAAGGAAATAATGCTGGAGCGCACGCATATTCCGGAAGCCCCTTGGTGGGTTGTGCAGGCGGTGGACAAGAAAAAAGCACGCTTGAACTGCATCCACCACTTGCTGGAACAAATCGCCTATCATGAAGTCGGGCAACCTACCATCGAACTGCCACAGCGCGTTCATCATGAGGACTACGCTAGACAGCCGGTTCCCCAGCAAATAGTGGTTCCAGAAATTTACTGAATCGAAGGCACACTATTTGCGTCGGACCATGGGTCAATGCCAAGAATTAGCCAGTTTCAGAAATTCGGAAGTGCGACACCCGTCTGATGTTGCAAAGGCTTACCGTTGAAGGCATCTCAAAATGGGAAAGAAGACTGAAAGGCTTCGCCACCTTGTCAACGAACTCGCTTCACGCTATGGCGAGAACGACGTGGACGTTATGCGCCTGAAGGCGAACCTGGATGAACTTCATGAGATACAAGTATCTCGGAACGAAGGACGAATCGTGGGACGACTGAAGTTTGATTTTCGGTCAAATGTAAAACGCTTGTATCAAACATCGAAGGGTGGTGACAGGCACTGAGTTGGTGCTTGGTATCTCGCCGAGACTTTCGCCGGTCAACGTGGAAACGCTGAAGTACTGGGTGATTGCCCCAAGGTTCCGTCATGAATTTGACATCTAAGTTCATGACAATGTCCTGATCCGCGCTGTATCCCGGTCCGGCTGTGCTACCAGCGCGTTCGAACAGGCCAAATGAAGCTAACCACCAAGTTCTCAGTGGGTATTGGGCTCATCTCCATGAGCATCGTCGTAGCGGCCTCTATTGCCGTCGCGATTAACCAGAAGTTCAATTCCCATGTCGAGATGATCGGCAATGACTTGCTTCCGTCGATAGCGACGTTCGATGGACTAGAAATTGATGCGCATCGCACACGAGCACTCATTTTGGAGATGCTCATTACCGAAAACAGCGAGAGCATGGTCAGTTTGGCCGCAGAACTCGACAGTGTGGGGGCCAGTTCAGAGGATTTTCTACGCCACTACGTGCTTGATACGGCCAGCGACGAAGTTACCAAATTGCAGTTTAGGGAAATTCTTTCCAAAAGGACCAAGGCCCAACATCAGGCCCAAGCGGTCAAGGCCTTAGCACTCAAACACGACATCAACAGCGCCAAGACCGAGTGGCGCAGGATGGACCTCAATCTCAATGAACTGGAAAACATATTGCGCGATGCAAGGGAATCCGCGCTTAGCAATGCGGACCGGCAAGTTGCCGATGCTGCGCAAACTCTCAAGCATTCGCAGTTAACAGTCGCCATTGGGGCTGTTGTAATCTTTGTGTTGAATGCGTTGATACTGATTTGGGCTTACCGCAACATTGCCTCTCCAATTCAAGAGCTTGCGTTGGAGCTCGATCATTTCGAGCGTTCACCTAACTTGAAGATGCGGTTCACCGCCCAATCAGTATCTGAATTGAGCGTCATCTCTCGATCACTTAACCATCTGATGGATTGGGTTCACTCCCACGCGGAAAAGTTGCAAGAACAACGAGACCAAATTCATCAGTTAGCTCACCATGATCAGCTGACAGGACTTCCGTTATGGCGACTCGGAAAAGATCGCTTGGAGCTTGCCATTGCCTGGTCGCAGCGAACACTTGACCCCATAGGCGTGATGTTTGTAGACCTTGACGGATTCAAGGCAATCAATGATACCTACGGTCACGATGCTGGAGATTTCTTGCTGCGAGAGATTGCTAACCGCCTAAAAGGGCAATTGAGGCTAGAGGATACGGTGGCAAGAATGGGTGGCGATGAATTTGTAGTAGTCCTAGCACGCCAAGCCTCAGAAAATGAGACGCAGCATATTGCTCTTCGCATTATTGAAGCGATAGGACATGAAGTGACCTTCGAAACGCATGAACTTCGTGTCGGCGCGAGCATTGGAATTGCTGTCTACCCAACGCATGGGCGTGATGTGGATTCGTTGCTAAGCGCCGCTGATAAGGCCATGTACTCGGTCAAACGTACGGGCAAGAATAACTTTGCGTTCTATTCAGGATGAAACTAACCGAGTGACCTTGTTTGTCAGCGGCCCTTAATTGCCGATTTAGCGTTAACCGAACTATGGCTCTGCACATTGGAAGATCTGATCAAAGGGTATGGGTGTACCGTCCGACGTGGTATGCGTTCGCGTTTGCGGCGTTAGCGTGCTTGGCGTGCATAAGTGTAGCCTTTGGATTCGCCAGCCTGGCAATGCATCAGAGTGCATTTTGGTTTTTTGGCGCTGTATTCGGTCTCGCGGGAGTCGCTTTGCTTGTGCGCCTTCCGAGCTACCTTCGAAAACTACACCAGGATAACGGGGCCATTCTCTGGTCAGCTGATGAAGTCGGCCTCAAAATTGAGCACGGATTACATGTCCCTGCGAGATGCTATTCGTGGAGTTCAGTATCTGAAATCGTATTGGCCGAGAAGCTTCACCTAATTGATGCTGACGAGACAACGCACATTCGACATGTTGTTATTGTGTTTCTCTGCTTCGAAGACCTTGGCCCCCCCCATTGGCTTGATCGAGTCAAATCCGGGCTGGCAAAAACTGCACACGGACGTCTCTACTATTTAGCATCCTACCCATCGGACGGACATCACGCGCTTTTGGATTCATTCAAAGAGATCGCCCCCAGCACATTTCCGACGCGGTTTGAGCCATCGCTTAGGTTTGTCACATTGACGGGAGAATTGAGTGGACTTTCAAAGCACAAATGAAGGGCGCTTGAAAGCCGGTAGTAGGTTTGTCTCAGCGGCTGGCGCGGTGGCATTGACTATATTTGGGCAAATCACACCACGTGCAGCTTGTGAGAAAACAACGGAGGTGGAAGAAGCGAGCTTGGCGGTTCATGCAGAAGGAGCTCGAACTCTTGAATAGGCATTGGTTTGCCAAATAAATAGCCTTGGTAGTGCATACAGCCACTATCTCTGAGAAAGATTAACTGCTCCTCGGATTCCACCCCCTCGGCGATAACATCCATGTGTAGGGAACGAGTCATGGCAATAATGGCCTGCACTATAGCCGCATCGTTTGGATCACTAGTAATGTCTCGAACAAAGGACTGGTCAATCTTGACTTGATCCAACGGTAGTTTCTTAAGATAAGACAACGAAGAAAACCCGGTGCCGAAGTCGTCCAACGAGAAATTTATCCCTAGCGCCTTAAGTTGGTACATCCGTCCAATAACAGCATCGACATCGTTCAACACGACGCTCTCCGTAAGTTCGAGCTTCAATCGCGTTGGATCGGCACCCGAATCATGTAGTGCTTCTTTTACGATCGCTAGGAAATCCGGTTGGCGAAACTGGCTCGCGCTCACGTTGACAGCAATCTGCAATTCACGTGTCGCGGCATTTTCACTCCACTGTTTGAGTTGCGCACACGCTGTCCGAAGTACCCATTGTCCAATGGGCAGGATGAGGCCACTCTCCTCAGCCAAAGGAATGAACATGGCGGGCGAAACGTAGCCATAGTCTTTGTGTTGCCAACGCAGCAATGCCTCCGCTCCAACTAGCCTTCCGACATGGCTAATTTGCGGCTGATAGAAAACATGCAATTCGTCTCGTTGTAAAGCATCGCGAAGTGCAGACTCCATGGCCGAGTGGGAATCGATGGCTGCTTGCATTTCAGGATCGAAGAATTGAATCGCGTTTCTTCCATTCCCCTTGGCTCGGTAGAGCGCCAAATCGGCTTGTTTCAGGAGAATATCGGTAGAAAGTTTCCCGCCTCGAAACAGGGTCAAGCCAACACTCGTTGAGCATTGGTAAGGTTGGCCGCTATTGGAAATGACAAAAGTAAAGTTGAGCGCAAGACGCATCTTTTCCGCGATCATTTCCGCCTGTTTGACAGCAAGTCTTTCATCTAATCCACAATTCTCAACCATGACGAGAAATTCATCTCCCCCAAAGCGAGAGACGGTGTCCTCCTTTCTCAGGCTGACGAGGAGTCGTTGGGCGACTTCGACAAGCAAGCGATCGCCAACATCATGACCTTGCGTGTCATTTAGAACCTTAAAATTATCGAGGTCGAGAATCATCAATGCGCCAAAGGCAAGACTTCGATCACCTGAGACCAATGACTGCCCTAGGCGATCCATTAATAGTCGGCGATTGGGCAAATTGGTTAGTGGATCGTAGTAGGCCAGACTCTGAATCTGTTCCTGCGACTTTTTGCGTTCCGTGATATCACGAACCGACGTGTAGATGTACGGTAGGTTATCGCGATGAATGGTGCTTATATTTGCTTCAACTTCAAGGAATGTTCCATCATATGCACGCAGCTTTGTTTCGTAGGTGTTTGACTCGGGTGATGCGAACATCTCCTGCAATGTTCGGCCATTCAATATGTCCCGATCCCAGTCCACGAACAATTCGTTAACGTTTCTCCCCATTAACTTGGACCGATCAATTATTACCATTGAACTGAAGCGGTCGTTGAGTTCGATAATATTGCCTTCAGAATCAAATATGGAGATTCCGTCACTGGCGTGTTTCAAGAAGATTTCGCTACGGGCGCTCTCGCGAACAACGCGACTGAGCAAATGAAGCAGAAACCCGCAAGCAATAAGCGAAAGCAAGAACGTTCCGGATACGAGCAGAAGAGACCTCTTTGTGTCCCGCCGCCAGTCTGCAAGATAGTCTTCAGAAGCGACCCCTGCGACCACAATAATTGGTACCGCACTCAAGCGGCGATAGGTGTAGGTGCGCTCCATGCCATCCGAAGCGACAAGCGTATGGTAGGTCGTGGGTTCAAGCACTCCGGCTTTCGAAAGCTCCAAGAGTTCCTTAGAAACAGCACTATTGCCAACTTGTCCAACCGGGCGCTCAAGAATAACTGGAAAGCGGGTAATTAGCCCCAGGTCCGCATAGCGCAATGCAATAGTGCCCTTGGGGCCAAGGTCAAACTGCGACAGCAATAGCGTGAAGTTATCAATGGCGATGAGGGCGGCAGCGACTCCCGCAAAACTGCCATCGGGGTTGTTGAAGCGACGAGACAGAAAGATGATGTATTGCTTTGCAAACTGATTCCATATTGGCTTGGACATTTGCAATGTGGTATCAGCGTGGCGCCGATGATAGAAAAAGAAATCAAAATTCGACCAATCGTTAAACTTCATTTCATATTGGTCAGCGCTTAAGACTACGCGCCCATCTGATCCTGCAACCCTGAAGGAATCCACCACAGGCAAGCGAAGTTCATGCTTGGCCAGAAAGGTGTTCATGGCCCTGTCATCGAACCCTTTGTTAGAGAGTTTATTTTCCAACTCATCGACAATCACGCGTACGGTGAGGTCAATCTTCTCTATGTTGTTGGACAGATTCTGATCCAGCGCGCTGGCGATGTTTTTGGTCGTCGTTTCAGCGTGCAATTCATCTTGCTCTCGACTTTCATTGACTGCATATAGGGATAGACCAAGAAAGAGCGCGTTTGATCCAATAAGGATCGAAATCAAGAGTCCTCGCAGTAGCCCATAACGCTTCATTCTTTAACTTTACCCTGAGTCGATGAACGAATGATGACCAACCGGCTTCCAACGCCTCGCTGCGGTAGATTGTTGGAGCGTTCTTTACTCGAGTCGTCCGGCACGCAGATTCATTGATCGCCTAAACGTTTGGCGACCTGGGCATTGAGTTGACCTGTCAACTAAGGCGTAAAGAACGGACCAGAGCCGAAGTAAAGTCAGTCGATTAGCACCCCACCCTCACGGAACCTATATGGCCCAGCATAAGTGCCAATTGCGCAAGTATGGCTGACCAATCGGCCAGCTCGCCATAAGTGCAACTGATATCCAGGGGGCTCCATTACGAAGCAGTCTGGCCCGTCCGCACGCAAGTCGAAGGCAACTTGATGTGCTGGGCTGGGACAGGTTGAAGCGACAGTCTTCCCAAAGCGGCACTGAATCG
>CAIPGC010000126.1 GCA_903864505.1 uncultured beta proteobacterium | reverse complement strand
CGGATTGCAAATCCGGTTAGTCCGGTTCGACTCCGGACCGCGCCTCCACAAATTTTTCGCTCATCAATATGCCTCGCCGGCGTCGGTTGGCGGGGCATTTTTGTTTCAGAATAGAGCCCTCTGTGCCCGAGTGGTGAAATTGGTAGACACATCGGACTTAAAATCCGCCGCTTCGTGAATAACGGGCGTACCGGTTCGATTCCGGTCTCGGGCACCACATACACTTATGTCCTATGTCACGCTACAACGCTTCTTTCGAAATTCATGTGCATGGCCAAGTGCTGCTGCGATCTCAGGTGAAGTTTGAGCAATTGCAGGATGCACTCAAGCCCATGTGGAGATACGCGGGTGCGCGTTCATTGCCGGACGGCGCGGGGAGTTCCTATGAAGATGAGCCAGGAATCAAGTTCGATCCCCATGAGCATCTTTTGCAAATATGCTGGACGGTGTCGGGGGATCTTGACTTTCGCCAAACCCTCGACGAAGTTTGCATGAATCTCAACGATATTGCGGAAACGGGTGCAGCGATTGAGGTAACGTTCTACGATGCAGACTTTGACGATGAAGACGGGCAAGATAGTGGCGAGTCACGCGATGACTTCGTCATGCTTTTTGTCGGCCCCGATCCCGCTTCCATCATGCAGGTGCAACGTGACTTACTCGTGCAGGACGTGATCAGTATGATGGAACGCCACTTCGATGGTGCAGAGTTAGGTGCAGTGGTGGCTGAAGTGGATAAACTATTTGCAATGAGATTCGATTCTTTGGTGAGTTCGTTGGCCTTGGGTAAGCCGCCTAGCGGATCCGGTGGAAACTCTGGCGGCGGTCACGGTACGGGAAGAAAACCGAAGCATCTGCATTGATGCCCGCTTTCGCAGACTTCCTTGGCACATATTCTTGTCAATACTGACCCAACAACATGCTAAAAAAAATTAGTGTTGATCAACTCACACTGGGTATGCATCTGAAGGAGTTCTGCGGTTCCTGGATGGAGCATCCGTTTTGGCGCACTGGCTTTGTGATTACCGACCCAAAGGACATCGCCAGCATTCTAGCCAGCAGCATTAAGGAAGTGTGGATCGATGCCAGCAAGGGATTGGATGTGCCGGAGGGTGAGTCGGCTGTCTCGGAAGCCGACTCCGATGCGCAGGTTGAGGCAGAACTACAGTTGGCAGGGAGCGCCAAGCGCGAAGTGGCACCAGTGTCGACAGAGGTTGAAATTGAGCGCGCTGCGAAAATTTGTCTGCAATCCAAGCAAGCGGTCATCTCGATGTTTCAGGAGGCACGTTTGGGCAAGGCAGTCGACACCGGAAGTGCCCAGCGCTTAGTCAATGAGATCAGTGATTCCGTCGCCCGCAACCCCGGGGCGCTGATAAGTTTGGCACGGCTCAAGACGGCAGACGACTACACCTATATGCACTCGGTGGCGGTGTGCGCCATGATGATTGCGCTAGCCAACCAATTGGGCCTGGATGATGAGCAAGTACGTCAGGCAGGACTCGCTGGCTTGATGCATGACCTGGGCAAGGCCATGATGCCCATGGATGTTTTGAATAAGCCAGGAAAGCTTACCGATGCCGAATTTGCCATCATCAAGTCGCATCCAGAAGAGGGGCATCGCTTGCTACTGACGGGTCGCGATGTCGCGCCCATTGTTCTTGATGTATGTTTACATCACCATGAGAAGACGGATGGTTCGGGCTACCCAAAGGGCTTGAAGGGCGACGAGATCAGCCTGTTCGCAAAGATGGGCGCGGTTTGTGATGTGTACGATGCCATTACCTCCAATCGCCCATACAAGGCGGGCTGGGACCCTGCAGAGTCATTGAGAAAGATGGCCGAGTGGTCTAACGGCCATTTTGATGTAGGAGTGTTTCAGGCTTTTGTAAAGAGCTTGGGCATCTATCCAACCGGCTCGTTGGTGAGGTTAACGTCGGGGCGCCTGGGTGTGGTGATGGACCAAACGGGCAAGTCGCTCACTATGCCCAGGGTGAAAGTGTTTTTTTCTACCAAGTCCAACATGCGCATTGTTCCCGAGTTGGTGGATTTGTCGTCGTCGCGAACAAACGAAAAAATTGTCAGCCGCGAAGACCCTGCGAAGTGGCGCTTCGCCGATCTCAATGAACTCTGGTCCGGGCAGACAACCGGACATTAAATTTGGCTGTAGCTTGCGTAGGATGCGCTTAGGACGCTATAAAAAGTAGAGCAACTGAGCGTGTACATAGCAGCAGCCAATGTCTGCGCACTGCTTGCTGCGAACCGTCAGGTTCAATGGGTCTTGGGTGCGTATTTACCCAACTCCCACTTGGCAATCGCGTTGCGGTGAACTTCATCAGGGCCATCGGCAAAACGCAGGGTGCGAGCATTGGTGTACGCATAGGCTAGCGGGAAGTCATCGCACATGCCGCCACCACCATGTGCTTGAATTGCCCAGTCAATCACATCACAGGCCATAGTCGGTGCCACCACCTTGATCATTGCGATTTCGTTTCTGGCGAATTTGTTTCCAGCAATATCCATCATCCAAGCCGCCTTGAGGGTCAATAGTCGCGCCATATCTATCTTGCAGCGCGACTCGGCAATGCGCTCCTGTGTCACGGTTTGTGCTGCAATAGGCTTGCCAAATGCTATCCGTGCCGATGCGCGTTTGCACATCAACTCCAGGGCCCGCTCTGCCAGGCCGATCAAACGCATGCAGTGGTGAATTCGTCCGGGGCCAAGGCGGCCCTGGGCAATCTCGAATCCCCGTCCTTCACCCAGAAGAATATTGGTGACAGGTACCGTGACGTTTTCAAACAACATCTCCATGTGGCCATGCGGTGCATCGTCGTAGCCAAACACATTCAGGGGACGAACCACTTTCAGTCCCGGTGCATTTGCTGGTACCAGCACCATGCTCTGTTGGGAGTGGCGGGCCGCCTCGGGATCGGTCTTTCCCATGGTGATGTAGATGGAACAGCGCGGGTCACCCGCCCCAGAAGTCCACCACTTGCGCCCATTGATGACGTAGCTTTCGCCTTTACGCTCGATCCGGGTTTCAATGTTGGTCGCATCGCTGGAAGCCACCTGGGGTTCCGTCATGGCAAAGGCAGACCGGATTTTTCCTTCCAGCAGTGGCTTTAGCCAACGCTCCTTGTTTTCGGCGGATCCATAACGTGCAATGGTCTCCATGTTGCCGGTGTCAGGCGCGGAGCAGTTGAACACTTCGCTGGACCACATGACGCGTCCCATGATCTCCGCCAGCGGCGCGTATTCCTGGTTGGTTAATCCAGCACCGTCGTACCCCGAAGCCTGGGCGCTATCGACCGGCAAGAACAGGTTCCACAACCCAGCGGCTTGGGCCTTAGGCTTCAAGTTTTCGATGGTTTGAAGTGGTGTCCAGCGCCTGCCTGCAGCCGTGTTGGCCGCAATCTCGGCGTGGTAGGCGCCCTCAGAGGGATAGATGTGGTCCTCCATAAACCTCTGCAAGCGTGTCTGAAGCTCTTTGGTTTTGGGTGAGTAGTCAAAGTCCATGCGCTCTCCGGTCAGGTGTGGCGGTTGAAAAAAGGTAAAGTTGGGCGGCTTCAGGCTTGCCTGGCAAATTTCCAGGCCATTTCTGCCAGTGGTCTTGCGCCGGCAGCTGAACTCACGGCCTGCGCGCTGGACGCCGTACCGGCTTCAACGCGCTTGCCAATGCCCTGCAAAATTGCAGCGATCCGGAACAGGTTGTAGGCCAAGTAAAAATTCCACTCGGCTTTAAGTTGCTCTGGGGTCGCAATGCCAGTGCGCTCGCAATACATCCGGATATATTCCTGCTCGCTGGGGATGCCGAGGCCCGCAAAGTCGAGCCCGCCGATACCTCTGAACGAACCCGGCGGTATGTGCCAGGCCATGCAGTGGTAACTGAAATCTGCCAAGGGGTGTCCGAGGGTGGAAAGCTCCCAATCCAGAACAGCCAGCACTTTCGGTTCGTCGTTGTGAAACATCAGATTGTCCAGGCGGTAGTCACCATGCACGATGCTGACCATGCTATCGTCGCGCGCCATGGGTGGAATATTGCGTGGCAACCACTCCATCAGTTGATCCATTGCGACGATGGGTTGCGTGATGGACGCGGTGTACTGCTTGCTCCAGCGGCCGATCTGGCGCTCAAAATAGTTTCCGGGTTTACCGTAATTTTGCAAGCCACGGTCTGCGAATTTCACCATGTGCAGGGCCGAAATGACGCGGTTCATTTCGTCGTAGAACGCTCCCCGCTGGCTTGGGCTCATCCCCGGTAGCGACTGGTCCCACAGCACACGCCCTTGCATGTACTCCATGACGTAGAAGGCACGTCCGATCACGGATTCGTCTTGGCACAGACAATACATGCGTGGGACAGGGACGGCGGTGTCCTGCAAGCCGCGCATGACGGCGAACTCCCGCTCAACGGCATGGGCCGAAGGCAACAACTTTGCAACCGGGCCGGGTTTGGCGCGCATGACGTAGTTTCTGGACGGCGTGATGAGTTTATAGGTGGGGTTGGATTGCCCACCCTTGAACATTTCGGCGCTTATGGGACCAACGTAACCGTCGAGGTTTTTGTCCAGCCACGAAGACAATGCGCTCAGGTCGATCACGTGCTGCCCCGAGACGGGTCGCGTGCCAACAAAATGTTCAAATTCGCTCATGAATAATCGGTTTGTAATTGGGACTTGCTTTAATCGTCCGATTCAATGATGCGCATCAGCGCGTCGCGCTCGCGCACCACCAGGCCACCCGGCTCGATACGAATGGCGTTGTCGCGTTCCATGGCCTTGAGTTCCTGGTTGACCCGCTGTCGGGACGCTCCCAGCAATTGGGCAAGTTCTTCCTGTGCCAGGTGCAACCCGATGCGGATCTCGCTCGCGTTGCTCAGGGAGGGGATACCATAGCTTCGTACCAGGTGCAGCAACTGTTTGGCAAGCCGTGCGCGCAGGGGTAGGGTATTGAGGTCTTCCACCAAACCATACAATTGCCGAATGCGCCTTGCATGGAGTCGAAGCAGTGCTTCGTAGAGTTCCACGTGAGAAGCCAGTATTTTCTTGAAATCGGCTTTGGCCACACACAAAATGGTGCTGTCCCCGTGTGCGTATGCGTCGTGGGTGCGACGGTCGCCGTCGAAGATGGCTACATCCCCGAACCAGATGCCCGGTTCGACATAGGTCAGCGTGATCTGTTTGCCAGAGATCGATGTCGAACTCACGCGCACCGCCCCTTTGGCACAGGCAATCCATTCTTCCGGGGGTTCCCCGCGGGCCGTGATCAGATCGCCGTCTTTGAAGCGTTTGACGTAAGCACATCTGAGGATATCGTGTTTAAGGGAAGGTGAGAGCGTTGAAAACCAGCGACCAGAGTTGATGGCTGCGCGTTCGTCTATGGTAAGAATGGGTTCGTCCATGGCCTGTCTTGTCGGTGACTATTAGCTTTAGCTTTAAGCACTGCATTGTCACCTGCGGGACCACTAATTGAGCCACTCGTTGTCGCATGGGTGTCTGTGCGGCGTATTCCGATCGTGATGCAATGCGCTGCCGCCGCGGCAGTTGGGTATGCGAGAATCAAACTTCTGATGAAGCGTGCTCTCAAATTGATATCTTCCAGCATTGCCTTGGCCTTGCTGTGCGGGGCATCTGGCGTTTTGGCGATGAGCCTGGGCAAGGTGCGTGGCTTCGCACATCTGGGCAAGCCACTGGAACTGAGCATACCGGTGCAATTTGATTCCGAAGAGGCAGCCACTGGTTTTTGTTTTGATGCAGATCTTTTTTACGGTGACCTGCGCGTTCAAAACAGCCACATCACGTTGGCGATCCAACCGGAGCAGTCACAAGGCGATGCGGCTGTAAAGGTGGTTTCGCGTGCGAATATCAATGAGCCGGTTGTGACCGTGTATTTGCGGGCCGGTTGCCTGCATAAAACCTCGCGGAAATATGTGCTGCTGGCGGACTTGGTTAGCGAAGTAGGTGAACCTGAACTTTCACATGCACCGCTGGTAAGATCAAACGTGGTTCGCAATGCTCCAGCCACTGTTACCTCAGCCGAGAATCCATTGGTATCTGATGGCGCAGCCCCAAGAGTGCCACCGCCGGAGCGCAAGCCCGAACAACCAGCTCGAATTGCAGTGGTTCCTGCCAAAGTACGGGTGCAGGTTCCGAAAGGTGTGGAGGTTGCCAGCAGAATACCGGAGCAACGTGCGCGGTTGAAGTTGTTGCCCCTGAATCTGACGCAGGAGCGTGATCCCACCCTCAGGCCCACGAATGAGATCCTGTCCTTGCCAGCGGAGGACGCAGGCAAGCGGGCCGAAGCTGCCGCGCTCTGGCGCTCACTCAATGTCACGGCGCAAGATGTACTGGTCGACGAAGCACGCTTGCAATCACTGCATGCTGATCTCTCAGCGCAACGCGATCTGGGGGCGAAAACTGCACAACTTTTGCTTGACCTGTCTACACGTCTGGAGGAGATGGAGGCTCAGAAATATGCTAACCCGCTTGTTTACGGCTTGCTGGTGCTGTTGCTGGCTTGCGCATTGATGTTGGCGTATTCGTGGACTCGCGTGCGAGGATTGGGTGCCGGAAGGTCGCCGTGGTGGGGCATCGTAAAGGGGGAAACTGAATCGGAGGAGAAGGGTGGACGAAGCTTTCCCACCATCGATCATGCTAGCCCGGCGAAGCAAACTGAGCCTTTACTTCCGAGTCAGCCTGCTTCTGCGCCGGTACCTATAACACCAGTTGCCCAACGTCATCCCGCTGATCTCGATATCGACTTGAATCTGGGTGAATCTGTATTTTCTACTTTGGGTAAGACGCACACCACGGCATTGACCTCGGTCCCGGTGGAGAGGAACTTGTTGCACAAACAGACTCCGCACGATTTTTCGCTGAGTGTGTCGGGTGGACTGCGATCCATCAACATGCAGGAGATGCTTGACGTACGCCAGCAAGCGGATTTTTTTATGGCCCTGGGCCAGTACGAGGAAGCCATTGGTGTTCTTGTGGGCAGCATCAACGACAGCGGGGTTTCTAATCCGCTGGTGTACTTGGATCTTCTTAAGGCATTGCATACCTTGAGCCGAAAGACGGAATATGACCACTACCGGGAAGGATTCAATGTGCTGTTTACAGGCTTGGTGCCTGAATACACTGGGTTCAGCCAGGGCGGAAACACATTGGATGCCTACCCCGAAGTGGTTCGCAAAATCACCGCGCTGTGGCCTGCTCCGGAAGCGTTCGACTATATCGAACAGTGTCTGGTTCGTTCTGCGGAGATGGATCCGGGGCAGGGTTTTGATCTGAATGCGTACCGGGACTTGTTGACCTTGCACGGTGTGGCTAGTCGGCTTGCTACCGAGTCGGAATCAGCCCCGGTGCCGTTTTCATTCAGCACCATCAAGGCCAATTTCCCCCACCTTTCGGGGCCTACCGTGACTTCGTTGGGCGAGTCCGTATTCAAGCCAGATTCGACACAAACTCTTTCTACCTTGGCGATGGTTCACATTGCATTGGAGGAGGGTGCGATGGGTGTAGATCTGGATCTTTCAGAAGCGGAGAATAACCTGATCGATTTTGACGCCGATGGTCTCTCGACGAGGCAATCAATTTAGCTCGCGCCACATTGATTGCGTATGCTACCTTCGCACTTGCAAGGCGCCTGGGTTGATGATGTTGGTAGGCGTGCCTTTTATGAAGTTGATCACATTGTCAAACGCGGAGCCAAAGTAGGACTCATAGTTCGACTGCTCCACGTAGCCGATGTGCGGTGTGCAAATACAGTTTTCCAGGCGAAGCAGTGCGTGTCCCTGCAAAATCGGTTCAGTCTCAAATACATCGACTGCTGCCATGCCCGGATGCCCCCGGTTGAGTGCGCTGATCAAGGCATCCGCTTCAATCAATTCTGCACGCGAAGTATTCACCAGAAGAGCGGTGGACTTCATGCGTGCAAGGTCAGCGGGTCCTACCACTCCCATGGATGTCTCGGATAACCTAAGATGAAGTGAGAGCACGTCGCTCTGGCTAAAAAAGGCTTCCCGGTTTTGCGCGGTAGCGTAGCCTTCTTGCTGGGCTCTTTGCCGTGACGATTCGCTTCCCCAGATGATTACTTGCATGCCAAAAGCTTTGCCATAACCGGCCACGAGCTGTCCAATGCGGCCGTAGCCCCAGATTCCCAAAATCTTGCCGTGCAGCAGGCTACCGAGGCCAAAATTTGGAGGCATGGATGCGACCTTCAAGCCCGATTGTTGCCACGCTCCGTGCTTGAGATTGCCGACGTATTGGGGAATTCTGCGCATGGCCGCCATTACCAATGCCCACGTGAGCTCTGCCGGGGCCAGCGCTGATCCCGCTCCCTCGGCTACGGCGATACCACGATCGGTGCAGGCTTGCACGTCCACATGGCTGCCCACGCGCCCGGTTTGTGAAAGGAGCTTGAGCTTGGGAAGCTTTTCAATTAATGCTCTGCTAATGTGAGTTCGCTCACGAATTAGTACCACAACATCAGCATCCCTTAGCCGTATCGAGAGTTGTCCCAGGCCTTTCACCGTATTGGTGTAAACCTTGGCCTGGTAACTTTCCAATTTTACGGCGCATTCCAGCTTGCGAACAGCATCCTGATAGTCATCCAAAATCACAATATTCATATGCGACATTGTGCCTTGCCAAACGGCATCGGGACGCCGGCAGTAAGCAGGGGCAATAGGGTGCCCTTCAGACTAGGGCAGTCTCGCGTGCCGCAAGCCGGTCGAGTTCAGCGCAGACGTCGGCCATTCGGCCGGATATAACCATACGACCCACACTCGACCTGTGTTGACCAGCTTCCACCACGCGCACTACACGAAGCGGTCGCATCTTTGTGTGATTCTTGGCAACAACGCCCGTACAGTTTGCCTTGACAGCTACAAATTTAGTAGCGTTTTGTCGCAGACAAGAGTGCTGCACCATTTCCGCTTGCGGGGCAGGGTGCGTTGGGGCTGTCCATTTTTGGAGTAACTGGTGCAATGGCACCAGGGCGTACAGCTTGGCAATGAGCGCGATGTTCATAGGGCTTTTGAAGTGGAGGGTTTACATCAGCATGGTGTTGCGAATCAGTCCGACCGCAAGGCCTTCGATTTCAAAGGGTTCGCCCGGTTCCACCACAATAGTTTGGAAGTCCGGGTTTTCCGGGTGCAGTTCAATCAGATGCTTGTTGCGTCGAAAACGCTTGACTGTTACTTCGTCACCAAGACGTGCCACCACAATTTGCCCATTTTTTGCATCCTTTGTTGCCTGAACGGCCAGCAGGTCCCCGTCCATGATCCCGGCATCACGCATGGACATTCCTCGTACCTTGAGCAGGTAATCGGGTTGACGCTGAAACAGGCTGTTTTCCACGTAGTATGTTTGATCTACATGCTCCTGGGCAAGGATGGGCGAACCTGCAGCTACACGACCGATCAAAGGAAGCGCCAGTTGGGCCAGCCCCGGCAGAGGTAGGGAGAATTGTTTGAATCGTGATTCGTTGATGGACCGCAGAACTTCGCTTTTAAGGCGAATTCCGCGAGACGTGCCACTTACCAACTCAATGACGCCTTTGCGAGCCAGTGCCTGGAGATGCTCTTCCGCTGCGTTAGCGGATTTGAAACCCAGTTCATTGGCTATTTCTGCGCGGGTGGGCGGTGCGCCGGTACGTGAGATGGCACTTTGAATGAGGTCAAGAATTTGTTGCTGTCGTGCGGTGAGTTTGGGACTCTCTAACATTCTGACTCCTTGGGGTTGGACCCGGTCGACTGTTGGCCTGTACACACTGTTGCGGCATACAGTGACTGTATTTTTAACCAGTTTTAATTTGTTTGCAAGTGTTTTTTGAGATTTCAACCGTGATTGGGGCGGTATCCCGGGAAATCTGGGCCGATTGGTTCTCAACCCTCGCGTGAGTGTGGTTTAAGGCGGCGGTAAAATTTCCTACCACCACCGAACGGGCTCACCTATGAAATCGCTTTCCTGCCACGCCATACTTTCTGGGCGAGCACCCGCCGATTCCCCCGTAACCTTGCGCGGCTGGGTTCGGACCCGCCGCGATTCCAAAGCCGGCATGTCTTTTGTCCACGTGTCTGACGGCTCGTGCTTTCATCCGGTGCAGGTAGTGGCCGCGGCTTCGCTGGGAAATTACACCAGTGAAGTCCATAAACTGACCGCAGGCTGCGCTGTCGAGGCTACTGGGATGATCGTCCCTTCGCCTAATGCTGGGCAACCATTCGAGATGCAGGCGATTGAACTGCACGTTGTGGGATGGGTTGAAGATCCCGACACCTATCCCATTCAGCCCAAGCCACATTCCATGGAGTTTCTTCGCGAGGTTGCGCACTTGCGTCCACGCACCAACGTGATTGGTGCGAGTGCGCGGGTGCGTCACACGCTGGCCATGGCCATCCACCGGTTTTTCAGCGAAAACGAGTTTCTCTGGGTTAATACGCCGATCATTACCGCTTCCGATGCCGAGGGCGCCGGTGAACTCTTTCGTGTCTCGACACTGGATGCACTGAACCCTCCCAGAACTTCCGATGGGAAAGTGGATTTTTCACAGGATTTTTTCGGTCGTGAGGCTTTCCTGACCGTTTCAGGGCAGTTGAATGTGGAAACCTATTGCATGGCATTGTCGAAGGTGTACACGTTTGGTCCTACATTTCGCGCGGAGAATTCCAATACCAGTCGCCATCTGGCCGAATTCTGGATGGTCGAACCGGAAATCGCGTTTGCCGATCTTTCATCGGATGCGGACCTGGCTGAGGCGCTTCTGAAGTACATTTTTAAGGCCGTGCTTGCCGAGCGTCCCGACGACATGGCCTTTTTTGATGACCGCATAGAGAAAGGTCTGATTGCCAAGTTGCAAAGTATCGTCGACCGTCAGTTTGTGCGAATGGATTACACCGAGGCGATCAGTGTTCTTGAGAAGTCCGCTCACCGGTTCGAATACCCTGTGAAGTGGGGCATTGACTTGCAGAGCGAGCATGAGCGCTACCTTGCGGAGCGGCACGTGGGTGGTCCGGTTGTGCTCATGAACTATCCGAAGGAAATTAAAGCGTTTTACATGCGGCTCAACGATGATGAAAAAACGGTGGCGGCGATGGATGTCCTGGCTCCCGGTATTGGCGAGATCATCGGAGGTAGTCAGCGCGAAGAGCGCCTTGGTGTGCTTGATGCGCGCCTTCAGTCTACGGGTCTGGACAAAAACGCGTACGGCTGGTATCGGGACTTGCGCCGATATGGATCAGTTCCCCACGCAGGGTTTGGGCTGGGTTTCGAACGCACGGTGGCTTACGTCACTGGTCTGACCAACGTGCGTGATGTCATTCCATTTCCGCGCACCCCAGGTAGCGCGCGGTACTGAAGTGCTTCCGTATCGCACCGAAAGAGTGCGAATCGACTTCGCTTTCAGCCAGCGAGGGCTTTGAACGCGCTGGCGGTGATGGAGTCCACGTCGCCCATGCCGCTGATGGCCCTGTACTTGGGTGCACTGGCGGGATCCGTTGACTCCCATTTGGAGTAGTACTCCACTAAAGGGCGCGTCTGGGCGCTGTATACCTCCAGACGCTTCTTGACGGTCTCTTCCTTGTCGTCTTCACGCTGAATGAGTGGCTCTCCCGTCACGTCGTCCACACCCGCGACCTTTGGCGGATTGAACTTGACGTGGTAAGTGCGTCCGGAGGCAGGGTGGGACCGGCGACCGCTCATGCGTTCGACGATCGCTTCGAATGGAACATCGATCTCAAGTACAAAGTCCAAAATGACACCGGCTGCCTTCATGGCGTCAGCCTGGGGAATGGTACGCGGAAAGCCATCAAACAGAAATCCGTTGGTGCAGTCGGGCTGGGTCAAACGTTCCTTGACGAGATTGATGATGAGGTCATCGCTGACCAATCCACCAGAAGCCATGACTGCCTTTGCTTCCAATCCCAGGGGCGTGCCCGCCTTTACCGCAGCACGCAACATGTCACCGGTAGAAATTTGCGGAATGGAGTATTTTTGGCAGATGAATGCGGCTTGAGTGCCTTTCCCGGCACCTGGTGCGCCCAAAAGTATCAGTCTCATGGATTACCTCGGTAAGTACAAAAATCAATGCACAGCAGCCCGAAGAAAAAGGTTCGTTCCGGACTACAAATTGCTGTTCGTTGGAGAATAGCACGGCAGCAAGTGTGTTCCGCTTACAACGATGATGTGGCAAACAGTGCGCGAACCCGTTCAAGGTCTTGCGGGGTGTCCACACCGGGACCTGGACTTTCGTGGCTTATATGTACCGCAATCTGGTAGCCATGCCACAGCGCGCGCAGTTGTTCCAGCGCCTCAGTGACCTCAATCGGTGCTTGTGTCAGGCAAGGGAACTGTTGCAGGAAGCCGACCCGGTAGGAGTAGATGCCAATGTGGCGCAGCGGCGCAGGCTGTGGCAGGGACTGAACACCATGAATAAAACCGTCGCGCCACCAGGCAATCGGTGCGCGACTGAAGTAGAGTGCCATTCCCACAGAATCCGTCACCACCTTCACCACATTGGGACTGACAAAGTCGGCCACATTGTCAATGGCATGGGCAGCCGTACCCATGCTGGCAGCGGGGTGGAGGTGCAATACCTCGGCCACCGCTTGTACCAGCTCGGGGTTGATCAGCGGTTCGTCACCCTGCACGTTAACAACGATGTCATCCGGCTGCAGACCGAGCAGCATGCTGGCTTCGGCAAGACGGTCGCTGCCCGAGGGGTGGTCTTGGCGGGTAAGAACCGCGTCAAAGCCGTGCGCATGGCAGGCATCAACGATGGACGAATGGTCACCCGCCACCACGATACGGGTCGATGCTGCCACGCCTGCGCGCACCCGTTGTGCGACCCGAACCACCATGGGCGCACCGCACAGGTCCGCCAAGGGTTTGTTGGGCAAGCGGGTGGAAGCAAGCCGTGCCGGGATCAATACGGTATACGACATGGGCTGCCCGGTTACAACCCCAATTCGCTGTCCGACATGGGACGCGCCTCATTTTCCAGCAGCACCGGGATGCCGTCGCGAACCGGATAGGCCAGGCGTGCACTGCGCGAGGTCAGTTCCTGCTTGTCGTGGTCGTACTCCAGAGGTCCCTTGGTCACGGGGCAAACGAGAAGTTCAAGTAATTTTGTGTCCATGGGTCGATGATAACTTTGCTGCAAAGTGGCTTGTAACCTGTGCATCCAGCGCGTTGAAGAACTCGGCATCTACCTGAAATAAAAGGGGGATGGCGAGCGCGTCGGGTGCGATTCGCCACAATTTCAACGCATCTTTCTCAGTGCAAATAATCCTGTATCCCTCGTATACACTGCGTGACATGCTATTAAAGTTATAGTGGTCCGGAAGTGGCAAGGTGCGTGCCAGCGGAATCTTAAGCGCGCGCAACATGGAAAAAAAGATTTCTGGTTGCCCAATACCGGCCAGTGCCAGCAGGGGGCTGGTACTGGGCGAATGCAGGGTTTCAATGGGAACGGTGGATCCATCGCTGTGAATTGCCACCGAACCGAGGGTGCGTTGAGCCCTGTATCCAGCAAAGGCAGGCCGACTTCCGGTGTGAAGTGCCAGCAAGCGTTCGTCTGCCTGTCCAACTTGAGGCAATGCCTGGCGGGGCCAGGGTTCGCGCAATGGGCCGGCCGGGAGCAGCCAGCCGTTTCCGCATCCCCGGTCATCAAACACACAAATTTCCAGGTCGCGGGACAAACCGTAATGCTGCAGGCCGTCGTCACATACGATGATCTGAGTATGCGGATACCGGTTCAGCAGAGCCTGCGCGGCGGCATGCCGGTTGCGGTCTACAAAGACCGGCACCTCGGTGGCCTGCCGTAGCATCAGCGGCTCGTCGCCCACCTCATCGGCGGTCGAGTCCACCCCTACTTCGAGGCATGTGGTACTGGCGCGACCGTAGCCGCGCGACACAATGCCCACCTGATAGTTTTCCTGCTGCAGATGCTTGACTACAGCGGTCACGGTGGGCGTCTTACCTACACCGCCAGCGACTACATTGCCGACCACGATAACCATGGCATCGACACGCCGCGTGGCAAGCCAGCCCCATCGATAAAGATGGCGCCTCAGCGCAATCAAGGCGCGATATATCCATGAAAGCGGCCAGAGTGCGCAGGCGAGCACGCCACGCGCTGACCAGGCATCAACCAGCACGCCTTGCAGCGTTGAGTTCTCCTGCATCGCTCTAGTGGCCACCCGACTGGCTGGAGGATTGGGTAGCAAAGGTAATCTGGTTCAAACCCGAACGACGCGCTGCTTCCATCACTGTGACGACGGCCTGATGCTTTGCGTTGGCATCGGCACTGATGATCACCACGGACTCTTTGCCCGCCTTCGCGCCCTCGATCAGCGCGGTCGAAATGCTGTCGAGTCCGCGTCCGACCACGGGGATGCGATTGACACTGTAGGCACCGTCGGCACTGACCGCGACAATCAGTTCCTTGGGGTAATCACGCTGCACATCGGTGTCCGCCACCGGCAGCTTGAGCTGCATTTCCGTGAACTTGCTGTAGGTGGTTGAGAGCATCAAAAAAATAAGCACGACCAGCAAGACGTCAATGAACGGGATCAGATTGATCTCTGGTTCGTCACGGCTGCTGCGGCGGAAATTCATGAATGCTTGCGGCGAACCGCTTTGAGATGGCGGGCCAGGCGTTCGGACGAGAGCTCAAGGGTAAGCAAATACGCATCCACCTGTCCCCGAAAATAGCGCCAGAAAATTAGCGACGGAATGGCGACCATCAAGCCGAAGGCGGTGTTGTAAAGCGCAATCGATATTCCGTGCGCAAGCTGCGCCGGATTGCCGCCGGTCGCAGTGCCCGGGGACTGGGAGCCGAAGATTTCAATCATCCCAACCACTGTACCAAAGAGCCCCATCAAGGGTGCAGCCGATGCGATGGTGCCCAATGCACTCAGGTAACGATCTAGCCGGTGGGCAACAACCCGTCCTGCCCCCTCCATCGTGGCACGAAGGTCTTCTTCGCTGCAGCGCGGATCCGCGTTCAGCGCGCGCAAGCCGCTAGCGAGAACTTCACCCAGCGCCGAATTCAGTTCGAGTTGCGAGACTACGTCGGGTGCCGGTATTCCTGAGCGTGTGACTCCAATCACTTCATCCAGCAAACGTGGCGGGGCGATCTTGCTGCTTTTCAGGCTGACAAAACGTTCTATGACAATGGCCAATGCCAGTACCGAGCAGGCAATGAGAGGCCAGATGGTCCAGCCGACGGCTTGTATGATCGAAAACAAATGAACGCTCCGCGCAATTGGTGTGCGGTGCGATTATGGCGCAGCCTTGGCTTGGCGATGACTTTTACGACACACCGGAGCTTCCACGTTGAATCTACTCTTCTTTGTAAGCTTGGGCCGCAAACAGTATGACTGAGTTGTCGAATACTCTGGGCGTTTGGTCGGTCGGCGCACTCTGCCGCGCGATCGCCGACGCGCTGGATGCGCGATTTAACCCGGTCAGCGTCGGAGGTGAGATCACCGGATTTTCGCGGGCAGCCAGCGGGCACTGCTATTTTTCACTTAAGGATGAATCTGGACAGCTCCGCTGTGCAATGTTCCGACGCTCGGCGGCCCAACTCAAGTTTGTTCCTGGCGATGGGGCACGGGTCGAGGTGCGCGGTCGCGTTGCAGTGTACGAGCCGCGCGGGGAATTGCAACTGGTGGTGGAAAGCATGCGTCCTTCAGGGCAGGGTGTACTGTACGAGGAGTTTCTACGGTTAAAGGCCAAGCTGGCGCAAGAAGGCTTGTTTGAGACCGGCCGAAAGCGTCAGTTGCCGCTGTTTCCAAGTGGAATCGGGGTGGTCACTTCGCTGGGTGCTGCCGCGTTGCATGACGTGGTAACAGCACTGCAGCGGCGAGTACCACATATTGCCGTGACGGTGGCGCCTGCATCGGTGCAAGGTGAGAATGCTCCAAGAGAATTGATGACTGCCTTGCGGCAACTGTACGCATTGGCTGGTGAAGGGTCGACTTCCATGGATGTCGTCTTGCTGGTGCGTGGTGGTGGGTCCATCGAGGACCTGTGGGCATACAACGATGAAGCGCTGGCGCGTACCATTGCCGAGAGTCCTGTGCCCGTTATCAGCGGGGTCGGTCATGAGACAGACTTCACCATCGCAGACTTCGTGGCCGATGTTCGGGCACCCACACCAACCGCCGCCGCCGAACTGGTGTGTCAGCCCACGCACTTCTGGCTAGCAGCCCTGGACAATCTGGAAATGCGTTTGCGTGCATCCGTGGTGCGCCGGATCGATCAGCGCGCGCAGCGGCTCGATGGCATTGCCAACCGCCTCGGCCGGCCGTCGAGTCTGTCAGCGAGGCAGTGCCTGCGGTTGGAATCTAAGCAACAGCGTTTGCGCGCTGCTGTGGGTTCTGCCCTACAAATGAAGCGCGTCGTGCTGGAGCGTAGTCCCGATGATTTGCGTATTGCTACCCGGCACCGCATACAGAGCGTGTCAGGTCGTTTGGATCGCGCCGATTTGCGGCTCCGGCTGCTCGATCCGACGTTCGTGCTCAAGCGAGGTTACGCCTGGCTCACAGATGCACGTGGCAAAGCCGTTGGGAGCGTGGCACAAGCCAGTGTTGGCCAAACGCTGACAGCAACCCTTGTCGATGGTGTGGTTGGCTTGTCCGTGCTGAGCGCCAATTCCAATTAGTTTCTACAATTATCCGTTTTTGCAAACTATTCAGAGGATTTCATGGAACATACCCTGCCCGCACTGCCCTACGCCATTGATGCCTTGGCCCCCGTCTATTCAAAGGAGACTTTGGAGTTTCACCATGGCAAACACCACAACGCTTATGTGGTGAACCTCAATAACCTGCAAAAGGGTACAGATTTCGAGAACATGCCCCTTGAAGAAATCATCAAGAAGGCCAGCGGCGGTGTATACAACAACGCGGCCCAAATCTGGAATCACACTTTTTTCTGGAATTGCATGAAGCCCCAAGGTGGCGGAGAGCCCGCTGGTGCACTGGGCGCAGCGATCCAGGCCAAGTGGGGCAGTTACGGGGCCTTCAAAGAAGCGTTCGTCAAGTCTGCGGTTGCCAATTTTGGGTCTGGCTGGACTTGGCTGGTGAAAAAGCCCGATGGCTCTGTTGACATTGTGAATATGGGTGCCGCTGGCACCCCTTTGACAACAGCAGACAAAGCCCTATTGACGGTGGATGTGTGGGAACACGCCTACTACATCGATTACCGCAACCTGCGCCCCAAGTTTGTGGAAACCTATCTGGAGAAGTTGGTGAACTGGAGTTTTGCCGAAGCCAATTTCGCCTGACGTTGCTGCTTTCCCGGAGAATAAAGCGGGCCTTTGGGTCCGCTTTGTTCTGGAAGCATGGCAAACATGCGCTTGCGCCTACCTGCCCGCTGAAAATGGGTTTCCGGCAAGTTTGCTGCCAGCCTTTACCCCCTTCTTTACAAACCAGCCCTGATTCATTTCAAGGACGAAGCGGACCGGCTTCTTCGAACAGTGTGACTCTGTCGTCTGCGGCTTCATGTCTTCCAGGTTGACGATGGTCCCATCGTCCGCAACAAAGGCCGCCGTCAAGGGTATCAGGGTGTTCTTCATCCAGAAGCATTGTTGGCGGGGGTTCGAGAAAACAAACAGCATCCCCTCATGCTGCGGCATGTCTCTGCGAAACATCAGACCGATGGCATGTTGCTCCGGCGTGAAAGCAAGCTGGGTGTCAATTTGATGAATTCCTGCGGACAGAATTGTGCGCTGGAGATTGGATTGCGGAGTTTCCTGGGCCCCGGCCAGCGCGGTCCAAAGTACGGCACAGGATAGGACAACAATGGATTTTTTTTTCATGGCGTGAATGTGGGGTAACCAGGTGAAATGCCCGCAAAGCGGGCATTTCACATTTGGTGCGTCAAAGCCTATTTTCTGGCGGCCTGCTTCTTCGACTTATGTTTCTTTGCTGACTTTTTCCCCTTGTGGGCCGTGGCTTTTTCTTTCTTCGTTGCCTTCACTGCCGGGGTACCAGTTGGTGCCCCGGCAGGGGTAACGGTGGGTGCCGCAGGTGCAGTTAGGGCGGTCGCTTGGGCGAAGGCTCCAACCGACAGCAGGCCAGCAACTAACGCGGCAAGAAGCTTGTTCATGTGATATTCCTCAGTGAGTGATGATGTTGCAGACAATAGATCGTCCAGATTGCAGAAGACATTTCCACCCTTCAATCGTAAACGCAGAAATTGACAGATACCCGCAAATTTTTGAGACTAGAATTTTCATCTCTTCAAGCAGAGAATTCGGCCAACTATGTCCGGGGTTGATGGCTCTTGGCGGACTTTTGTCGTGGGCACTTCTTGAATGTGGTCGATTCGGCTCCATTTCATTGAAGCAATGCAGTGACCCGGGGGGCCGATAGAATCAAATCCATGGCAACAAACAATCCTTTTAAACCACCTGTCCCGGCAACTCAACCGCCGGAGCGGGACGAAGGGGGTTCGGTCGTGCTGGAGCGGCGTACGCAAAAGGTGGAGCCGCCACAGATGTACCAAGTGCTGATGCTCAACGATGACTACACCCCGATGGAGTTTGTGGTGGTGGTCATTCAGGAGTTTTTTGGCAAAGACCTGGAATCTGCCACCCAGATAATGCTGAAAATTCACTTGGATGGCAAAGGGGTCTGTGGTGTGTACTCCAAGGACATAGCTGCGACGAAGGTTGATCAGGTGCTGGATGCTGCACACAAAGCAGGGCACCCATTGAAATGTATCAGTGAGCCCATCAATTTTTAGTGACTTAATTGGGTTGTCGGACTGGATTGCGGGAAACCGTTTACAGTCAATCATCAACGCACGGCAGAAGGAAATCAGATGATTGCACAAGAGTTGGAAGTTAGCCTTCATATGGCGTTTGTGGAGGCACGGCAGCAGCGTCACGAGTTCATCACCGTGGAGCATTTACTGCTTGCCCTGCTGGATAACCCAAGCGCGGCTGAAGTACTGCGCGCGTGTTCCGCCAATATTGATGATTTGCGCAAGTCCTTATCAAATTTCATCAAGGACAACACCCCCCAGGTGGCGGGCGCTGATGATGTGGATACCCAACCCACGCTGGGGTTTCAGCGCGTCATTCAGCGCGCAATCATGCATGTGCAGTCAACTGGGAGTGGCAAGAAGGAAGTGACCGGTGCCAATGTGTTGGTAGCCATCTTTGGCGAGAAAGATTCGCATGCGGTGTATTACTTGCACCAGCAGGGGGTTACACGGCTCGATGTGGTCAATTTCATCGCCCATGGCATCAAAAAAAGTGATCCTCCGGAAGCGACGAAGGCGAGCGAAAATCAGGCCGAAGGCGAAGACAGCAGTAGTGAGAAAAATGAGAAGGCTTCGCCGCTGGAACAATACACTGTCAATCTGAACCAGCTTGCCAAAGACGGCAAGATTGACCCCCTGATCGGGCGCGAGTATGAGGTGGAGCGTGTTATTCAGATTTTGTGCCGCCGCCGCAAGAATAACCCCTTGCTTGTGGGGGAGGCAGGTGTGGGAAAGACTGCCATTGCAGAAGGGCTTGCGTGGCGAATTACGCAAAATGAAGTACCCGAAATTTTGGCAGAAGCGGTGGTGCATTCGCTCGACATGGGAGCGCTGCTGGCCGGAACCAAGTACCGCGGTGATTTCGAACAGCGCCTCAAGGGCGTGCTGAAAGCGCTCAAGGACAAACCCAACGCGGTGCTCTTCATTGACGAAATTCATACGCTGATCGGCGCGGGTGCCGCTTCCGGGGGAACATTGGATGCCTCCAATCTTCTCAAGCCTGGCCTGAGTACCGGAGCGCTGAAGTGCATCGGTGCCACCACTTTCAGCGAGTACCGCGGCATTTTCGAGAAGGATGCAGCGCTTTCGCGTCGATTCCAGAAAGTCGATGTGGTCGAACCCACCATCGACCAAACTGTGGAGATCTTGAAAGGCCTGAAGTCCCGCTTTGAAGAGCACCACAATGTCAAGTACGCGTTGGCTGCCCTGCAGGCTGCAGCGGAATTGAGCGCCAAATACATCAATGACCGACATCTGCCCGACAAGGCCATTGACGTGATTGATGAAGCCGGTGCCGCACAACGCATTCTTCCTGCGAGCAAGCGCAAGAAAACTATCAGCAAGACCGAAGTGGAAGAGATTGTCGCCAAGATTGCCCGTATTCCTCCTGCCAATGTCTCCAATGATGACCGCGGCAAGTTGAAGACGCTTGAGCGTGATCTGAAGAACGTGGTGTTCGGTCAGGACAAGGCGATTGACGTGTTGGCTTCTGCAGTGAAGATGGCACGATCCGGTTTGGGCAAGGGAGACAAGCCTATCGGTTCGTTTTTGTTCAGTGGCCCAACCGGTGTGGGCAAGACCGAAGCAGCCAAGCAGCTGGCGTACATCATGGGCATTGAGCTTATTCGCTTTGACATGAGTGAGTACATGGAGCGCCATGCAGTGAGCCGCTTGATTGGCGCACCTCCGGGTTATGTAGGGTTCGATCAAGGTGGCTTGTTGACGGAAGCCATCACAAAGAAACCCCATGCCGTGTTGCTGCTCGACGAGATCGAGAAGGCGCACCCCGACATATTTAACGTGTTGTTGCAGGTAATGGACCACGGCTCCTTGACCGACAACAACGGACGCAAGGCCGACTTCCGCAACATCATCATTATCATGACGACCAATGCGGGTGCCGAGACCATGAACAAAGCCAGCATTGGATTTACCAACCCGCGTGAAGCGGGAGATGAGATGGCGGACATCAAGCGCCTGTTCACGCCCGAGTTTCGCAACCGACTCGATGCCACGGTCAGCTTCAAATCGCTGGATGAGAATGTCATCTTGCGTGTGGTGGACAAGTTCCTGCTGCAGCTCGAAACCCAGTTGGCAGACAAGAAGGTTGATGTAACCTTTACCGACAAGCTGCGCAAGCACCTGGGTAAGAAAGGTTTTGATCCCCTGATGGGTGCGCGTCCCATGCAGCGCTTGATTCAGGACACGATTCGGCGTGCTCTGGCCGATGAATTGCTGTTTGGCCGGCTGATTGATGGAGGCCGCCTCACGGTGGATCTGGACGATAAGGATGAATCCAAAACCGAAGTCTTGCTGGACATTCAGCCTTTGCCTGAGAAAAAGGGCAAGGCCAAGCCGGAAGAAGCAACGGCCGGATGATTTTGAGGACCGCAGTCGCAGCGCTCGGTGCTGTGATACTGGTCGGGTGTGCCACGGCCCCTCCCGAACTGGTGAAGCCGAATGTTCCGGTTCCGCCGGTGCAATCTCCTGTGCTCCCACCCCCGGTGGTAGTCAAGGTTCCACCGCGCATTGGCCTGGCGCTCGGAGGCGGCGCGGCGCGCGGTTTTGCGCACGTGGGGGTGATTCAGGTGCTGGAGGAGGCAGGCATTCGGCCGACCCTGGTGGCAGGAACATCCGCCGGAAGCTTGGTGGCCGCCATTTATGCCAGTGGCAGGACGGGTGCGCAACTGCAGCGTGTCGCTGAAACCATGGAAGAGGCCGCCATTGCGGATTGGACACTGCCGTTGTTCAACCGCGGCATGTTGCGCGGCGATGCCTTGGCAAAGTACGTCAATAACCAGGTGGGTGCCCGTCTGATCGAAAACATGCCCTTGCCGCTGGGTATTGTGGCCACCAACCTCAAGACCGGCCAAAGCATGCTGTTTCAGCGTGGCGATACCGGCACCGCGGTTCGCGCCTCCAGCGCGGTGCCCGCAATCTTTGAGCCCGTGCTGATCTCCGGGCAGGAATATGTTGATGGTGGACTGGTGTCGCCAGTACCGGTTCGCGCTGCGCGGCAAATGGGCGCAGAACTGGTGATTGCTGTGGATATTTCGAGCCCGCCGGAGAACAACCTTGCCGGCGGAACGCTGGACGTTTTGCTGCAAACCTTTTCCATCATGAGCAAAAGCATCAATACGCTGGAGCTTAGAGACGCGGATGTGGTTGTCCGCCCTGCGCTAACAGGAATCGCCAGCTCTGATTTTGGGGCCCGCAAGCGCTCCATCGAGGCTGGCAGACAGGCGATGCTGCAGTTGCTGCCGCTGTTGAAACAGGCGATTGCGGCCAAGTCGCGCTAAAAAAAAGGCCCCGTCTTGCGACGAGGCCTTGAAGGGATCCCTGAACCTGTAGGTTTCGAAAGGACCCGAGGAGACAACCTTTGCGTGCAACCTGCAATTTCAGATCGCTTGCGAATGCTAATTATCTCAGGGTTTTCCCTCGGTTGCTAGAGTAAGTTCACCAAAGCAACACCTTTGAACTGCTCAACGCTTCTTGGCAGTGGCCTTGGTAGCGTTGGTTGCCGTAGCGGCCACTGCATTGAAGTTGGCTTCCGCCACTTCAGTTGCCTGCTTTACCGCTTTTTGAACGGATTCGAGGGCATTGTTGGCAGCCGCAACAGTGCTCTTCATCACGGCAACAGCAGCTTCGGAGCCAGCAGGTGCGTTTTTGGCTGCGTTATCCACCAGGCCCAAAAATTTCTTCTGTGCATCAGCGGTCTGACCTTCAAATGCCTTGCTGAATTCGGCGCCGGTGCCAGTCGCGATGTCATACAGGTGACGGCTGTAGGCTGCAGTCTTCTCAGCCAGGGGCTGCAGAAGACCTGACTGCAATGCCAACAGTTCCTGTGCGTCCTTTACGCTGAGAACGGATTGGGTGTGGTTGGACACTTCCGACAGGGCGGCCTTGGAGGCTGTCAGGTTCAATTCGACGATTTTTTCTACGCCTTCAAATGCCTTGCTGGTCAAGCCAAACAGGGTTTCGATGTTTGCTTTGTGGGAAGCCATTACTTGTTCTACAGTCATCATGAAAATTCTCCAGAGGTTAAAAGTTAAGCGACAGGTGTCTGCGTATCAACTGGGGTTTCGCCCGATATGTTGCGCTGCAGCATGGTTTGAATTATAGGGATTGGGCAGTGCAGTGCAAGCAATTTTTGTTGCATTGCAACAAATTAGTTAGGCTTTTCTAAATTTCGTTTTTGGTCATCGTCCTGACATCACGTGGGGGCGGGAACTTCAAGGCTGGCAAAATGTGGTCATGTCAGAACTCGCCAATTCGAAACCTGCGCCCGAACACCGCAGTGCTTACCGCGTCTTTCGCTCTATCGCCACCCGATGGATGGACAACGACGCTTATGGACACGTCAATAACGTGGTGTACTACAGCTGGTTTGATACTGCCGTGAATGCCTATCTCATTGAGCAGGGAGTGTTGGACATACATGCCAGCCAAACCATTGGACTGGTAGTGGAAACAGGCTGCAATTACTTTGCCCCACTGGCATTTCCGCAGACCGTGGATGTTGGTATTCGGGTCGCAACACTCGGAAGTTCCAGTGTTCGTTATGAAGTGGGGATCTTTGGTGCCGGCGAACTGACGGCGGCCAAAGGCCATTTTGTGCATATCTATGTGAACGCGGTTACGCGCCGACCGGTGCCATTGCCCGCACAACTGAAATCTGTTTTGGAGACCCTGCGATGAATACTTCAGTGGTAGATGCGGCGATCAATTCCCGCATGTCGGCTCGTGCTTTTACTGGGCAGACGGTGCCCCGGGCGGTGCTGGAACAAATCCTTCAGGTGGCGAGTCGAGCGCCTTCGGGAACCAATTGCCAGCCCTGGAAGGTCTACGTACTGCGGGGCGCGAGTCGGGATGCGCTGGTGGGCCAGGTCTGCGCCGCCCACGACGCGATCCGCGCCAACCCGGCCCTGGCCGCTGACTACGCCGAGGAATACGACTACTACCCGCTGAAGTGGACCAGTCCCTACATCGAGCGCCGGCGTGAAAACGGGTGGGGACTGTACGGCTTGCTTGGAATTGGCAAGGCGGACAAAGACAAAATGCACGCCCAGCACCAGGCCAATTTCCGCTTTTTTGATGCTCCCGTCGGTTTGGTATTTACCGTTGATCGCGCCATGGGCCGCGGGTCATTGCTGGACTACGGGTGCTTTTTGCAAAGCATCATGGTGTCTGCGCGCGGTCATGGCTTGCATACCTGCCCTCAGGCGGCATGGAACGGATTTTCGAAGATCATCATGCCCCACGTCGGCGCCAGTGAAAATGAAATGCTGGTGTGTGCAATGGCCCTGGGCTATGCCGACGAATCGGCCCTGGTCAACACATTTCACACACCGCGCGTGCCAGTGAATGAGTTTACGACCTGGCTCGGGTAGCGGTTCGCCCGCCCTCCATGATCTTCGCTTTTATCCAGTTTCTCAATGGACTGAGCTACGCCACCACGCTGTTTCTGATGGCGGCGGGGCTAACCCTGATCTTTGGCGTGACGCGCATTGTCAATTTTGCGCATGGCAGCTTTTACATGCTCGGGGCAATGTTCAGCGCGCACTGGTTGGTGAACTGGTTTCCGGCGTGGTGTGAGAGCCCGGAGCTGTATGCAATTGCTATTGTTTTTGGAGCGGCTTGCGCAGCGCTGACGGGCGCTATAGCCGAATTTCTATTGCTGAGGCGGCTCTATGGGGTGCCAGAGCTATACCAGTTGGTCGCCACTTTTGGCCTGAGTCTGGCACTGCGCGATGCCATGCGCTGGTGTTTCGGACCGGACGAACTGTTTGCGCCCCGGTTTCCGGGACTCAAAGGTGCGTTCCAACTCGGTAACGACTTTTTCCCGCAGTATCAGGTGCTCTGCATTGCGCTGGGACCGCTGGTCTGGCTGGGCCTGCATCTGTTGCTTACCCGCACAGTGTTTGGTGCGCGGCTGCAGGCCGCCACCCAGGACCGTGCCATGCTGTCCGCCCTTGGTATCAATCCTGCACCGCTGATGCTGGCCGCGGTGGTGCTGGGATGCGCGCTGGCCGGATTGGGCGGTGCCCTGCAGTTGCCCCGTGAACCGGCGCACCTGCAAATGGACACCAACGTGGTGGTGGAGACTTTTGTGGTGGTGGTGACCGGTGGCCTTGGCAGCATCAGCGGAGCCTTCTTCGCCGCCTTGCTGATTGGCCTGGTCCATGCTCTGGGAGTGGTTGTATTTCCTCAGGCAACTCTGGTGCTGGTGTTCATGACCATGGCATTGGTGCTGGCATTGCGTCCCCAGGGCCTTTTGGGAAAGCCGATCCAGGCTGGTGCGAACGAGATGGCTCCGCGGTTCCACGTGTTTCCCCGCACCCGACGTGCTCGCTGGTCGGTGTATGGGGTGTTTGCAGCACTGGCGCTGGCCGCTTGGTGGATCGGGGATTATGGGCAGTCGCTGGCCAGCGATGCACTCATCCTGCTCATTTTTGGTGTCAGTTTGCAGGCCATGATGGCCCTGGGTGGATTGGTCAGTTTTGGGCATGCGGCCTTTTTCGGTCTGGGTGCCTATGGTGCCGCCCTGGTGCACACGGCATGGGGTTGGAGTCTGCCGGCAGCACTGGCGGCGGGGAGCTTCGCGGCATTGCTGGTTGCCGCCGCGCTGGGTGGTGTGCTGGTGCGCAGCGCAGGGGTGTACCTGGCCATGCTGTCACTGGCATTGGCACAGGTGGTTTGGGCCACAGCGAGCCAGTGGGTGGGGGTGACCGGGGGCGACAACGGGCTCATTGGCCTGAGGCTGGTGCCGGACACGGCACGGTTGCCCTTCTTCGCACTGCTGCTGGGGCTGGCCATTCTCAGTGTTGCGGGGCTGGAGCGCTTGAGCCAGTCCACCCTTGGCTTATCGCTGCAGGCGGTACGCGATGCGCCGTTGCGCGCTGCGGCCAGCGGATTGCCGCTGTTGCGCATCAAGTTCCGGAGCTACCTGGGCGGGGCTGCGATGGCGGGCCTGGCCGGTGGCTTGTTCGCGGCCCATCAGGGGGCGGTATTCCCGTCCGTGGCCTCAGTGTCGACCTCACTGGATGCACTGCTGGTGGTCTTGCTTGGAGGCATGCACGCGCTTTGGGGATCGGCCGCTGGCGCCGGACTGCTGGTGGCTGCCGGCGCGGCACTGGGGCGCGGCTTTGAATACTGGCGCGGGGCACTGGGTGTGCTGGTCATGGTCATCATGGTGGCGGCACCCTCGGGCATTTTGGGTGTTCGCTGGCAGACCACCCGCACAGCGGTGCCGCGTTCGGGGATGCATCCGTGACGCTGCTGGTTCAAGGTCTGACCAAACACTTCGATGCAGTGCAGGCGGTCCGGGGCATCTCGTTTGCGGTGGAACCCGGCGAATGTGTGGCGCTGATTGGCCCCAATGGTGCTGGCAAGTCGACCTGTTTTGGCTGCATTGCCGGGCAGCATCGCCTGACATCGGGTGCGGTGCACTGGAACGGCGAGCGCATCGACACTTTGCAGGTCGCAGCGCGATTGCAGTGCGGGGTAGCGCGAACTTTTCAGGTCGCGCAGACCTTTGAAGCTCTTACCGTGCTACAAAATGTGCAGCTGCTCACGCAAGCTTCACGCGGTCTGGCGGCGTTTAATGACCTCAATGCGACCGATAGCCGACATGCCATGGCCCTGCTGGAGGAGGTGGGTTTGCAATCGTTGGCGCAGGATGCGGCTCAGGGTCTGCCCTATGGTGCCAAGAAGCGTTTGGAATTGGCGATGGCTATAGCAGGCTTGCGCTATCCACCGGTTGCCGTGCGTGGCACCGGGGCGCCTGTTCCTCAATTATTGTTGCTGGACGAACCCGCTGCGGGTCTTGCTGCCAGTGAGCGGGCCGATTTAATGAAGTTGGTCAAGTCACTGACTCTGCCGCGCGGTGATCGTGCGGGCACCGCTGTCCTGTATACCGAGCACAACATGGATGCCGTCTTCACAGTGGCGGATCGGGTGCTGGTGCTCGTTGACGGCGAGATCGCGGCCCAGGGTTCTCCCCAGACTGTTGCCGAAGACGCGACGGTGCGCCGGCGTTATCTGGGCCAGTGGTGGTCAGTAGCGCAATCGAAGGTTCCCCATGCTTGAAGTGCGTGACCTGTGTGCCTGGCACGGGGCAGCGCAAGCGCTATTTGGCGTTTCGCTGCGGGTAGCGGTCGGGGAGCTGGTGGTTTTGCAGGGATTAAACGGTGCCGGAAAATCAACGCTGCTGCAGGCTGCGATGGGGCTGGTGCCTCGTGTGGCAGGCACGATAAGCTACCAAAATGAGAGCATTATTGATTTACCGCCGTTCCGGCGAGCCCAGCGTGGTCTGGGCTACGTGCCGGAAGACCGCTGCCTTTTTACTGCGCTTACGGTGAAGGAAAATCTGCGTATCGCGGCGCGAACAGATGTGAAAAAAAGAAGCGCAGCGGCCGAAATAGCCCGACAGGAAGACTTGGTGCTGACGCTGTTTCCAGCGCTTAAGCCTATGCTGAGGCGAAATGCGGCACAAATGAGCGGTGGCGAGCAGCAAATGCTCAGCATCGCGCGAACGCTTATGACGCAACCTGCCCTGATGTTGCTCGATGAGCCGTGCGAGGGCATAGCGCCGGTGCTGGTGGAATCGATTCGCGATGCACTGCTGGCGTTAAAGGCGCAAGGCTTGAGTATGCTGGTTGCGGAGCAAAATGGAATTCTGGCGGAACGGGCCGACCGGGTCATTACACTGGTGGCTCAGCAGCCCTGCAACGCCATCGCACCAGGCCTTTAACCATGATCATTACCAGCCTTCTGGATACCGACCTGTACAAGTTCACAATGATGCAGGTGGTGCTGCACCAGTTCCCTGGGGCGCAGGTGGAATACCGATTCCGCTGCCGCAATGAAGGCATCAATCTGGCACCGCATGTGTACGAGATTCGCGAAGAGATACGATCGCTGTGCAACCTGCATTTTCAGGACAGCGAACTGGCTTATCTGCGCTCCCTACGGTTCATCAAGAGCGATTTTGTGGACTTTCTGGGCCTGTTTCGCCTGAATGAAAAGTACATCAACGTCACTCCACTACCCAATGGCGAGATCGAGATCGTCATCGTTGGGCCATGGCTGCACACCATTTTGTTCGAGATTCCGGTATTGGCCATCGTCAATGAGGTTTACTTCCGCAACACCCAGATGGTCCCCGATTTTCTGGAAGGCCGTCAGCGCCTGGAACTCAAGATTGGTCAGTTGCGCGCCGAGGGCCTTTCCGACTTGAAAATTGCAGATTACGGCACGCGTCGGCGCTTTTCACGTTCCTGGCATGAAGAAGTCTTGCGCGTGCTCTCTGCACGTCTGGGGACCCTCCAGAGCCCGGGCAACAACCGCGGCATGGCAGGGCAGTTGGCTGGGACCAGCAACGTATTGTTTGCTATGAAGCTGGGATTGACGCCATTGGGCACAATGGCTCACGAGTACCTGCAGGCATCGCAAGCGCTCGGTCCACGGTTGCGTGACAGCCAGACTTTTGCATTCGAGTCGTGGGCACGGGAGTACCGGGGCGATCTGGGAATAGCACTGTCTGACGTGTACGGGATGAGCGCGTTCCTGCGAGATTTCGACATGTACTTTTGCAAGCTGTTTGACGGTGCACGTCACGATAGCGGCGACCCGTTCGAGTGGGGTGAGCGAATGCTGAATCACTATGCGCACAACCGTGTCGAGCCCCACACCAAGACGCTGATCTTCAGTGATGGACTGACGGTGCCTCGCACGATCGAACTTTACCAGCAGTTTCGCGGACGCTGCCAACTGGCGTTTGGTGTCGGCACCAACCTGACTAATGATTTGGGCTACGAACCGCTCCAAATCGTAATCAAGATGGTGCGCTGCAATGGTCAGCCGGTAGCAAAATTGTCGGATACTCCCTCGAAAAATATGTGCGAAGATGAAAAATACTTGGCCTATTTGCGTCAGGTGTTCGACATTACTCCGCCCAACTGACCGCCCCATTCAAATTCAATATGTCCACACCACCTTCCAAGCCCCGGGTGCTAGTAACCCGGGCCATCTTTCCTGATGTGATTGAACGTCTCACCGAACATTTTGAAGTGGAGTCCAACCCGGGTGACATGCAGTGGGACAGCGAACAATTTTTGCATCGTCTGCAGGATAAGGTGGGGGTCTTCACCACGGGCGTGGAGCGCATTACAGCGCCCGTGCTGGCGCAGTGCCCGGCATTGAAGATTTGTGCCAATATGACGGTGGGCTACAACAACTTCGATCTTGATGCCATGACAACTGCAGGTGTGCTTGGCACCAATGCGCCGGACGTGCTGACTGAAACTACGGCTGATTTTGGTTTTGCACTGCTGATGGCCACCGCACGGCGTGTCACCGAGAGTGAACACTTTTTGCGAGCCGGTCTTTGGACGCGCTGGAGCTACGACATGTTCTCGGGAGCCGAGATTCACGGCACGACGCTCGGCATTATTGGCATGGGCCGGATCGGACAGGCTATTGCCCGTCGCGGCGCGCTTGGATTTGGCATGAAGGTGGTGTACCACAACCGATCACGCCTGGATGGCGCAACCGAAGCCCTGTCCCAGGCCCGGTATCTGAGCAAGGAAGAACTGCTGAAAACTGCCGACCATGTGGTGCTGGTGGTTCCCTACTCGGCATCATCGCACCACACCATCGGGGTGCAGGAGCTGACATGGATGAAACCCACTGCAACGCTGATCAATGTGGCACGCGGCGGTATCGTGGACGACGCGGCACTGGCCATTGCCTTGCGCGAAAAGCGTATTGCCGCGGCCGGCCTGGATGTGTATGAGGGCGAACCCAAGGTGCATCCTGATCTGCTGACCGTTCCCAACGTGGTGTTAACACCGCACATCGCCAGCGCCACCGCAGGTACCCGGCGCGCCATGGCGGATCTGGCGGTCGATAACTTGGTGGGCTATCTGGTGCGGGGCAAGGCGGTCACACCGCTGAACATGGTTGCAAATGGCTGAATGGCAGCTAGTGGCACTGGGTGCGCTGGCGGTTGTCAACGTTGCATTGCTGTTGTGGTTGGTGAGCAGGCAGGCCGTCGGCGGCGAAATTCTTGCTCAAACTCTGGAATTGCAGCAATTGCGCGCGGGACTTCAGACCACGAGCGAACGGCTGGAGCGTGAACTGCGCCGCGAAATTGCAGAGTCTTCCCGTGGAGCGCGCCAGGAAATCACGCAATATCTGGCCACCTTCCAGCAAACCCTGACCCAGCAAGGCGCGGAAGCGACGCGCACGCAAAACACCCAGATTGATGCTTTTGGCCAGCAACTGACGCTGTTGCAGAAGACCCTGTCCGACACCTTGTCGCTGCAGCTTTCGAACCTGAGCGAGTCCAACGCCCGGCGCATGGCGGAGGTGCGTCAGACCCTGGAAGCCCAGTTGGCGCAACTGCAAACGACCAATGCCACCAAGCTTGACGAAATGCGCGCCACTGTCGACGAGAAATTACAGTCCACGCTGCAAGCGCGATTGAGCGAAAGCTTCAAGCAGGTGGCAGACCGGCTTGAACAGGTACACAAGGGCTTGGGTGAAATGCAAACGCTGGCTCAAGGCGTGGGTGACCTGAAACATTTGCTCACCAACGTCAAAACGAGGGGCATGTTTGGTGAAGCACAACTGGCGAGTCTGCTCGAACAGGTGTTTGTGCCAGACCAGTACGCGGTGCAGGTGGCCACACGACCGGGCAGCAAAAACGTGGTGGACTTTGCGATCAAACTTCCTGGCAGGTCCGACAGTGGTGCGCCTTTGTGGTTGCCAATCGATGCCAAGTTTCCCAACGAAGACTATGAGCGTCTGCTGGATGCACAGGGAAGGGCGGATGTGGCTGCCGCGGAGGTGGCCGGCAAGGCGCTGGAAGCGCGGATTCGGCTGGAAGCAAAGTCCATTTCCGAGAAGTACATTGAACCGCCACACACCACCGACTTTGCCATTCTTTTCCTGCCGACCGAGGGCTTGTATGCCGAGGTGCTGCGCCGACCGGGGTTGATGGAAGCCTTGCAGCGTGAGCACCGCATTACGCTCGCTGGCCCTACGACCTTGCTAGCCATGCTCAGCTCCCTGCAAATGGGATTCAGAACATTGGCTCTGGAGAAACGTTCAAGCGAGGTGTGGCAGGTGCTTGGCGCCGTGAAAACGGAATTCAACAAGTTTGGAGATGTTATCGCCAGGGTCAAATCGCAGACGGAGACCGTGCTCAAAACCTTGGACAGTGCCGAAGTGCGCAGCCGAGCCATGGGGCGGGCGTTGAAAATGGTGGAAGCCTTGCCAGAGACGCAGGCGCAGAGCCTCATTCCGGCAGACCAGGATTTTGATCGCGACCCCGTCATAGGGATTGACTCTGCATGAGCATACGGAAGGGTCCCGGGCACCGGTCGCGGTCGGTCACCCGGGAACTGATGCAGTTGGTGGGTGGACATATCTGCCTGCACGCCAGTATGGCCGCCCTGCGCCTGGCGGCGCCACTGTATGCCCTGCGCCGGGGTGAAAGTGCTTTGGCTGTGGGGGGCTTGCTGGCACTGTTTGCATTGACTCAGGTTTTTCTGTCCATTCCTGCCGGTCGCTATGCCGATCGCCACGGACTGCGTCGACCGATAGGCTGGGCGGTGGTGGTGGCGTGCGCTGGGGCATGTTTGCCCGTGCTGTGGCCGAGCATGGCGACGCTGTGCATCGCGGCGCTGTGCCTGGGCGGCTCGACGGGGGTGAGCGCCATTGCGCTACAACGCCATGTGGGTAGGGTCGCGCGTGACTCAACCGAACTGCGGCAGGCCTTCAGTTTGCTGTCCATTGGTCCGGCACTGTCAAATTTTCTGGGTCCGGTGGCGGCAGGCCTGCTGATTGATTATGCGGGTCAGTTTGTCGGTGGAACTGCGGCGGATGCCTGGGGCTTTGGCGCTGCCTTCTTGCTCTGCGCTGTGCTGCCACTGTGCACCTGGTTCTGGATACGAAATACTCGCCAGTTGCCGTTGACGAACACGCATTCAGGCAGTGCACGTGAACAGGTGGTAGAGGTATTGCGTTCGGCATCCATGCGTCGCCTCTTGATGGTGAACTGGCTGCTGTCCTCGTGCTGGGACGTGCACACTTTTGTAGTGCCGATTCTGGGCCATGAGCGCAGTTTTAGTGCCTCCGTTATTGGCACCATTCTGGGTGCCTTTGCTGTCGCAGCGGTGGGCGTGCGCCTGCTGTTGCCGCTGGTGGCGGAGCACTTGCAGGAGTGGGCCGTGATAACGGCTGCAATGCTGTGTACGGCGGTTCTATTTGTGGCCTACCCGTTCATGCATTCGCCGTGGACCATGGGGCTTTGCTCCGTGTTGCTGGGGGTGGCGTTGGGTACCGTGCAGCCCATGATGATGAGCACGCTGCACCAGATAACGCCGGACCACCTGCATGGTCAGGCCATTGCGGTTCGGCTCATGGCCATCAATCTTTCCAGCGTGTTCATGCCCATGCTGTTTGGCTCGGTCGGAGCGCTGGTGGGGGTGTCTGTGGTGTTCTGGACACTGGCGGGCATGGTCAGTGCGGGCTCGCGTCTGGCCTGGAATCTTCGGCCTTGATTCCTGCGGCTAGCCACCATCCATGTCATAAAACGCGCGTATGGTTTCCCACGCCTCTTGTGGATCGTCGGTGAACCGGATCAGGTCCATGTCTTCTGCCGAAATCACTCCTTCTTCGATGAGTACGTCAAAGTTGATAAGTCGCTTCCAGTAACCGGTGCCAAACAGGATGATGGGCAAGGGTGCGGACTTTTGGGTTTGAACCAGGGTGATTACCTCAAACAGTTCGTCCAGGGTTCCAAAGCCGCCGGGGAACGCCACCAATGCCTTGGCCCTGATCATGAAGTGCATTTTGCGCAAGGCAAAATAGTGAAACTTGAAGCTCAGTGACGGTGAAACATAGGGATTGGCCTTTTGTTCATGCGGCAGCGTAATGTTAAGTCCCACCGTGGGAACCCCCATTTCATGTGCCCCGCGGTTGGCAGCCTCCATGATGCCCGGGCCCCCTCCAGTGCAAATGAAGATACGCTCCTTGAGCGGCAGACGTGCGCTGTGGCCGGCCACCAAATGGGCAAACAGGCGTGCCTGTTCGTAGTACACGGCATTGCGCACACCGCGCTGCGCCAGGTTGATCTTGGTGGCGTCGCCACTGGCCTGGGCTTCTTTCAGTGCCTGCTCAGCTGCAGCGGGAGACAGAAAACGAGCACTGCCAAATACTACAACGGTGTTTTCCACACCCTGCTCGGACTGGTCCAGATCGGGCTTGAGCATTTCGAGTTGCATGCGCATGCCACGTGTTTCGCGGCGCATGAGAAATTCTGGGTCGGAAAACGCCAGACGGTAGGCGTTGGGCCGCAGCCGAACGCCTGCGTCTACATGGGCCTGCAAGTCGGCCCAAACTTCTGCCAGAGTGTCTTCGTCAAGATGGTGGGGTATGGTGTTCAAAGGTCTGTTTTCCGAGAGTTGAGGTCAATCAATGCTTGCGCGATGCAGGCGTTCATGCTGACTGCATTGCTGCTGTGCGTGATGCAGTCGGTGCTCCAGACGTAGCGTACACCAGCCTCCTGAAGGATCTGCCAGGCGTCGCCCGCAAACAGGGCGTGGGTGAGGGCCACATCGACCGAGGCCGCACCGGCAACCAGCAGCATGCGCGTGGCCCGCGCCAGTGTGTGTCCACTGCTGGCTACGTCGTCGATCAATACCACGCAGCGTCCGGCGAAGCGTATTGGCGGGAGTGCAATATCCACGTCGCGGTCTCCCTTGCGCTTCTTGCGGCAAACACCGTGGTCAAACCCGTGCCGGGATGCCGCCAGTGCCACCCATTGGGCAGACTCCTCATCGGGCCCTAGCAAAAGCGGATGCAAATGGTGGGTTGCAATCAGATCGGACAGCAGGGGCGCTGCGCTCAAGACGATGGCTTCGGATACAGGTACGGCTTCTTGCAGCGTGGCCACACGGTGCAGGTGAGGGTCCGCGGTGACGACCGCGTCAAACAGGGTTGCAAGAAAATGGCCGATCACGTGCTGGCTAACAACTTCTCCTGGCTCAAAGGCCTTGTCCTGGCGCATGTATGCAAGGTAGGGGGCTACCAGGGTAAGGTGGCTTGCTCCCAACTGGCGCGCGGTGCCGGCGACCAGCAGCAACTCGAGCAGTTTCTCATTCGGATGGTCCAGGGATCGAAGCAGTACAACCCGTTCGGGCAGCGAGGAAGGCAAGCGCAACTTCAGCTCACCGTCAGGAAAACTGTGGCGGTGGATGGGCGCGCAGTTCATTGCGGCGCCCTCCGCGATGGTGATTGCGTTCACACGGTCTTCGTCAAAGTACAGCAGCATGGTGGTCATGCCTTCAGAATTCGACGAAGGCGTGGGGTACCTCATTGGCTGCGCCAATGGTGTAGCCGGACGATTTCTGGCATGCATGGCGGGCAAATTCAAGGTCTGCCGAAAAGTTGGCGTGCACGCGGTAGAGGGCCGCATCGGCTTGCACTTCGTCGCCCAGTTTATAAAACAGATCGACCCCAGCACTCTTTATTTTCGGCGCACCTGCCAGACCCGCAATGCGGGCCAGCTGAAAGTTGTCGATTCCCGTGACTACGCCAGCATGGGGCACGCTTACTTCAAAGCTCAGTGGTCCGAGTTGCGCATGGTTGTGGTCAAACGCCTTGCTTCCCTGCGCCACAATGATCTCATTCATCTTTGCCAGGGCACGGCCTGAATCGAGAATGTCGCGGGCGATGGCAAATCCATCACCGCCACGCACGTCCGGGTCGCATTCCAGCAGCCGGCCCGCCAGGCGCAGCGCCTTTTGCCGCAGATCGATGGGCGCGCGCGGATCGTTTTCCAAAACACGCATCACGTCACGGGCTTCCAGCACCGGGCCGATGCCCAGGCCGATGGGCTGACGACCATCCGTAATTACCACATCGAGCGAGAGGTGAATGCGTTGTGCAACGTACTCGAATAAGCGTCTAAGCCTGTGGGCTTCGGGCATCGAGCGCACTTTGGCAGTTGGTCCAATCGGAATGTCCAGCACCAGGTGGGTCGATCCAGCAGAAACTTTCTTGGACAGGATGGAGGCCACCATCTGGCCCGGTGAATCCAGGGACAATGGACGCTCAACAGAAATCAGCACGTCGTCGGCGGGCGACAACTGAGCAGTTCCCCCCCAGGCCAGGCAGGCGCGGTGGCTGCGAACAATGTCCTGCAACTCATCCAGAGGCAGTTCCACCCTGGCCAGTACCTCCATGGTGTCGGCGGTACCTGCTGGTGACGTTATGGCCCGCGACGATGTCTTGGGACACAGCATGCCATGCGCCGCCACGATAGGCACGACCAACATGGAGGTACGGTTGCCGGGGATGCCGCCAATGCAGTGCTTGTCAACGACCAGCGGTTCGTGCCAGTTCAGACGCTTCCCGGCGCAGACCATTGCCTCCGTCAAGAAGAACACCTCCTCCCGGTCGAGCTCGTCGCGGTTGCAGGCCACTACGAACGCGGTCAACTCGATCTTGGAGTAGCGGTGTGCCGCAATGTCGTGCACGATGGCATGAAAGTCCTCTGTGGTCAGGCGTTCACCGGCGAGTTTGCGGTGCAACGCACCAATCGAGGCAGGTGCTTCGGCATGGCTGACGGTGGCCGTTTCGCCGTCCTTGGCGCCAATCTGTGCAAAGGCATCCTTGGACAGGCCGACTTGTCCGGGCGCCACAATATGCGTGTCATCGACCACGTTGACTGATGCCAGAATGCTGTGCCTGTCGGTACGTACCTCCACTTTCGAAAGTGCCTTGAAACCCTCGGCTCGGTACAACTCGCAGTCACGGTGCAGGTAGGCGACGTTTTCCTGGTAGGTATCTATCCGTACCTCACGTAAGGACAGCCGTCCCAGGTCGGCGTCAGGGGCAACTGCGTCGACTGCGTGGATCAAGGGTTTGTGTTCCGCCGTGTTCATGGAGTAAGCCTACACCTAATTGGCCAAGAAAAAAGGCTCCACGAGGGAGCCTATGCTGGGAGCGTGACTGCTTAGACGCGCTTGCGATACTCGCCAGTGCGGGTGTCGATTTCAACCTTGTCGCCCTGGGCTACGAATATTGGCACGCCAACCTCAAAGCCTGTGGCGATCTTGGCAGGCTTCAAGACCTTGCCAGAGGTGTCACCCTTGACTGCGGGTTCGGTCCACGTAATTTCGCGTACCACGCTGGTAGGCAACTCGACCGAGATCGCCTTGCCGTCGTAGAACACGACTTCGAGTTCCATGCCGTCTTCGAGGTAGTTGAGCGTGTCGCCCATGTTCTCGGCCTCGACTTCGTACTGGTTGTACTCGCTGTCCATGCAAACGTACATGGGGTCAGCAAAGTAGGAGTAGGTGCAATCCTTCTTGTCCAGGATGACCTGGTCCATCTTGTCGTCGGCCTTGAACACCACTTCGGTGCCAAAATTGGCGATCAGACTTTTGAGCTTCATGCGTACGGTGGCAGAGTTGCGACCCCCGCGGCTGTATTCGGTTTTCAGAACGACCATGGGGTCTTTGCCGTGCATGATGACGTTGCCGGCGCGAATTTCTTGAGCGATTTTCATGGTGAGTCGGGGACAGGTGTCGCTAATTGAGCGTGTGTAGGCCGCTAGATGCGGCGGGCGCATGACTTGCGTAAATTTCTCGGCAATATCAGCAAAGCCTTGAATTTTAACGGTTTTTCCGAGCGAAACGCATGATTTGCGTTGTCAGATCGTCCATTTTTAGCAGCCGGTCACGTGAAGATTTCACGGATTCACCCCAGGCGGCAATCTCGTCCTGTACAAGCAGCGTGCCCGACCGCGTCGGTTCTATGCCATTCCACTGGGCGTGCAGGCGGCGCAGGGAAACGGGGGCATTGATCATGTCCAGAAAGGCGGTGAGCTTGGTGTGGTGTGCGGCATCATCTTGGGGGTAGATCTGCCACACTAGGGGTTTGCCAGCCCACAGAGCCCGAACCAGCGAGTCTTCGCCGCGCACAAAATTCAGGTCGCATGCCCATAACAGGTGATCGAAGTCATGTTGTGAAAGCGGGGGAAGATATGAAATTGATAGCGACTTGCGCATATTCCATGAAGGTTGCAGCCCATTTAGGCGACCAATTTCACCGCGTACGAACGCGCCTGAGCGCCCCGAGGTGACCAGCAGATGGGTGGGCGTTGTGTCAGTTGCAAGCTGTTTCAGGAGTTGCGCCAATACGGGTGGCTCATAGCAAAACACGGACAGCATGCGTTCCCGGGTTTTGCGCACGATCCCTTGTGCGTGCAACCAGTCCTGCGCATTGAAGCGGGCCATCCTCTGGGGCAAATCACGCTCCCGCAGCAGTCCGCCAGTGCGGTCGGAAAAGCCGGGGTAATAGAAGTGCTTGGTCCAGCCTTGTGCCGGGCCGTGGCCGATTGGCGATTGCAGTCCATGGCTGCGTTCCACGTATGCTTGTGCTGACAGGTACTCCAAGTTGAGCCAGATCGGATTTGGGGTACACATTTGGTCGATATCACTGGCAGAGTGTGCGCGACTAGCTATGAATTCAGGAGCGATTTCGCAGCCGAAACCTTCGATCCAGATAGCTGCTGCTGAAAGGGAGCTCAGGAGTCGGGGATCGGTGGAAAGCTTCCAGTCCAGAACCTGCACTCCCGACCAACTGCCCAGAAGGGCCCCCGGGGCCATCCACTCCAGAGTGCTGGCATCGTCTACCCAAAGACGGACCTGTTCGCCCCGAGCGGACAGGTCGGCGCACAGGCGCCAACACACACCTATGTCACCAAAGTTGTCGACTACCCGACAGAAAATGTCCCATTGCATACGCCCGATTGTCCATATCTGCCAAGCCGCACAATACGGTCCCATGTCTGTGACGCATTCCGATGAACTGTTGCGCGAAGTAGCTGCCCTGCCTTCCTTGCCGGGGGTGTACCGCTATTTCGATGCCGAAGAACAGTTGCTCTACGTTGGCAAGGCGATCAACCTCAAGCGCCGGGTTTCGAGCTATTTTCAGAAAAACCATGGCGGCACCCGTATCGGGCACATGGTGAGCAAGATCGTGCGCCTGGAGACCACAGTGGTGCGCTCCGAAGCTGAGGCGCTGCTTCTCGAAAACAACCTCATCAAGACACTCAACCCCAGGTACAACATCCTGTTTCGGGACGACAAGAGTTACCCCTACCTGAAGATGACCGGTGGCACGGATTTCACTCGGGTAACGTATTACCGCGGGACAATAGAAAAGAAACATCACTATTTCGGCCCCTATCCCAGTGCATGGGCGGTAAAGGAAGCAATTCTGCTGATGCAGAAGGTTTTTCGTCTGCGCACCTGCGAGGACACCGTGTTCAGCAATCGATCACGGCCCTGCTTGTTGTACCAGATCAAGCGTTGTTCAGCACCCTGCGTGGGTCATATTTCGGTTCAGGATTACGGTAACGATGTTGCCAATGCCGAGCGGTTTTTGCGCGGTGATGCGCTGGACGTGATGCGCACGCTGGAGGCGCGCATGATGGCGCACGCCGAGCAACTCGAGTTTGAGCAGGCGGCGGAACTGCGTAACCAGGTTGCCGCCCTCTCCAATGTATTGCACCAACAATCGATGGACAACGTGGAGGACCGCGATGTAGACATTCTCGCTGTGAAGGTGCGGGGTGGACGGGCCTGCGTCAATCTGGCTATGGTGCGCGGAGGCAGACATCTGGGAGACCGGCCCTACTTTCCGGTCCAGGTGGACGAGGCTATCGGATTTGAAGAAGATGATGCCGTGGTATCTGGTACGACACCGGTGGAGGTGCAGGTACTGGAAGCATTCCTTGCGCAGCACTACATCAGCATTCCCATGCCTGCCACACTTATTCTCAGCGAGCGCGTCAGTAAGTCCCTGCTGCAAGCACTCATCGAACAGACCGGGATCAGGGTGAACGCAGTGTACCAACCACGCGAGCAGCGCAGGGCGTGGCTGGAAATGGCGCAAACCAACGCCGCGTTGCAACTGGGGCGACTGCTGGCCGAAGAGGGTTCACAGCAGGCACGAACGCGTGCGCTGGTCGACGCGCTGGATTTGCCTTTGGAAAATCTGGATGCCCTGCGGGTGGAGTGTTTTGATATCTCGCACACGTCTGGCGAGGCTACCCAGGCATCGTGCGTGGTTTTTCAGCATCACAGCATGCAAAACGCGCAATACCGCCGCTACAACATTGAAGGCATTACGCCAGGCGATGACTATGCCGCCATGCGCCAGGTACTTACCCGGCGCTATGGCAAACTGGCCGAAGTATTGAAACAGTCCAAGCATGCGGGCACCACGCCACCGGGCACGGGTCGACTGCCCGATCTGGTGCTGGTCGATGGTGGCAAGGGGCAGGTCGCGATAGCGCGCGAGGTGTTTCACGACCTGGGCCTGGATTTGTCTCTGATCGCAGGTGTTGAGAAGGGCGAAGGGCGCAAGGTCGGTCTGGAGGAACTGGTGTTTGCCGACGGGCGCGAAAAGGTTTATCTTGGCGCCGATTCGGCTGCTTTGATGCTGGTGGCTCAAATACGCGACGAGGCCCATCGCTTTGCCATTACCGGCATGCGGGCACAGCGCGCAAAAGTGCGCGTGGGCGGCGGCAAGCTTGAAGAGATTGCTGGCATTGGTCCCAAGCGGCGCGCTCGATTGTTGCAGCGTTTTGGGGGCGTGCGCGGAGTCGCCTTGGCAAGCGCCGAAGACCTTGCCAACGTGGAAGGCATTTCACGCGAACTGGCGGAAGAAATCTACCGTGCGTTGCACTAGGCATGCCACAATTAGGCATGTTTACCACCATTCCGACGATCATGACTTGGACGCGTATTTTCGCGATTCCACTGATCGTTGGCGTGTTCTATTTGCCTGAATCGTTTACAACACAAGGTGAAAAGAATTTGATTGCCACGGTGATGTTCGTGGTGTTTGCGCTGACCGACTGGTTGGACGGATATTTGGCGCGAAGGCTGAATCAGACTTCGTCTTTTGGAGCTTTCCTGGACCCGGTGGCTGACAAATTCCTGGTCTGTGCCTGTGTGCTGGTTCTTGTGCATTTGCAGCGTACGGATGTCTTTGTCGCACTCATCATCATTGGTCGGGAAATTGCGATTTCGGCATTGCGCGAGTGGATGGCACAGATTGGCGCGTCAAAAAGCGTCGCGGTGCACATGATTGGAAAATTGAAGACGGTGGTGCAAATGGTTGCAATTCCTTTTTTGTTGTTCGATGGTCATTTACTGGGTGTGATCAACACCCATTTGTGGGGAGCATGGCTCATTTGGGCGGCGGCCGTGCTTACCGTCTGGTCCATGGTGTACTACCTGCAAAAGGCGGTGCCGGAAATTCGTGCCCGGGTGCGGTAAAGAATGCGACTAGAATTCGCGACCGCACTGCCTAAATGTTGCATGGCATATTGACAGGGAAGAGCCCGGTGGCTTTAATGGAATGCAGCAACTGCAATTGCTGGGGTTCTAATGCATGCCGTAAGGGCTGTGTTGGCGAAGAACAGGATTTTGAAGAGCTATTTGAATTTGCGCTTCATTCATACAAGGGGTCTTTGTGAATAAAACTGAACTGATTGAGCACATCGCGAAACATGCAGATATTTCTAAGGCTGCGGCGACGCGCGCTTTGGAATCGACCATTGGCGCCGTCAAGACAACGCTGAAGAAGGGTGGCTCTGTGTCGCTGGTCGGATTCGGTACTTTTGCGGTTGGCAAGCGGGCCGCCCGTACCGGTCGAAACCCACGCACTGGCGCTGCGATTAAAATCAAGGCTGCTAAAGTTCCAAAGTTCCGTCCGGGCAAGGCATTGAAAGATGCGTTGAACTGATTTTGAGGTTGAAGGTGGGGTGATTAGCTCAGTTGGTAGAGCGGCGCCCTTACAAGGCGTAGGTCGGCGGTTCGAGCCCGTCATCACCCACCACCATTTCTCCAGTGAAAGCAGGGTATTGCAGTGATTTGAGGCGGGTTACATCAAACATGAGCCCGCAACACCGTCCGTTCAGACTTCGTTGCAACCCCTCGCAATCTCAAATCCCCATAAGCAACTCGCTTTGAACTCGGGCCGCCTCGGTCCCCGCGGTTTCCTCCCCTGAGGCTTGTACGACGCCCAACCTTGGGCGCACCCGGTATGTCATTGGCAAGCCACTGCGGTCGGGCATCCTACAAACCTAAACAAGACCCGACTCTGGGTTACGTCGCTCCATTGCGGACATTTGTTGATCCCATGACGGGTCAGTGAGAGCAGTCGATGAGGTTTCCAACCAGAAACCTGCACTTGAGCAGCGATTCGAAGAAAATGATTCAAACAACCGCTTCTTGGCGAAGGAAACGAAAGTGAAATACTTGTGTCGAGTTGCTTTATGGGTGGCGCTGTCACATGGCTTACTTGTAGCCGATGCGGCTTGTCTTGACGCGCCAGCGCCAAATGTAGATTGGAGCGGATGTGACAAGCACGGCGCAAATCTGGAGAAGGCGAACCTAGAGGGAGCAGACCTTCAGGGCGCTGACCTTAGAGGCGCAAATCTGAGGGGGGTTAACCTGCAGCATGCTCGTCTGGCGGGTGCAGACTTTGGCAGCATGCGTAGCAACGGTGAGTTTCTACGCGGAGCCGATCTCCGAGATGCCAACCTTCAATGGGCGAATATCAGGGATGCAAACCTGGATCAAGCTGATATTTTAGGTGCCAATCTCCAGGGAACCGATCTCTACCGAACCACATGGACGGATGGAAAGAAGGTGTGTGGGATTGGTTCCATAGGCGTGTGTAAGTGACACCAAATGCCGAGCGCGCACCAAAGCCTCGAATCGAAGCCTGCAAATCCAGGGCGTAGTTTTGGCGCTCCAATATCGTCAGGCCTGGAACACGGTGGAGTGTTTCAGACAAACTGACCTGTGGTCCTTCCGTCCGAATTTGTTCACGATTGACGCTCTGGATTGCAGTAGGCGCATCAAATCTCACTAAAGAATATTCCTTGATTTGACGCCCATATTTCAATCAATTGAGCATGGCGAAAATTCTATTTCCAGCTAGTTTGAAGGGGCTTTCTTGCGCTAGGGTTTGCACTAATAGGTCACGAAATGAAGTGTGCCAAACTGACTTTGGCTTCAACGTAGAGGGGCTACGTTACGTCACACATCATTGTCCACGCAATTAGAAAGAGGAGAGCAGATGAAACAGAAAATTGGAAGTGTGTTTAAGAAAAGCGCAACGCTGGTAGCTGTTAGCTTGGCGTTCTCATTAGTGTCGACCCCGGGTTTTGCGAAAGACGACGCGGCAAACCTGGAAAAACTAGGCGCATTTAAGCGGACCGACACTGGTCCAATGAAACGTATCGCACAGGGCGGTACGTACGCTGATAACCTGAAGAAAGTTCTTCAACAAATCAAGTTGCCAGAGGGCTTCAAAATTGAACTGTTCGCCATTGTTCCTGATGCACGTGGAATGGCGGTCAGTCGCAACACCGCAGCGGTATGGGTGGGGACACGGAAGTCAACTGTTTACTCCGTCAACGATCGCGACATGGATAACGTGGCCGACACAGTCGAAGAGTTCAGCCCCAGTGTCAAGTTCGACATTCCTGCAGGCACCTGCTATTCGCCTGACGGCTTCCTCTTCATCGCTGAGCGTAACCGCGTGATGATGTTCCCGGCCGCAGAATATTTTATGGAGGGGTCTGACACCGTTGCATTCGCAATTGTCAAGCAAGGTGACTTGATTCCCGCGGACGAGGAGTCATATAACCACACCGCTCGCGCCTGCGTGATCGGACCGGATAATCGAATCTATATCACCCTGGGACAACCATTCAATGTCCAACCCCCGGAGAAGGTGGATCTTTATCGTAAGTGGGGCATTGGTGGCATCGTCAGCTTTAACCGTGACGGCGGAGACCGCAAGGTGGTAGCAACGGGTGTTCGCAACTCATCAGGCTTGGCATTCAATCCGAAGGACAAGAGTTTGTGGTTCACCGACAATCAGGTCGATGGTATGGGCGATGAGACTCCTCCCGGCGAGTTGAACAAGGTACCAGCGGTTAACGGTACGCTCAAAATGGGTGGGTGGTATGGTGCACCGTATTACGGTGGCGGCGAAGTTCGCACAGACGAGTACAAGAGCCAAACCATTCCCAAGGAAATGGCCGATAACTATGTGAAGCCTCAGGTTGAAATGGTGGCACATGCGGCTGATTTGGGCATGATGTTCTATACCGGCAAGCAATTTCCTGCCAAGTACCAAAATGCCATATTCAGCGCACAGCATGGTTCTTGGAACGCGGTCAAGCCCCGCGGTGCCCGGGTGATGGTGACCTATCTGGATGACAAGGGCAATGCAGTCAAGACCGAACCGTTCGCCGAAGGGTGGATGAATTCGGATGGCGTTTATCTCGGACGCCCGGTCGACGTGCAGCAATATGTCGATGGCTCTATTTTGGTCTCCGACGACAAGGCTGGAGCGGTCTACCGCATTTCATACCAAGGCAAATAGATATTGCAGAGGTAATGCGGGCTGGGCGTTTTGCCCGGCCCTTTTTGTTTTTTGGGGAGCAGGTCATGTTCAAGCTCAAGTGGCTTTGTTCGATTTCATTGATTGCGGTATTTCCGTACTCGTTGAACGCGGCAATGGCAGATCAACCGGATGCAGTGCGCACTAAGGTGCAGACGCTTTGCCAAGTCTGTCATGGGTTCGATGGTGTCGCAATTCTTGCCGAAGCGGCCAATTTGAGCGGGCAACAAAAGGTCTACATCATTACCCAGTTGCGCGCATTTCGTGCTGGAGCCCGGAAGGATCCGCAGATGAGCATCATCGCGAAGTCTCTGACGGATGCTGATATTGAGAATTTGGCTGAATGGTATTCCAGCATCAAAGTGACTGTTGAAGGGCCGAAGTAGTCCGCTAACGGACTGGTCGGTGACGTTGATGTCTCCATGCTTGCTAAGCGAACATTTTCACGAGTTGATTGTTGGCGCGGGTAGGAGCTCCGCCATTGCCTGCCGCCACTAGTACCCCAGCTTGGCCGTTTCATCGATCTAGAAAGACTTCCTCTAGCCGCTGAGCGACTTGTTCGCGCCCATTACTCGACTGCAACCGAACGGCCGTAATCTGACGAGTACTACTTGGCAGAACCAGTGCTTCTCTAATGGCCCGAGTCAGTTCAATTGCAGTGATTTTCTCCATGGGAACGGGACTTGGTGCCAGACCCGCAACGTACATACGGTGCGCATGGTGAAACTGATCCAGAATAAGCGGCAATATCACTTGCGGCACACCGGAGCGCAGCGCCTG
>CAIPGC010000125.1 GCA_903864505.1 uncultured beta proteobacterium | reverse complement strand
GGGTCGCTCGGCCACAATCTGCCGACACAATTCGCTGCCAATGCTACCGGCAGCACCCGTGACCATGACAACTTTGTCCTTGAGGTTGCGCGCCAGCAAATCCCGGTTGGGAGGCACAGCGTCACGCCCCAGCAAATCCTCTATGTCGAGTTCCTTGAAGTCCTGCACAGTGACGCGGCCACTGGCCAGATCGGACCAATCCGGCAGTGTACGGATATGCACCGGCAGAGATCGCAGTCCTTCGATGATTTCCTTGCGCCGCGCCCGGGATGCGCTGGGCAAGGCAAGCAATAGGTCCGTAACCCCCTCAGCGGTTACCACTTCAGCCAAACGGGATGAAGCAAGAACCGGTGCCCCATTGATACTGCGGCCCACCTTGAGGGGATCATCGTCAACAAACCCCACCAGTTCAAACGGACCCGCAACAGCCATGGCCGAGGCGGTCTGCACACCCGCCATACCGGCACCAAAAATAAGGTATCGTTTCGTGGAGACATCACCCGAGCGGGCAAGCCCGGCCAGCCAAAACCGTGCGATGGCACGGCTTGCACCCACCAACAGGAAAAAAACCAGGGGTTGCAAGATGCCCAAACTACGGGGCACGCCTAACCACTTTTGCCATATAAGAACGGAAAACAGAAGCACGCCATACACGGCCACCGCCTGTGCAGTTGCCAGCAGCGCGGCCTGCCCGGTATACCGAAAGATTGCTCGATACAGGCCAAACTTTATAAATACCGGAATGAATAGAACTGGCGCAATTGCGTAGACCCACCATTGCGCGTCCACCGGCCAGTTAGGGGTATCGAGCCGAAGCGTATAGGCCAGCCACGTTGCCAGCAGCGCAAGCACCATATCCAGCGCCACAACGACCAAGCGCTTCGCCGCACGCGGCAAAGCCAATACCCTGCTCTGCATCGAGAATACTTAAAGTAGCATCAAGCCTGGATAGCAAACGACTCTTTGGTTTGCCCCTGCGCAATGAGCGTGGACAACCAACGCGGAGTCAACCCGCGACCGCTCCAGGACTCTCCATTGGGACCACGGTATTTGGCCGCAACCGGTGTGCCAGCGGTTTTTCTCTTTGCACCGGACGCTGCGGATTTTCCAATGACCTTGCTGGCAGGACGCCCGCGTTTCTTACCAATTTTGGCGGTTGCCCCCTGCAAGTCCTTTATGGAAATATCAAAAGCTTGCATCTTTGCCAAAATTTCACGCACAGTTGCATCAAACTCGCGCGACTTGATTTCTGAAGCCTGTTTTTGAAGTTTTTGAATTTGGGTTTGAATATCAATCAAATTACTCATGCATACCTCTCATAATTGCAAACTAATAAACTGAAGCTCTGAATCCCCACCCCATCTTCAGTGGGTAACATTATCTCTCTTTATCACCTTAATCACGGTTAATACCAATATTTTCATATCAAACCAGAAGGATCTGTGGTGCAGATATTCCACATCCAAGGCGACCTTTTCAGGTATTGGCAATTCGTCTCTTCCATTGATCTGCGCCCAGCCGGTTAAGCCAGGAACAAGTTTATGAACACCATACTGTGTACGCAAGGCTATTAAATCGTCCTGGTTGAATAGCGCTGGGCGAGGGCCTACGAAGCTCATATCCCCCTTCAGAATACTCCAGAGTTGGGGAAGTTCATCCAGGCTTGTTTTGCGAAGAAAGCTGCCGATTGGGGTTAGGTGCTGACCGGGATCTTCCAGTAAATGTGTTGCCACAGCGGGGGTTCCAACTCGCATTGTTCGGAACTTGGGCATTTTAAAGAGCTCATTATTACGGCCTACGCGAGACGACCAATACAAAATCGGCCCAATGCTAGTCAATTTGGTCGCAATTACGATCCCAAAAACGAGAGCCCCTAACGCTACAGTGGCCACCAAAGCAAATGTGAAATCCAGTGTGCGTTTGAACATCAGTCATACCCCACGACCGCCCGCCGCAAGCCTTCCGCTACCGTAATAGGTGGCTTCCAATTAAGCATGCGATGTGCCTTGGAAATATCCAAACACAAACTGCCGCACAATCTCTGGAATATATCTTCTCTGGAGAATAAGGTAGCGCCAGCTCTTAATAGCAAAACAGGGACCGGCACCAATCGCGCTGGTCTATTCATGGCGGAAGCGATTCCCCGCACAAGGTCTGGTGTCGACAAGTCTGATCCATCGCTGACCAAAAAAATCTGATTGGCCGCGCCGGGATGCATCACGCAAGTAACTATAAAGTCCACCAAGTTGTCCAGCGCGACCAAGCTCCGGCTATTGAAAATCAGTCCAAAAGGAAGCGGCACACCTTTTGAAACAGCCTTCATCAAAGTCCTAAAATTCGACCTCACACCTGGACCGTAGACAACCGGCGGTCGAATGATGACAAGCTCCATGCCGGTCTTCTCGGAAATGGCAATCAATCCAAGCTCAGCCCTCATTTTTGATTCTGCATAGGCATCACGAGGCAAGTAGTCATCCCCTTCGGCCAGCGAACTAAATGGACGTGAGTCCTCACCCAAAACCTTTGCAGAGCTGATAAACACAAACCGCTTGACCCCGATGGCAGCAGCTTGCGTCGCAAGATTCAGGGTGGCATCAACATTGGCGGTGTGATATGCGGCCAGTATATTTTCCGAAGAATCTGCTATTGCGTGCACGCGTGCCGCAGCATGTACTACGACGCTTGCACCGCTGAGTGCGCAGGTCCAATCGGTGTGGGGCGATAGGTCACCCGTAACAACACAATTCCCGGTCATTCCGATTTTTTGCCCGTTTTTTCGCAGCGCTGAACGAACGGCATAATCGTTGAAGGACGAGAGCCTATTTACAAGCGCTTTCCCAATGAATCCCGTCGCGCCGGTTACCAATACCAACTTCGAGTCATTTACTTGCTTGCTTTGGCAATTGGCTGTCATTTGACTTCCAGAATTTCCATGAGGCGCGCATTAACCGTTTTTGCATCAAATCGAATTTCAGCCAAGCGTCGGCTTTCTATTCCCATACTTTCAATTAGTGAAGGATTTTCGACAAATCGCAATAGTGCCTGCGCCAATGCCTTGGCATCTCGAACAGGCACGAGAAACCCATTCACTCCATCGATCACAGTTTCACGACAACCTGGCGCATCCGTAGTCACAACCGCTTTGCCCATGGCCATGGCCTCCTGCGTGCTTCGTGGAACTCCTTCGCGGTAATACGAAGGCAGCACATAAACACTCGCCTGAGCCATCCAAGGATGAACATCTACGTGACCAGGCCACTCTAATAAGCCTTGTGAAACCCAAGACTTCACTTCTGACGCTTGCAAACAGTGTGGATTTGGATCTAGTCCGCCGAGCAGCAAGAATCTGGTCTCAGGGTGACGCATCTTAACCAGTCGAGCCGCCTCAGCATATTCGACAATACCTTTTTCACGGATCAGTCGCGCTGCCAGCAAGAAGGTTACGGGCGCAGTGATGGGACGAGAGACTGCCCAAGCTTCCAAAGCAACCCCGATGCCGCCAAGGTTGAACGCCTTGGATTTTTCAACAATTTGACTGTTCACAAACTCGCTCAAGTCATCGTCATTCAAGAAAATTACCTTGTGCGAGCGCATCAGCGCAATCCGATAAAGGTGGGCCACCATCCAGCGCAGCATCCTACTTTGCAACCTATCAGATCCACTGGAAGCAGTAAAGATAGAGCCCAGTCCTTCAATCATCGCCACCCGTTTGGGTACACCGGCGATCCAGGCCGCTAAGGTGCCAAAAATGACCGGCTTTATGAAATAGCCCAAGGTAACATCCGGGCGTAATTGCCGAAGCAAACCAATTAACCGAAATGTGTCGACGCAATCACGCACCGGGTTCATTCCAGTGCGAACCATGCGGTAATCCCATGGTTGCGCACCAAGCGCAATAACCTTTTTTCGGATATCGTCGTCGTAGTCTGGGGCCAGTGCATGAACAGCAACGCCCGAAGCCACTAAATCACTGATTAGCGGACCACGAAAATTAATCAGAGAGAATGCCTGACTCGAAATAATCGCGCAGGAACGCCTGTTAGACATGCGTATTCCTCAAGCCAAAAAAAGCAACTTTACCGAGAATGTAGAAACTGCGGAATCCAACTTATTCTCTCTGTAAACACTATCACCATCGATGGTGCCGCTGAGTTTCAACGCCGCTTTAACAGAACGTGAAAGCCAGAAACATTGAGCACCTTCTCCGACTTGTCTCTAAATTCAGGAGCCAACTGTCGGCCTCTAATTGGTAACACATTCCAGGAACGCATTTCAATAACATCAACTGCAAAGCCGGCTTGATTAAATAGCGAAGCCATATCCTGGAAATGGATCCGATTTGTATAAAACCCGGATTGAACGAAAAACTTGGATTCCCAGAGTCTCCTTGAAAAGCGCAAATTGTTGAGGCCGCCACCAAGATGATCCCGAAGATCGACTTGGTGGGAGCAAACACCTTCTAGGGTCAAGACTCTTGCGCACTCCCGCTGAATGGCCAAGAACTCATGGCATCGCACGTGCTCAAGAACGGCTTGCGAGTAAATCAGATCGATCGATTCGCTCTTGATAGTAGCAAGACTGTTGAGACCATGCGTTAAATACTCAGCACCACAAACCGCAAGCACATCATCCATCGTTTCGCAATGACTAATGTCCGGCGCATTAAGCCCCTTTGCTTTCAAAAGACTAATCAATGGCAAATAGGTAGAAGGCGCGTTGGCAGCAAAATGACCCACATCAACCAGAGTGGCACGCGCACCGTGAGCGCTCGCAATAATGGCGCAAGCCACACTGTCACCTGGACCAAGTTCGAGAATTGTTTTACCTGCTAATGCGTCTTGCAGACCGGTTCGTGCCATATGTAGGTCAAAAACGCCAAGGGCATAGGCGGCCTGATCCATAGCACCGTGACGAAAAAGCCCCAAGCGTTGCCAAACAGAGTAGCTGACCGGTAGGCGATTAAGAATCATCTTGCCGGCAATCTTGCTCCACCATGGCAGAAAGCGATTAATACTCGAGACCTCCATTTTGATGTTCACTTTGAATCGTTCGTCAGATATTTATGATTGCACACATAGCTGCCAGGCCCTGACATAGCGCTCGCACATTTGTTCTAGTTTGAAGTGTGCTGCGATGTGCAGGCGACAGTCCTGCTGCAACGCCTGCCACGCGGGTCGATCACTTTCAAACAGCGCGATTGCTTTGCGAATGCCCGCCGCCAATGCTCCGGAATCTGCTGGAGCAGCCATCCAGCCGTTATCGCCAACAATCAAGGCAGCGTCTCCCACGTTGGTGGCGACACAAGGCGTTCCGCAGGCCATCGCCTCAGCCAAAACATTCGGGAAAGATTCGCCCGAACTGGATAGTATGTGCACGTCAAGTGCGTTCATTACGGCCGCAATGTCATTGCGCTGTCCCAGCAACTGCACATGTGCCGTGATTTCTGCATCCTTCAGTTTGCCCATCAATCTTGAGTTGCCGCTATTTAGTCCATCGCCAACCAGTAGGCAAACGAATTTGTGACCGCTTTGCTTCAACGCGCCTAGCGCGAAAAACAAGTTCTGATGATCCTTCAGTGGATCAAAGCGCGCCACCATTCCAACAACGAATGCATTTTTTTCAATACCTAACTCGTAACGCAATGATGCGCGTTTTTCTGCATCAGGTTTGAACTTCTCCATATCGTAGCCATTGGGTATCTCAATAAACTTACTTGGTCGGTAACCAAGCTCCCGATGGATTCGGGTCGCCTCCGCGGAGCAGCTAATAATTTTTTTCGGAATCCAGCGCGACAAAACGGCGCACATGCGGGCGACTAATATCGTCTTGCGCTTGTTCTGGTTCGGATCCAGGTTTGCATGCCGAATGCCCCAGGCGATCGCCTCGATTCCGGCAAATCTGGATACCATGCCACCAATCAAGTCAGCGTGGTACATCCATGTTTGAACCACGTCAGGCCGTTCGAGGCGGATCAATTTGTATAGTCGCAGCAGACCCTTCCCAGAGACTTTGCCGCGAGGCATATCCATGGTATTGACATACACGCCGGCTTGCTCCAACCGATCCCCATAGACTCCACGATCCGTCAAGGAAACGACATGGTGCAGGTTGCCGCTTTGCTGATCGGCCACCGTCAGTCTGTACAGCACAGCCTCTGCACCGCCATTCCCCAAGCCACTAATCACGTGCATGATTTTCATCGACGCTAGTCAGCCGTTGGAGTTGATTGCTCGGCCAGCCACGCCTGAAACATTAGTACGCACCACAGTTGACTCTGCCAATTTCTTTGCCCGCTCAGGTGCTGTGCCCACTTTTGCCGGATAGACGCGTGAAGAAAATAACCTTCGCGCTTCAGGCGCGCCTCGCTCAGCAGGTCTTCCGCCCAACCGCGCAATGGCCCACGCAACCAGACATCAATGGGAACACCAAAACCCATCTTCGGTCGCTCAATAAGATGTTTGGGCACATACCTATGCAGCACCCGACGCAGAATCCATTTCGTTGTGTAGCCTTGGCCTTGCCGACGCAATTTGTAGTGCAACGGCAATTGCCATGCAAATTCAACGACACGGTGGTCCAGAAATGGAACACGTGTTTCCAGGCCCACTCCCATGGCAGCGCGGTCCACTTTTGTCAAAATGTCTTCGGGTAGATAAGTCAGCATGTCCAGTGCCATCATGCGCTCAATGTCGGACAACCCTGCCAACTTCGGGCGGTGACCGGTCAACAACGTGGCAGACTCCTTACCGCCTATCACCATGCTCCCGGGATCGTTCCAACTCGATACCATGCCGAGATAAAGATCGGTGATGGCTTGCCCTGTCATCACTGCCGCGCCTTTGTGCAGTTTGTCACCGGGATTCGCCCAGCCGGCTGACATCGGCAAGAATCTTGCCATTCGATTCAAACTTCGAGGTGAAAACGTTGTCAGACCCCATGCAACAGCGCGGCGCAATGGTAGTGGGATGGCGGCCAACATATTCCACAATCTGGCCGTGTGCTGATAGCGACTATAGCCACAGAATAATTCATCCCCCGCATCCCCCGACAGCGCAACCGTGACATGTTGACGCGCCAACTGGCTGACCAAGAACGTGGGAATTTGTGATGAGTCCGCAAACGGCTCGTCGTACAGCATCGGTAATCGCGGGATAACCTCCATAGCCTGACCGGGAGTGACATATAACTCGGTGTGTTCAGTTCCCAGGTGCCGTGCCACCGCTTTGGCGTGTTCTGCTTCGTTGTACTCCGCCTCATGGAACCCGATGGTGAAGGTCTTGATCGGCCGATCGGATTGCGCCTGCATCAGGGCCACGATGGCCGAGGAATCCACCCCTCCCGACAAAAATGCCCCAAGAGGAACATCCGCCATCATTTGTCGATTCACGGCGTCTTTCAGTAGGCATTCCAATGCATCAACCGCCTCCATTGCAGTGCCAACGAACGGATTCGCGATGCCCCGCTCTGCCACATCGGCACCCGACCAATAAGTGCTTATTAAGGGTTCCGGCGAGCGCATCGACACGGTGAGGAGGGTGCCCGGGGCCAGCTTGTGAATCCCACGGTAGATGCTGAGCGAACCCGGCACGGTCGTGTGGCGCATGTATAGGCACAATGCGTCCCGATTGATGGCCGCCTCAAACGCAGGATGCGCTCGCAGGGCTTTCAATTCCGATCCAAACAAGAACGTAGCAGCACTGCCTGCACCCTGCCAACCGTAGTAGAGCGGCTTCTCGCCCAAGCGGTCACGCGCAAGCGTCAGCGAGTTGGTTTGCCGATCCCATACGGCAAACGCAAACATACCGATTGCACGCTCCAAAGTGCCTTGAATCCCCCACCGATCAAAACCTGCAAGAAGTGTCTCGGTATCCGAATGACCACGCCATCGAATACCGATAATGGCAAGCGATGCGCCACCAATGAGATCATCGAGTGATTCACGCAACGTCAAGTGGTTATAAATCTCTCCGTTGAAGGCTATTAGATAGCGACCGCTTGCAGAGGCCATCGGTTGATGTCCAGCAGAGGATAGATCCACAATCGATAACCGACGGTGTGCCAGCCCAACTTTTGCATCGGCATCAACCCAATGCCCGACATCGTCGGGGCCGCGATGGGCAATCGCGCTGGTCATGCGCTGCAAAGTTGCCTCGACTCCGTATGGTTCGCATATCGCAAGTCCGCCCAGAAAGCCAGCAATTCCACACATTTGATTTGAACCTTACTTCACCCAACCACAGGCTTACTCAGGTGAGTCCCAGGGCATGTTCAGTGTTCCGAATAAGTCTTTCAATTCCAAATTCTGAAACAATGCGGGCTCGACAACTAGCGCCCAGCGCTTTACGCTCATCCTGCTGCAGATAAACCAAATGCCTAATGACCCGCGCAAGGGCACTAGAGTCCTGCGGTGGAACCACAGTGGTCAAGCCACCAACGATTTGCGCAGAATCACCAACATCGGTTGCAACACAAGGTACACCGCAGGCCATTGCCTCGGCGATAGTATTGGAAAACCCCTCCCCCCAGGAAGAAGAAGTAGATATGTCCAGCGCGCTGTACACGGACGGCATGTCATCCCTGGCACTAGCCCAAATGAGCCGGTTTGCCAAACCCCGCTCCGTTGATTGGTGCTTGAGTGCTCTAACGTAACTTGATGGTCCGTCACCTACGCAAACGAAATGTACATCATTGCGTTCGCGTGCAACGCTGCTGGCCGCATCGAGAAAGGTCGTGTGTCCCTTCATCGGGTCGAGGCGGGCAACAAGACCGATAAGTACCTTGTTGTCGCCAACTTCCCATTCGGCCCGCACCTGCCGCCGCCCTATTGGATCGTACTGAAAGAAGTGTGTGTCGATCCCGTTAGCGATCACCGTGATATTGCTCTCCGGGAAACCATGATTCACCGCGTAGCATTTGCCCGCGTGGGAATTAGAAATTATGCAGTCTGCAAAGCGACTCAGACGACACTCGAGTGCATATGCCAATCGAGTTAACAAGTCGTAATGGGAGAGATCCATATTCGAAGCACGCACGCCCCAGACGATACGCGTTTCCCGGAAAATTGGCTTTAGTGCGATCGCCACGATATTCGGTAAACCCAGATAGCTGTGCAGCACTGCAGGGCGTTGCTCGCTCACAAAATGCACTAGTCGCAGAAGAAACGGGAATATGTCCCATCTTCCGGCCTTGTTTAAATGGATGATGCGTACACCAGCATCAGCAAGCTCGGCTTCGTACAAAGCACCACCATAGAACAGTGCAATGGACACTGCGTGACCATTGCGGACCAAGCCTTTGACCAACACAACCAACTGTCTCTCTGCGCCACCCCGGTCAAGCGAGCGTGCGAGGAACAGTATAGTTCTAGGAACTGGTGGCACGGGTGAGGACAAATTCATTGCAGCCCAAACCACCGCCGCAAGTAATCATGTTTCGAAGTTGAAATCCTCGGGCGTGGTAGAAGCGAAATATTTCCTCAGGCTTTGCCGCTTCAAACGGGTAGCCCCCGACCCAATCAATCATATCGCGCCATGCAGACATGCCGCGCAAGCCATGTTCAGCGTAGTGCCGCCAAGCGTAAAAAGGTTTTCCACGCACTAGATCATAGACTGTTCGCGACCCCCAAAGGCGAATTAACGCCGGCCCAACCACAAGCCAACGCAGTCCTTCGGGCAGACGGTTGTAAGTGCGCTTTACCCATGTCCACACTTGAGTCATTACCTGCTGATGATTGTAGATGGCAATAAAGAGTGTGCCTCCCTGACGAACCAGGGGAATTACAAGATTCAAAGCAGTCCACATCGCACCGGTATGATGAAGCACTCCCCATGAATAGACAATGTCCCACTGCCCAAGGTTTTGCAGATACTCTTTGTCAAGCACTGACCCTTGTTCGACTGTCCAATCAGCGTCTTCAGGAAAATAGCGACGTTTGAGTTCCGAAGTGCACGCTACCGATTGCGGATCAAAATCAAATGAGTGTACCCTAGCTCCGAGTCGACGCGCAGCCAAACTGAACAGTCCAGAACCACTGCCAATATCCAGATATCGCTTTCCTTCCAGAGTGGCGACATTCAGCATATTCTGTAGTGAATGCTCAGCTAACAAAATACGATTCTCAGTAAGGATTTCTAAAAACAATGTCCAATTTGCACCGAATTTAAATCGCAAATCACTGGATTTTTGGCTCATTTCAAAATTTATAGGTATCAGTTGAGTTGAAATTTCGCAACCATAATACTATACGTAGTCGACCTGCCGCAGATGGTATTTTAGAGCTGCTACAAGATATGCCATTCATGCCTCGATTTCCTAAATACAACAACAGTCATTGGCAGCGCCAGAAATGCTGTTACAAAGAGATAACTTGCTGTAGCGCCTACTGGTCCAAAAGCTGCACCGAGTTTCCAAACCATTAAGCCAGTCAATGCGCCTGTTAACACACCGGGTGCCGTCAGGATTTCTTTTTTGTGAGCACGTAAATAAACGGCAATGCATTGCACTACAGCCACAAAAACAGTTGCTATTGCAAGAAATAAGCTCGGTAATAGCGGCAACAGTCTGTCTGTTGGGTCCAAATGCAGTAGAGCTGACAAAACTAGCGCCGCTGTGAATAGGAATGCTCCCACCAGGACTAAAGAAACTGAAATCTGAGTTGCCCTACGCCACTCAATATCCAATTTTTGGAATTCCCGTCTCGCAACAAGAATACCAAATTGTGGTGCTTTTGTCGTTACCCATATAAGAGCAATCGACAACATAGCCATGAGTATTTGTTGTGTCATGCCCATTTGCCCTGCGACCTTCGGTCCGTAATGATAAAACATCACCGGTGTGAATACGGAGAAACTAAAGTAATTCATTAAACCTTGCAATGCCAATCGCCACTGCATTGGAAATATTTCGGTGCACCATCTTATAGAGTCAAGTGATGGCGAGTTAAAAAAAGGACGGAAAAAGGTTCGTTTTGTAACGAGAAGATAATATAAGCACGAAATGACAGAGACCATAACCAAGACGGGAAGTGCCCAGAGGTCATGGTGGCCAGCGATTGCTACCCAAGAGCAGATAGAACTTGCAAAAGTTTGCCAAAATCGAAATACGGCAACACGATCGACTTGCCCACAGGCTTCAAGCAATGACAAGAACGGCATGCACCACAACCAGACCGAGGAAAAAGCGACGTAGATGAACCAAGGGAGTTTCCAATCGACGTTGACTATTTGTGACTGTGCGAATAACCAATACCCACCCACGCTAGAAAGCGAAAAAAATATCAATGCTGCGACTGCATACCATTTAAAAATAAATCTCCCTAAACTAATCAGCCTTGAAAGAGCAGCGGGATTGCCGGTAATTTGTCCATTCATCCCCAGTTTTAATTCGGCCCACTCATGGCTAGCAATGCTTGCTATTACTATATAGAGTCCCAATTCGACGAAGCTTTGCAACGCAACCAAACTGATAAAGGTATAATAAAAACCTTGCACATCAGAAGAGCAATATTGAGTTATTAGGATTAGCCCTATCAATCCCGCAAATGCTTGCCATGTTTTAAGTACAAAGGAATACACAATAGCCTTATCAAGCCCAAGGAAGCGTAGCATGCTACTATTCATCATGTGTTGGACCATACGAGATTCAAAGTCAAATGGCTATAAACCTCTTTTGACACCATCAAAATTATTTTTCATTTCTCTCTCGTATATGTAGGAGTCAACTATTCTTTGTTTTCCTATTAGACGTAAAAGAAATCGCAGCAAGGCAGATGGCGTGATATATAGAAGTAATAAGAATAAAACATGTACAATGGCAAGTAGCCTAATTAGACCCAAGAGTCTGTATCGCATGGCATGTTCATGGTAAGCATATTTGTGAAAGTTATCTGGATCAAGGATTTTCCACAGGATTAAGTTTTTCCCACTTTGTAACGAATAAAGCTCACGTAAAAATAGAGCATCGAAAAAGCAATGAAATCTACCGTCTAATATTTTCGCCTCATAGATAATGTTGAGTTTTTTTAGATTAATTAGTACCCAATCGCCGATATTCCAAAATAACTCGACTCCTCCTGCTGCCTGTCCCACTACTGGCAACGGAAATACTTGAACACGTCCAGTTTGTATATGCCGCAATAGAACTGCCAAATGTGGCCATGACTGGCTTTGCGAAATCGAAAGCCCCGCAAAAGTCTCTTGTAACGACGACGGATATATATGCATTCCGATAAATCCGAACCGCTGGAGACCAGTATGTAGTACGGTTTTCTGGAAGACTTTGGACTCAAATTGTCCAGGCGTCAGGTTTCCAAGAAGATGCTCCTCCCCAGTCACCCCGGCTATGCCAACCACTACCCAATCTTCCTCGTTGACAGATAAAAGAAATTTTAGAAGTTTAGAAAAATTGACTTGAATTAATAAGTCGTCGTCACCAAGAAGCATTAGCCATTTACCAGTCGCGAGACTTGTAACTGCGATTACATTAAGAGTAGCACCGATATTGCTGGCTTGAGTTACAAACACAAGCTCTAATCTGCTGCACCATTTCATAATGACATGTATGGTGGCATCGGTGGAATGGTTGTTGGATATGCAAATCTCCATCTTTGATCCGTGTTCGCTTTTGATTCTTTCAAGATTTTTAAAAAGACCTTCTAGGCAAGCGGCACGGTTAAATGTCGGGATGCAAATCGAAATGAGCGGTCGCATATATGAGAAATTCCGATTGCAAAAACTGTCATCCGAGTGGGAGATTCGACTCATCAATGACTACATTAATGTGGGACATACCCCCGATACCATTCCACAAACCTCCCCACCCCTTCTCTTACCGACGTATCAGGTTTGAATCCAACCCAGTCAAATAGTTCGTTCGTATTCGCCGCGGTTGCCGGCACATCGCCATTTTGCATCGGCAAATAGTTCTTTTTGGCCGTGATCCCCAACGCGGCTTCGAGCGCATGAACGTAATCCATCAGCGGGACCGGCTGGTTGTTGCCGATGTTGAAAACACGATAAGGCGCATTGCTCGTGGCCGGGTCCGGTTGCATCGGATCAAAGGCCGGATTGGGGGTAGCGACCTTGTCCGCCACACGAATAATACCCTCAACTATGTCATCGATATAGGTGAAGTCACGCACCATGTTGCCGTGGTTGAAAATGTCAATCGGCTGGCCGGCAAGCATCGCTTTGGTAAACAAAAACAGGGCCATGTCGGGCCTACCCCAGGGACCGTAAACCGTGAAAAAGCGCAACCCGGTCGTAGGCAGGCCAAACAAGTGACTGTATGTGTGGGCCATCAACTCGTTGACCTTTTTGGTGGCGGCGTAAAGGCTTACGGGGTGGTCAATGTTATGGTGCTCACTAAACGGCAGGGAAGCATTGCCGCCATAAACGCTCGAACTGCTTGCATAGACCAGATGCTCCACCTCGACATTGCGACAACCCTCCAGCACATTGGTAAAGCCACTGACGTTGGAGTCGATATATGCGTGCGGATTGGTTAGCGAGTAGCGCACACCTGCCTGTGCCGCCAGGTGGATAACGCTCTGAGGCCTTTGCTGCTCGAATAGGTCTGCCATGCCTTGCCGGTCTGCAATGTCGAGTTTGAAAAAATGAAGGTTGGCATGCGTCTGCAATTGCGCCAGCCGCGCTTGCTTTAGCGAAACGTCGTAGTAGTCATTGAGGTTGTCGACCCCGATTACCGCGTCACCCCGCGCCAACAAGCGTAGGGCAGTGTGCATGCCGATGAAACCGGCTGCACCAGTCACCAACCAAGTCACTGGGGCCATAAGGCTCTAAAGTTTCGTGAGCAATGCATTTCGGTACTTAGAGGCGACCATCCGCCGAACCCAAAGGCAACAGACTCTTGACATCAAAAACAACTGCATCTGGCGCTCCAAATGCCCGAATACCCGCTGCGCCCAACTCCACGAACTGCTTGTGGCCGACAGCTAACACCACTGCAGAATACTGGCCCTCTTGGGGCATAGAGCGCAAGCAGTCCACGTCATAAAGGCGCGATACTTCACTGGGGTCCGCCAAAGGATCAAACACGTCAACAACGGTCCTATATGCCTTCAGAGCACGAACTAGATCGATGACTTTTGTGTTTCGAACGTCTGGGCAATCTTCCTTGAATGTCAAGCCCAGAACTAGCACTGGGCTTCCAAGTACTTGAATGTTGTTCTTCAGCATCAGCTTAATTAGACGATCGGCAACATGTGCCGCCATGCTGTCATTTATGCGCCTGCCGGCGAGAATCACTTCAGAGTGATACCCAACCTCAAGCGCCTTATGCGTGAGGTAGTAGGGATCAACACCTATGCAATGCCCGCCGACCAAGCCAGGGCGGAAGGGCAAAAAGTTCCACTTGGTCTCAGCTGCCTGAAGGACTTCGAGAGTGTCAATACCAAGCCTATGAAAAATGAGGCTCAACTCATTCATCAGGGCAATATTCACATCGCGTTGCGTGTTCTCAATGACTTTGGCAGCCTCCGCCACCTTTATGCTGCTGGCCTTATGGGTGCCAGCCGTGATAATCTGTCGATACAAACGATCTACTACGTCTGCGATTTCCACCGTGGATCCACTTGTAACCTTCTTGATACCTGAGAGCCGATGCAGCTTATCGCCTGGATTGATTCGTTCAGGGCTATAGCCGCAGAAGAAGTCCTGATTGAAGATACTCCCAGAGATTTTTCCCAAGATAGGAACGCACACCTCTTCCGTGGCGCCAGGAAACACTGTGGATTCGTAAATAATCAAAGACCCCACTTGCATCGCTTTTCCAACAATCTCGCTCGCCTTCTCCAGTGGTTGAAGGTTGGGTCTGTTCGCAATGTCCACGGGTGTGGGGACTGTCACAATGAATATCTTGCACTGATCCAAGTCTGCGGAATCAAACGTATACGTTAGGTGCTTAGCGCACTCCATTTCTTCTGCGCTAACTTCCATGGTCATATCGCTACCACTCTGAAGTTCGAGGACCCTGGAACGATTATGGTCAAAACCAATGACCGGGCGCAACTTGCCAAATTCGACCGCGAGCGGCAGACCCACATACCCTAGACCGATGACGGCGATTTTTTCGTGGTCGTAGTTCATAGAATCAAAATCAACTGTTATCAGCTTGGTAGGTCAATTCGCGTTAACAGGAACGGCCTTGGAGAAAACCCAAAATCGTGCGCCGCGTCCTCGCAATCAAAATCCATATCCCGATTCATACGCATCGCCATTGACGCAGATAAATGCAGATATCTTGGCCAACTCCGCAAAATCAACACTGCCAATCTGAATGCGAAAAGTGGAACCTTTATCAACCGCTTCGGCAGATTGAGCGCTTCAAAGACTCTGGATACCATCTCCTTGTACTCCAAAGTCTCGCCACCTGCAATGTTGTACGCCCGATTGACAGCGATCGGAGACTCCAATACAGACAGGCAAGCCTGCGCTACGCCCTCTGCGTGAATGGGTTGACGCAACCCCTTTGCCTCTCCGAGAACGGGAAAGAAGCGGAATCTGCGAATGAACCGCGCTAACTCGCACACATTCTTGTCCTGCCCCATGCCGTAGATCAGCGTCGGTCGGAGTATCACCCACTCTATCCCACACCCCTCGGCCCATGTCTGAAATTGCTCCTCCGCGTCCGCAAGCTTTTGGGCAATCAGGTGTTCCGCAGGATCATCTGACCCTTGTCCGGATTGCTTTGTAAACCGACTCGTTGAAGATAGTGCCACTACGCGGCGTGCCCCAAAGGATTCAAGCATCGGGAAATGCTCAGGCATTGTCCAGATCGGTGCCAAATAGATCCAATCTTTGATTTCTTCACATAAGGCATATCCCCCCGGCACTCTTGGAAGTTTTCTCCATGACACGCCCGGCACATCAACGCAATCCCGCTCTCGCCGAGAAAATGCCACAGTTCGCTGATTTCGGGCGACCAAACTCCTCAGTACACAACCGCCAACCAAACTGGTCGCACCGACAACCCCAACTGCCGAAGAGTCATTCACTCAATCCCCCGCACCCGGTTCCACCCAAGCTTTAGCCAATACCCAACAAATAGTGCGGAGAAACGCACCCAAACCGCCAGACCCACCAGCCCCATTAGTATTCCCGGGTATTGGTGCCCGAAGAATTTCTTATAAAACCGAACCATGCCCTTGTGCTTGTGCCATTCCACGAACAATGGTCTTGAACGACTGCTATGGCCCTGGTAGTGCAGCACGGGCGCGTCTGGAACGAAAAGAATGCGCCAACCATTTTTCCTGAAGCGCATGCACCAGTCGAGATCTTCGCAATGCAAGAAGTAGGCTTCATCCCACGGCCCTACATCGGCATATGCAGCGCGAGTAGTCAGCATCAAGGCTCCTGATATAGCCTCGACCTCAATCGGCTCTGCCGGGAGAGGTTGTCTGTGCAGGTGAAAGTCGAAAAACAGCGTGGGCCACCAAACGCTCATTCGGTTGAGACCAAACGCTCGGACAAAGGAGCGCCAGGGAGTGGGGACCGCACGCCTTCCGCCACCCTGCTCACTTCCATCCACATTGGTCAAAAGTCCCCCCACCATACCAACCGATGCATCAGAGTCGAGCACCTGCACCAGACGCAGCAACGAGTTCTCGCCGAGTATGGAGTCCGGATTGATAAACAGCAGGCGAGATTGTGTTGCCGATTCAATCCCAGTATTGCACCCTGCCGCAAACCCGTGATTTTCTTTCGAATGAATCAGTTTGAGTCGTGGGTGTAAGGGAAACTGGGCAACCAACCGGGCCATGCTGTCGTCAGTAGATTTGTTGTCGACGACGATGACTTCTTCAGCCTGCTCCAAGGCGACACTCACGCATTCAAGCAACAGTTCTCCCGCATTGTGGTTGACCACAATGACTGAAACCGATTGAAGAAATTCCGCCATTTACTGATTCACGCCAAACCGAGTCTGGCGAGCATATCTCTAAAGAGTCGAAGGCGGCTCCATGAGAAACATTGAACGAAAAAACCCTGCGACACTAGGGAGTCAGCAATTTGGTGGCCTGGGGCGGAATCGAACCACCGACACAAGGATTTTCAATCCTCTGCTCTACCGACTGAGCTACCGGGCCAGAGCTAAAAATTATAGCAGTAAGATGCGCACAATTTAGCAAACCTATGTCAAATACCACTTCGCTTGCCCCGCGTTAGATCAACGCCGAGTTGCTTGAGCTTGCGGTACAAATGTGTGCGCTCCAGGCCCGTCTTTTCAGCAACTCTGGTCATAGACCCATTCTCTTTGGCCAGGTGGTATTCGAAGTAGGCCTTCTCAAATTCGTCGCGGGCTTCCCGCAAAGGCTTATCTAAAACAAAGTTCTGATTGGCCTGCAAGGCCCCTACCGTCGGAACGATCACCGCAGTGATCGCTGCACTGTGAGTTTCCAGTTGCGCAGCAGCCGATACCTGTTCAACAGCAGGCAAGGAGCGCCGCAGGTTGCCGCGCGCCAACCCTTGTTCAACCGCCTTCAAAAGCTTCAACAGTGTGATCGGCTTTTCAAGAAACGCCAATGCGCCTATTTTTGTGGCTTCCACCGCCGTGTCAATCGTTGCATGGCCACTCATCATGATGACAGGCATGGTCAATACACCCGACGAGGACCACTCTTTAAGCAACGTAACTCCGTCGGTGTCCGGCATCCAGATATCCAGCAAGACAAGGTCCGGTCTTTCCCGAGAACGGGCAGCACGCGCTTGAGCCGCGTTCTCTGCAAGCTCAACATTGTGGCCTTCGTCGTTGAGAATTTCCCAGAGCAGGTCACGAATCCCGTGTTCGTCGTCAACAACCAAAATGTTTGCCATGGTATGCGAGCTATCCCTTAGAAGCCGTTGGACGCGATCAAATCGCCGCGCTCTGATAGACCGCCAATGATAACGATACTTGGGCCCCAACGATTGCACCATTTTCAAGGCGGTTCGCCAGGTCGACCCGGGTGCCGTGCTCGTCCGCGATTTTCTTCACCACGGCGAGCCCCAGTCCGGTGCCTTTCGGCTTGGTCGTAACATAGGGCTCAAATGCTCTCCGTAAAACTTGCTCGGAAAATCCGGAGCCCTGGTCCAGCACGCTCAGACGCACCCGGTTCTTGGCACGCTGCCATTGCGTACGAAGCACAACACTCCGATCTACCCCCTGGGCAAGCGCAGATGCCGACTCGCTGGCATCCAACGCGTTCTGTAAAAGATTGTGGACAACTTGCCTGAGTTGCTCAGCATCCCCCAAGACCTTGGGACACGAATCGTCCAACTCCAAGTTCACTGAAACCGGTGTATGTTCGCTGGCGTAAAGATGTGCGATGTCCTGGATCAAGCCATTCAAGTCTACTGGGCGGAGTTCTGCCGCAGGTAGTCTCGCATAGTCTCGAAACTCATTGACCAAGCGTTTCATGGCATCCACCTGATCCACAATCGTTTTCACTGATTTTTTCAATATCGCCTCATCCGTGGCAGTTTGCTTACCCGAAAGCTTCATTTGAAGCCGTTCGGCGGACAGTTGAATCGGCGTCAGCGGGTTCTTGATTTCATGCGCCAACCTCCGAGCTACCTCCCCCCATGCCTGCGCGCGCTGGGCCGACACAATTTCGGAAATATCATCAAACACCAGCAAGCGGGCATTCCCAGGCAATTCAGCACCCCGCGCCACCAAAGTCAGCGCCCGAGCAAAAGGCCCCTGCATTTGCGCCTTGTCGATACCGAGTTCAAATGACTGCTGCCAATGGTCCAGGCCGTGCTCTTTGCTCTGGTTCAGGAAATTTGAAAACTCCGTCTGGACGGCGCGTCCAAAATCTTGCAACCCCTGAACGTCCTCGATCAGCGCACCTTCGTGTGCAGTCAGAGACACCTTCAGTATACGGGTGGCACCTGGGTTGGATGATCGAATTTCCCCTAGCGGGCCGAGCACAATGACCCCCGCGGTAAGATTGTCCAAAATGGTTTGTAGGTTGGAGCGCGCGGCATTTACTTGCGACATGCTTTGCTCAACCGACTGGCGAGCGTCCGCCAACTGCTCAGTCATCGAGGCGAATGCTCGCGTCAACCCATCCAGTTCGTCCTTGCCACGCATCACGAGTTTGGGCGTAAAGTCACCCGCCGCCACTTGGCTTACCCCTTCCGCCAACAGCACCAGCGGCCTTGCAATTTGATTCCCAAGAATGACCGCGAGGAGCACCGCTCCAAACACCGCCAGAAACAGACTCAGCGTCAATGTCCCGATGTACATACGCTTAAGTCCAACTCTCCCCAGCGCACGCTCCTGGTATTCACGATTGGCAGTCTCCACCGCCTGCGCATTGGAAACCAGATTGGTCGGCAGCGACCTTGTCACCAAGAAAAAGCGCTCATCGGCAGTCAACCCAAGGGTCCCACTCGGGATAGGCAACAGAACCTTGATACGTGCGTTGTTGGTGCCTGTCGGGACAGCATCCTCCAACCCCTCGACCCAAGAGGTACCACGATCAGCTTTGGCCGCGCGAAATTGCCCAGTTGCAGGCTTGTCAGGACTCAACCGGTATCCGGACTGCCCCACGCTGGCGATCAATCTGCCAGATGAGTTCCACACACTGACCTCTGCCGCACCCAATTGCTCCATCAACCTGCCCGCCACCATGCCTGTCATGGTGTCCGGACTCTCCGCAACCTGGTTCACCACGGTACGCGTTTTTTCGGCCAGATCATTTGAGAGCGTATCCAGCGAAACACGTCCCAGACTCAGTCCAGCCTCCAGTGCACCTTCAACCTTTACATCAAACCAGGTCTCGATCGAACGGGATACAAACTGGTAGGACACCACATAGATCAGTAAACCGGGAGCAAAACCTACCAAGGCAAAAATCACAGCCAACTTCACCAATAATCGACTGCCAAACTTGCCCTCCCGTAGGCGCACCCACAAGCTGTAGCCGACCCAGAATATGCCGCAAAGAAGCAGCGAGGCCACTGCAACGTTTATGGTGAACAGCGTCCCGTAATTGCGCTCGTAAAGATCCCGGTTGTTGGTCGCCTGCAGTAGTAAATACAACAAAATCAGGCCGACCACCACGATGATGGTGGCACCCACCGCTACGGCCCAGCGCAGGTGCCTTGAACTGTGTCGGGCGGCCGGAGCAGGGATATCGCCAACCTCTTGTTTCATCGTGGGTTATCGAACGCCACAGGCGTGCTTGCCATCGACGCGATGTCCCAGTCGGCTTGCCCCAACGCACCGATTTGAAAAGGTCTGGGCAACTGGCTTAAGTCCAGTCGAAAGCGCAATTCCACCCTGTATTTCAAGCTCCCATCCAGATCGCCTGCGTCCGCAACTTTCCACCTTGAAATGCGCTTGATCGCCGACAATGCAAGCGCCAAGGTATCAAAACTCTGGTTCAACGCCAGTCCGACATCGCCCTCACGGGCCGTTCCCGAGGTAACGTTCAGCCGCCAATGTCGGGTTAACGGTTGGTAGGCCAGGCGCATGCGCCTTTGAGTTCCGCCTACGTTCTTGTCATACCAATACCAGCGTTCACGAAAAACATTGGCCTCGGCAGAAAAATACAAGGGTATGCCCTTTACCAACGCATCCTCGACCGCTGGCGACAACTCAAAGCCGATTTGCGCCGATACCAGAACTTCATCGTCCACGCGCTCAGCACGAAATTGGGATATTTCCGTGAGAGATTGGGCCTGCACCAATGGTTGCATCAGCAGCAAGGCGAGAGCC
>CAIPGC010000124.1 GCA_903864505.1 uncultured beta proteobacterium | reverse complement strand
GCTAATTCCGGTTTGCGTTGCGCCACAGTATTTATCCGGCGGGGTATGTGTGTCGCCGGTTCCGGTGTGCGTGGCACCACAATATCTATCTGGTGGGGTATGTGTTTCTCCGCCGACGTGCACACTGCCTCAAGTGTTGTCAGGCAATGTTTGCGTTACACCTGTCGTTGCGCTCAGCGTATCTTCTGGGCACGCGGTGACCATTCTTCATGCACAGTCGAAACAGTACATAGTGAGTGGAGGCACAGGGCCATACATTGCCGATTCCAGTGACAGTACGAAGGTTGCAATTACTTCAATGACCAATGTCACGACCAATGGCGTGACCAGTGGTGTATTGACCTTGAATCCCCTTGGTGTTGCCACAGACGTAGCTGTAGTCACTGTTACAGATTCGGTTGGTGCTACTTACGTGGTGACAGTCACGCTCAACTAGGCCATTGATTTCTCTCATCGGCCTCCCAGGCTCCGGTAAATCCACCGTCGGGCGACAGCTCGCCCGACGTCTCCAACTTCCCTTTGTAGACTCCGACCACGTCATTGAGCAGCGTTTGGGCTGCTCAATTCGCGAGTACTTTGAACGCGAAGGCGAAGAACAGTTTCGCGATGTAGAGGAAGAGGTGCTGGACGAGTTGACGCAGCGCCCGCAGGGCGTGCTGTCCACGGGAGGCGGCGCTGTCTTGCGTCCCAACAACCGGCAGCACTTGCGCGAGCGGGGCAAGGTGGTCTACCTCAAGTCCAATCCCGACGAACTGTTTCGCCGCTTGCGCCATGATGTGAACCGCCCGTTGCTGCAGGTCGCGGACCCATTGACCCGTCTGCGCGACCTGCACGCTGTGCGTGACCCTTTGTACCGCGAGACGGCCCACTTCGTGATCGAAACCGGTCGTCCTTCGGTTTCCGCTCTGGTCAACATGGTGGTTATGCAGCTCGAGTTGGCCGGGTCCATCACGTAGCAGCTGTTCCTTCGCGGGAAGGTCATCCTCTAAACTACGGGCCTATGCAAACCTCCACTTCGGGCCGCGTTGATATTTCTTTGGGTGAGCGCAGCTACTCCATCCTAATTGCCACTTCCAATTTTGATGCCGTGTCCAGTTATGCCCATTTGCAAGGTGGTGGCAGTGCGCTGATTGTTTCCAATGAAACGGTTGCGCCGCTGTATGCACAACGCTTGCAAGATGCTTTGCAAGCGCGTTTCAAGGCGGTTCACAGGGTTGTGTTGCCCGACGGTGAGCAGTTCAAAAACTGGCAGACGCTCAACCTGATCTTTGATGCTTTGCTGGCCAATGGCTGCGACCGCAAGACCGTGCTATTTGCCCTGGGCGGCGGGGTGGTGGGCGACATGACCGGATTCGCCGCCGCCAGCTATATGCGCGGTGTGCCATTCGTGCAAGTGCCTACCACCTTGCTGGCCCAGGTGGATTCTTCCGTGGGCGGCAAGACCGGAATCAACCACCCCCTGGGGAAGAACATGGTGGGCGCGTTTTACCAGCCGCAGTTGGTAGTGTGTGATCTGGACACCTTGAGAACGCTGCCGCAACGCGAACTCAGCGCCGGACTGGCCGAAGTGATCAAGTACGGTCCCATTGCAGACCTGGCGTTTTTGGAGTGGATCGAGTCTCACCTCGATGCCTTGCTGCAGCGCGACCCGACTGCGCTGGCCCACGCGGTGCAACGAAGCTGCGAGATCAAGGCCTGGGTGGTGGGGCAGGATGAGCGTGAGTCCGGTCTGCGCGCTGTTCTGAATTTTGGGCATACCTTTGGCCACGCCATCGAGACCGGGCTCGGGTATGGCCAATGGCTGCATGGCGAAGCTGTGGGTTGTGGCATGGTGATGGCGGCGCAGCTTTCATGTGAGATGGGGCTGATTGATGCGGCCTATGTGGTGCGGTTGACGCAACTTGTGCAGCGTGCGGGGTTGCCGGTGGTTGGGCCGCGCTTGGCGGACGGCGACAACGCCGGTCGCTACCTAGAACTGATGCGCGTTGACAAAAAAGCCGAAGCCGGCGAAATACGTTTTGTGGTGATTGATGGCCCCTCAAGTGCTGCAGTGCGCACCGCACCGGATGCAGTGGTGCGTCGGGTCATTGATGCCTGCTGCAGTTGAGGCTGCTATTACATCAATAGCGGTTTGCGCATGTTGCTAGGGGCCCGCAGGCCGTTTATGCTTGAACCATGATACTGGAACCATACGCCTGCGACCCTGCACGCTCTCTCGGCCGCCGTTTTTTCGAGCCCGAGGCTCCCACCCGCACTGCGTTCCAGCGCGACCGCGATCGCATTGTCCACTCAACCGCCTTTCGACGCCTGGTCTACAAGACGCAGGTTTTTTTGAACCATGAAGGCGACCTGTTTCGAACGCGCATGACCCACTCGCTGGAGGTAGCGCAACTGGGGCGTTCCATTGCGCGGGCTCTGGGGCTGAACGAGGATCTGGTGGAGGCCATTGCCCTCGCACACGACCTGGGGCACACACCTTTTGGCCACGCAGGGCAGTCCGCCCTGAATGCCTGCATGCAGGGTTACGGCGGGTTTGAACACAACCTGCAAAGTTTGCGGGTGGTGGATCAACTCGAAGAGCGTTATCCGCAATTTGACGGACTGAATTTGACGTTCGAAACCCGCGAAGGCATTCTGAAACACTGCTCTAGAAACCATGCGCTGGAAATTGAGGCTGTTGAGCCTGCGGGTGTTGGGAGTCGATTTTTGCACAATGCCCAACCCAGTCTGGAGGCACAACTGTGCAATCTGGCTGACGAAATCGCCTACAACGCGCATGACGTGGACGATGGAGTGCGTTCCGGCCTGATTTCGATGGAACAGTTGCAGGAGTTGCCGCTGGTCGACGAGTTTCGTCAACAGGCGCTCGCCGCGCATCCGCATCTGGCGGATCCACCCCAGGCGCGCCGTTTGCTGTACGAATCCATTCGCCTCATGTTGAGTGCCCAGGTCTACGATGTGATTGAAGCCACGCAAGCTGCCATCGCGAGCGCACAACCGTCCGATGTAAGTCACGCACGGACGATGCCAGCTTTGGTCCAGTTTGGGGCGTCGATGCGTGAGCGTTCGCTGGCGCTGAAGGCGTTTCTGATGCACAAGCTCTACCGCCACCCGCAGGTGGTGGACACCATGGCGGTGGCCCAATCGGTGGTCCACGATCTGTTTTTGATTTACAGCGAAAAACCCGGGGAAATGCAGTCCGGTTTTGCAGCGCGTGCTGCAACGGAGCAAGCCCGAACACCTCCCGTGCCTGCCGAAGCAAGGCGTGTGGTAGCCGATTACATCGCGGGCATGACCGACCGTTTTGCCGCGAAAGAGCACGCGCGACTGACCGGAAAGCACATGCTGGTATGACCGGGGTCGCGCCACGCAGAGGACGTTCAGTAAAATTGCCAAAAAGCTATGAGAAGGTGGAGGGGTTGTGAGCTTCCTGAACCAGTTGAAATCGCAAGCCAGTGCGCTTCAGACACAGAACACTATGCTGGTGCAGCGCAGTGATGCCAATACGGCCCAGACTGAACTGGCGTGCAGAACCGTGTGGCTGTACGTGTCGGACCTGGCTAAGCAACTCAGCGTAATCGCTCCCGATGGACCCAGGCTGGCGCTGGACAACAAGAACCCTTGGCCGCAGATGAAGATGATTGACTTCAGAGCCGATACACGCAAGAAGAAATTGCGTGACAAGGACGTTTGCGACTACATCGCAATGGGATGGGATATCGTTCCCCGCGAGGGCCCTGCATTGGCAGGGGCTGTCAGCGTCAATTTTCCACCGGATCTGGAACGGGTAGAAAAGCGACTTTCGTTTGGCGGCGTGCGGCACGAGCGAAAGGAAGTGCGGCACCCCGAAAAGAACACGTTACAGGCGTTCCGTTTTGAATATGTAACCCAGGCGCGTGGCAATGTTACTGTCACTACGGATCACGACAAGGGGGAACTGCTGTTTCGTTTGGCCAACATCAGCGGCTTTGAAATCATTCACACCACCGTGCAGGCAGAACGCGTCTGCACCGAACTGATGGACGAAATGGCAAAGATGCTCCTCGGCCAAACCCACCAATTTTTATGACCGATGGGATCGATGCCTCCGATACCTTGGTGATCGAGGACATGCAACGCTGGCTGCAACGGGCCGTCATAGGCTTGAACCTTTGCCCGTTTGCGAAATCGGTCACAGTGAAGGGGCAGGTGCACTTCGCTGTCAGCCGTGCGGTCGGGTTCAAGGACTTGCTGGAGGATCTGAAAAATGAGCTCAATGCCCTTGCAGGCCTCGATGCAAAGGCTAGGGACACTACGCTTTTGATAGCGCCTGAGGGGTTCGCCGAGTTCCTGGAGTTTAACGACCTGCTGGCGCAAGCCGACCGCTTGCTGGCCAAGCAGGGTTGGGACGGCGTGTTTCAGATCGCCAGTTTGCATCCACACTATCAGTTCGCAGGCACGCAAAGCGGCGACATTGGCAACTTCACTAACCGCGCACCGTACCCTACCCTGCACCTGTTGCGGGAAGAGAGTATTGACAGGGCCGTTGCTGCGTTTCCGCATGCCGAGGCCATCTTCGAAGTCAATATGCGGACCATGGAACGCCTGGGTAAGGCCGGGTGGGACGCACTGGGCGTGGATGCCAGCATCCGTGGCAAGATCGGGCCATGAAGCCCGAGCAGAAATCACGTCGTGAGTTGCCACTGGCAGCGCGGCGAAGGGATGCGGTTGATGCCGACCCGCTGGTGGACGAATTGCGTCCCGGACAGTCGGTCGAACTGCTTAAGGAATTGCACATACTCACCCGCGATGGAAAGCTAAATCAGGACTCGCGCCGCAAGCTCAAGCAGGTCTACCACCTGGTCCAGTTTATTGAAAAGTGTTTGCAGGAACTGCCGCGAGAGCCGGAGCGAACGCTGACACTGGCGGACCATGGGGCGGGAAAATCCTATCTCGGGTTCATTCTTTACGACCTGCTGTTCAAAGCCATCGAGAACAGTCGCATTTTTGGCATTGAGACCCGAGCAGAACTGGTGCAGAAGTCGCGTGCGCTGGCCGATCGCCTGGGTTTTCACCGTATGTCCTTCGTCAATCTCAGTGTCGCAGAGGCTACTGCATCGGATGAACTTCCGACGCAGATTGATGTGGTGACAGCGCTGCACGCTTGCGATACCGCCACCGACGATGCGATTGCCTTTGGCCTGGAAAAAGTTGCGCAGGTGATGGTGCTGGTGCCCTGCTGCCAAGCCGAAATTGCACGCAGCTTAAATGCCAACAAGGCCCTTAACTTGCGCCGCACGCCACTGGCCGAATTGTGGCGCCACCCTCTGCATACGCGCGAGATAGGGAGCCAACTTACCAATGTACTGCGCTGCCTGTATCTGCAGGCCCACGGCTACCAGGTAACCGTGACCGAACTGGTGGGGTGGGAACACAGCATGAAAAATGAACTTATCATTGCGCGTCGTGTCAAAAAACCCGATCGTGTGGCCGCACAACGATTGAAGGACTTGTTGGGAGAGTTTGGACTGACCGAACTCCTTCATACTCGCTTTACATTGCCGCAGGACAATGCCCACTCGGTACCGATGAATTCCTGATCTTGGAGATTGACATGAAATGTTTTTTGAAACTGGCGCTCGCCTTGGTAATTGTGGGCATTTTGGGAGCTTGTGCTTCGAGTAGCCCGGATGTCATTCAGCGGGGCGATGCCCAGCGCATGGCCAAGGTGGAGGACGCCGTCGTACTTACCGTGCGGTCTGTAGTGGTCGATGGCAGCCAGTCCGGGATCGGCGCAACGGTAGGTGGCGTGGTAGGGGCTGTCGGTGGTTTTGGTGGCAGTGGCGTTCAACGTGAGGCGCAAGTGCTGGGCGTGCTGGCCGGCGTGGCGGGTGCAGCTGCAGGAAATGCGCTGGAGCGGATGGCCACCCGCGAGGACGCGTTCGAAATTCTGGTTCAACTCAAGAGCGGAGACCGGCGCGCGATTGTGCAAGCCAAGGGCGGTGAAGTGTTTGCCCCCGGCGATGCCGTGATCCTGGTAACCACCGGTGGGAAAGTTCGAGTCACCAAAGCGCCGAAATAATAAAATTAGCGACGGGTTCCGGTTACGATGCGGCAATCCCCTGCCGCCACTGCAGCATTCCCATGGCCCGACTACCTCGCCTGACGCTACCTGGCTACCCACACCATGTGATTCAGCGCGGCAATAACCGGCAGACTATCTTTGCGTCCACCGCGGATTACCAGACCTTTCTGGACCTCCTGGACGAAAACTCCAAGAGATTTGATGTCGCCATCCACGCCTACGTGCTGATGGAAAACCACTTTCATCTGCTGGTCACACCGAAAGGGAAGCAAGCGCTACCGCAAATGATGCAGGCGGTGGGACGAAGCTATGTGCGCTACTTCAACGACCGGCAGAAGCGTTCAGGTACCCTGTGGGAAGGGCGCTACAAGTCAACCGTGATTCAGATCGAGCGCTATCTCCTGGCATGCATGGCCTACATCGACCTCAATCCAGTGCGGGCCGCAATGGTGGTACAGGCGCAGGATTACGCCTGGTCAAGTTACGGACACTATGGTGGGTTGCGCATCGACAAACTCATTACGCCCCATCCTGGTTTCTGGGAGCTCGGTAACACGCCTTTCGCGCGGGAGGCGGCGTACGCAGAAATGGTGCGGGCGGGCGTGGGACTCACCCAGCAGCGGGCGCTTACCGACTCGGCGTTTCGAGGCTGGGCATTGGGCGAACCCGACTTTGTCGCGAATTTGCAAAAAATGACCGCACGACGGCTCAGCAAAGCAACTGCGGGTCGCCCGCCGCTTCCTGAAAGTCCAGCATCAAAAGTAACTTGACTCCATGCCAGCATTGCATGGTTAGCTATGATTATTGATGTGTCCCTTATTATTTTCCTATGAAAATAATCAGCAAATAATTAGAATCTGACCCCGATTAATTTGTTTGGCACTTTTGTTGCAATGCAGTACGCTCCTTCTTCCTCGCAATTATTTAGGAGTGCGCCATGACCACGGCGGCTGAAATCCAACATCTTCAAGACCACGGCTTGTATTCGCCTGAGCATGAGCACGATGCCTGCGGCGTAGGCTTTGTGGCGCATATTCGCGGCGAGAAGAGCCACGCCATTGTCCAGAATGCGCTCAAGATCCTGGAGAACCTGGACCATCGCGGTGCGGTGGGGGCCGACAAGCTCATGGGCGACGGCGCGGGCATTCTGATTCAGTTGCCCGATGCCCTTTACCGCGAAGAAATGGCTGCGCAAGGTGTGGAATTGCCTCCACCCGGCGAATATGGCGTGGGCATGATATTTCTGCCGAAGGAGAATGCGTCGAGGCTTGCGTGCGAGCAGGAAATGGAGCGCGCCATCAAGGCGGAAGACCAGGTTCTGCTGGGTTGGCGGGATGTGCCCGTCAACCGCGAGATGCCGATGTCACCTACAGTGCGCCAGAAGGAGCCGATCCTGCGCCAGGTGTTCATTGGCCGCGGCAATGACGTGATCGTGCAGGATGCGTTGGAGCGCAAACTCTACGTCATCCGCAAAACAGCCAGCGCCAACATTCAGGCCTTAAAGCTCAAGCACTCCAAAGAATACTACGTGCCCAGCATGAGCAGTCGCACCGTGGTCTACAAAGGTTTGTTGCTGGCCGACCAGGTGGGCGTGTATTTCAGGGACCTGGAAGACGAGCGCTGCGTTTCAGCGCTGGGTCTGGTGCACCAGCGCTTTTCCACCAATACCTTCCCCGAGTGGCCCCTGGCCCATCCGTATCGCTATGTGGCGCACAACGGCGAGATCAACACAGTCAAGGGCAACTACAACTGGATGAAGGCGCGCGAAGGGGTGATGTCCTCGCCTGTGCTGGGGTCGGATTTGAAGAAACTCTACCCCATCAGTTTTGCCAACCAGTCGGACACAGCGACCTTTGACAACTGCCTGGAACTGCTGACCATGGCAGGCTACCCCATCAGCCAGGCGGTGATGATGATGATTCCGGAACCGTGGGAGCAGCACACCACCATGGACCCGCGCCGCCGCGCATTCTATGAATACCACGCGGCCATGCTGGAACCCTGGGATGGCCCGGCATCCATCGTGTTCACCGACGGCCGCCAGATTGGTGCCACGCTGGACCGCAATGGTCTGCGTCCTTCCCGCTACTGTGTCACCGATGACGATTTGGTGATCATGGGTTCGGAGTCTGGTGTGCTGCCGGTGCCGGAAAACAAGATCGTGCGCAAATGGCGCCTGCAGCCCGGCAAGATGTTCCTGATCGACTTGGAACAAGGGCGCATGATTGACGACGAGGAGCTCAAAGCAGGCCTGGCCAACAGCAAGCCCTACAAGCAGTGGATTGAGAATCTGCGCATCAAGCTCGACGATGTGGCGTACTCCGAGCGGCGCAACGACCCGGCGTTGTCAGCCGTCGTAGCAGGTGTTGAGCCTAAACGTGTTTCCGACAAGGCGACTTTGCTGGACCGCCAGCAGGCATTTGGCTTTACCCAAGAGGATTTGAAATTCCTGATTGCCCCGATGGCCGCCAATGGCGAAGAAGCCATTGGCTCGATGGGCAACGACAGTCCGCTGGCCGTATTGAGCGACAAGAACAAGCCGTTGTACAACTACTTCAAGCAGCTGTTCGCGCAAGTAACCAACCCGCCGATCGACCCGATTCGCGAAGCGATCGTGATGTCGCTGGTGTCTTTTATTGGTCCCAAGCCCAACCTCCTCGACATCAACCAGGTCAACCCGCCGATGCGGCTGGAGGTGAGTCAGCCGGTGCTGGACTTTGCCGACATGGCCAAACTGCGCGACATTGAAGAGCACACGAAGGGCAAGTTCCGCAGCCACACGATCGACATCACCTACCCCCTGCCCTGGGGCCACGAAGGTGTTGAGGCCAAGCTTGCATCGCTCTGCGCCGAGGCAGTGGATGCCATCAAGGGCGGCAAGAACATTCTCATCATCAGCGACCGTGCCATCAGTGCCACCCAGGTGGCCATTCCTGCGCTGTTGGCCCTATCGGCGATTCACCAGCATCTGGTGGGTGAGGGCCTGCGCACCACGGCAGGGCTGGTGGTGGAGACCGGTACGGCGCGCGAGGTGCACCACTTTGGCGTGTTGGCGGGTTATGGAGCAGAAGCCGTCCACCCCTACCTCGCTATGGAGACGCTGGCTGCCATGCACCAGGACCTGCCGAGCGAACTGAGTCCCGAAAAGGCGATCTACAACTATGTCAAAGCAGTGGGCAAAGGACTCTCCAAGATCATGTCCAAGATGGGTGTGAGCACTTACATGAGCTACTGTGGCGCACAGTTGTTCGAAGCCATTGGCCTGTCCAGTGCCACGGTCGGCAAATACTTTACCGGCACCCCCAGCCGCGTCGAAGGCATTGGCGTGTTCGATATTGCCGAAGAAGCCATCCGCATGCACAAGGCAGCGTTCGGCGCGGACCCGGTGCTGGCCCAGTCCCTGGATGCCGGCGGCGAATACGCCTGGCGCGCACGCGGCGAGGAGCACATGTGGACTCCAGATGCCATTGCCAAGCTGCAGCACAGCACACGCGCCAACAGCTGGAATACCTACAAGGAATACGCCCAGATCATCAACGACCAGAGCAGGCGTCACCTGACCTTGCGTGGCCTGTTTGAGTTCAGGATAGACCCTGCCAAGGCCATTTCGGTGGACGAAGTGGAGCCGGCGCAGGAAATTGTCAAGCGTTTTGCCACCGGCGCGATGTCGCTGGGCTCGATCTCAACCGAGGCGCACGCGACGCTGGCGGTCGCCATGAACCGCATCGGCGGGAAAAGCAATACGGGCGAGGGCGGCGAAGACCCGGCACGCTACCGCCAGGAACTCAGGGGCATCCCGATCAAGCTGGGCGACACACTCAAAACCATCATCGGGGACGACGTGGTTGAGGTGGACCTGCCCCTGCAGGCGGGTGACTCCCTGCGTTCGCGCATCAAGCAGGTTGCTTCGGGGCGCTTCGGTGTGACCGCCGAGTACCTGTCCAGCGCGGACCAGATCCAGATCAAGATGGCCCAGGGAGCGAAACCAGGCGAGGGCGGTCAGCTGCCTGGTGGCAAGGTCTCCGACTACATCGGCAAGCTGCGGCACTCGGTGCCCGGGGTGGGACTCATTTCGCCACCGCCGCACCACGACATTTACTCCATCGAAGACCTGGCGCAGTTGATTCACGACTTGAAAAACGTGGCGCCGCATTCCGGCATCAGCGTCAAACTGGTCAGCGAAATCGGGGTAGGCACCATTGCAGCAGGTGTGGCCAAGTGCAAGGCCGACCATGTGGTCATTTCCGGGCATGACGGCGGCACAGGTGCGTCACCCTGGTCGTCCATCAAACACTGCGGCAGCCCCTGGGAAATCGGCCTGGCCGAAACCCAGCAAACGCTGGTGCTCAATCGTCTGCGCAGTCGCATTCGGGTGCAGGCCGATGGCCAGATGAAAACGGGCCGTGACGTCGCCATTGGTGCATTGCTGGGGGCCGATGAATTTGGTTTTGCCACTGCACCGCTGGTGGTGGAAGGATGCATCATGATGCGCAAGTGCCACCTCAACACCTGTCCGGTGGGTGTGGCCACGCAGGACCCGGCCTTGCGCCGAAAGTTCTCCGGCAAGCCTGAGCATGTAGTGAATTACTTCTTCTTCATTGCCGAAGAGGTGCGCCAGATCATGGCCCAACTCGGGATCCGCAAATTTGACGATCTGATCGGTCGCGCGGATCTGCTCGATATGCGCAAAGGGATTTCGCACTGGAAAGCCCAAGGCCTGGATTTTGGCCGCTTGTTTGCCCAACCGGAGGTGGGTGCGGACGTGCCGCGTTTTCAGACGCTGGAGCAGGATCACGGGCTGGAAAAGGCGCTGGATAATGTACTGATTGCGAAAAGTCGCCTTGCAATAGACAAGGGTGAAAAGGTGCAGTTCATCGAGGTGGCACGCAATGTCAACCGCTCGGTAGGAGCCATGCTGTCGGGTGCCGTTACCAAGGTGCATCCCGAGGGGTTGCCGGATAACACCATCCACATCCAGCTCGAGGGCACTGGCGGACAGTCGTTTGGCGCGTTCCTGGCCAAGGGCATCACCTTGTATCTGATTGGCGATGCCAACGATTACACCGGCAAGGGTTTGAGTGGTGGCCGTGTCGTGGTGCGCCCCAGCATTGATTTCCGCGGCGATGCGACCCGCAACACCATCGTCGGTAACACGGTGATGTACGGCGCGACGACTGGCGAGGCTTTCTTCTGCGGCGTGGCAGGGGAAAGGTTTGCCGTGCGCCTGTCGGGTGCCACGGCAGTGGTAGAGGGCACAGGAGATCACGGCTGCGAATACATGACCGGTGGAACCGTGGCGGTGCTTGGCAAAACGGGGCGCAACTTTGCCGCGGGCATGAGCGGCGGCATTGCTTACGTGTACGACGAGGATGGCCAGTTCGACAAGCGCTGCAATACCGCGATGGTCAGCATGGACAAAGTGCTGACGGTCGCCGAGCAGGAATCCAGTGTGGACAGGGGAATCTGGCACCGAGGCGAAAGCGACGAGGCGCAACTGAAAAAACTGCTGGCCGACCACAACCGCTGGACCGGTAGCAAGCGGGCACGTGAACTGCTGGACAACTGGGACGTCGCGCGCACCAAGTTCGTCAAGGTGTTCCCGCTCGAGTACAAACGAGCCCTCGGTGAGATTCATGCAAGAAAAATGGCTGAACCACCCACAAAACCCGCGCAAGCAGTTATTAAAAAAGTAGCAACGACGGCTAGGTGAAGACGGACAGAATTGGAAATATTATGGGAAAAATCACAGGATTCATGGAATTTGAGCGCATCGAAGAGGCCTACAAGCCGGTGGCCGAGCGCTTGAAGCATTACAAGGAGTTTGTGCTGGGGCTGGATGACGCACAGGCCAGCAAGCAGGCAGCACGCTGTATGGACTGTGGCACGCCGTTTTGCAACAGCGGCTGTCCAGTGAACAACATCATTCCGGACTTCAATGACCTGGTGTACCGGAGCGACTGGAAGGCTGCGTTCCACACTTTGAGCAGTACCAACAACTTCCCCGAGTTCACCGGTCGCATCTGCCCTGCGCCCTGCGAGGCGGCGTGCACGCTGAATGTGAATGGTGAGGCCGTGGGCATCAAGTCGATCGAACACGCCATCATTGACCGGGCTTGGTCCGAAGGGTGGGTGGTGCCACAACCCGCACCCTCCAGAACCGGAAAGAAGGTGGCAGTCATCGGCGCGGGCCCGGCCGGTCTGGCGGCCGCGCAACAGTTGGCACGGGTGGGTCACGGGGTCACCCTGTTTGAGAAGAACGATCGTGTAGGCGGCCTATTGCGTTACGGCATTCCCGACTTCAAGATGGAGAAGTCGCACATTGATCGCCGCGTGGACCAACTGATGAAGGAGGGTGTGACGGTTCGCACCGGAGTGCTGGTAGGTGAATGGCCCAAGGATTCCAAAGTAACCAACTGGTCCAAGGAAACGATTTCTGCGGCGCAGTTGCAGAGAGACTTTGATGCCGTAGTGTTAACTGGCGGCTCCGAACAGTCACGTGATCTTCCGGTTCCAGGCCGCGAGTTGGCGGGTATTCACTTTGCGATGGAATTTCTGCCACAGCAAAACAAGGTCAACGCGGGCGACAAACTCAAGGGTCAGCTGCGTGCCGACGGCAAACATGTCATTGTCATAGGCGGTGGGGACACCGGCTCCGACTGCGTGGGCACCAGCAACCGCCATGGAGCGGCCAGTGTGACGCAATTCGAAGTCATGCCAGAGCCTCCCGTGGAAGAAAACCGCCCGATGACCTGGCCGTACTGGCCGCTCAAGCTGCGCACCAGTTCCAGCCACGACGAAGGCTGTTCGCGAGAATTTGCCATTTCCACCAAGGAATTCATTGGCGAAAAAGGCAAGGTCACCGGCCTGAAGACCGTGAAGGTCGAATGGAAGGACGGCAAGATGCTCGAAGTACCGGGGTCCGAGCGGGTGCTCAAGGCCGATCTGGTGCTGCTGGCCATGGGATTTGTCAACCCGGTCGCGACCGTACTGGAATCGTTTGGGGTGGACAAGGATGCGCGCGGCAATGCCAAGGCGACAACCGATGCCGCTGGTGGTTACGCCACCAATGTGGCCAAGGTGTTTGCCGCTGGCGACTTGCGCCGTGGTCAGAGTCTGGTGGTGTGGGCCATCCGGGAAGGGCGCCAGGCGGCGCGTGCCGTTGACGAGTTCCTGACCGGAAGCAGCAGTCTGCCGCGCTAATCCCCGCAATCCCTTATCATCGGGAAGCCGGGCGCAGTCCGGCTTTTCCATTTATGGCATCCACCCCGTCCGATTCATTGGTTGAAATGCGCCACGTCAGCTTTGGCTACGGGGAGCGTGTCATCCTGAGCGACGTGTCGCTGCACATTCCTCGCGGCAAAGTTACCGCATTGATGGGGGCTTCGGGCGGTGGCAAAACCACCACTTTTCGCTTGATTGGCGGACAAAACCAGGCGCAGTCCGGACAGGTGATGTTTGATGGTCAGGATCTCACCGTCATGGATTCGGACCAGATCTACACCGCGCGCCGCCGCATGGGCATGCTGTTTCAGTTTGGTGCCCTGTTTGCCGACCTGAATGTGTTTGACAACGTGGCCTTTCCTTTGCGCGAGCACACCGATCTGCCTGAGGAACTGGTGCGCGACATCGTACTCATGAAACTAAACGCCGTCGGGCTGCGTGGAGCCTATGACCTCATGCCGAGCCAGATTTCGGGCGGCATGGCGCGGCGCGTGGCACTGGCGCGTGCAGTGGCGCTGGATCCGGAGCTGATCATGTACGACGAACCACTGACCGGGCTGGACCCGATTTCTGTCGGTACCGCAGCGCGACTGATTCGCCAGCTCAATGATTCGATGGGGCTGACCAGCATTTTTGTCTCGCACGAAATCGAACATACCTTTGCCATGGCCGACCACGTGATCATCCTGGCCAATGGTCGCATGGCCTGTGAAGGAACTCCCGACGAGGTGCGCAGCAGTGACGATCCGCTGGTGTACCAGTATGTGAATGCGCTTTCGGAAGGGCCGGTGCGCTTTCACTATCCCGGGGCATCCGTGGCCGAAGATTTTGGCCTGGCGCGTGGCGCAGCCGCAGGAGCGCGCATATGAACCGTTTGAACCCTGCCGAGGTGGGTTTTGCCACGCGCAAGTTGCTGGCCAACATGGGTTACGCTGCCCGCTTGTTCCTGCGACTGGTGTCGCTGATGGGGCCCACCTTGCGCCGCTTTGGTCTGGTGCGGGACCAAATCCATTTTCTGGGCAACTACTCGCTCGCCATCATTGCCGTGTCGGGGTTGTTTGTTGGTTTTGTCTTTGGACTGCAGGGTTACTACACCTTGCAGCGTTACGGCTCCAGCGAAGCTTTGGGGCTGCTGGTAGCGCTCAGTCTGGTGCGCGAACTCGGTCCGGTGGTGACGGCGCTGCTGTTTGCCGGTCGCGCAGGTACGTCCTTGACCGCAGAAATCGGGCTGATGAAGGCCGGCGAACAGATCAGCGTGATGGAAATGATGGCGGTAGACCCGGTGAGCCGGATTTTGGCCCCACGCTTTTGGGCCGGTGTGATCACCATGCCATTGTTGGCAGCAGTCTTCAGCGCCATGGGTGTTATTGGCGGTTGGGTCGTCGGGGTGCTGATGATTGGTGTGGATGCCGGGTCGTTCTGGAGCCAGATTCAGGGCGGGGTCGACGTTTGGCAGGACGTCGGCAATGGCGTGATCAAGAGTGTGGTGTTCGGATTCACGGTAACCTTTATTGCGCTGTTGCAAGGTTTTGAGGCGCAAGCGACCCCGGAAGGGGTCGCGGCGGCGACGACGCGCACGGTGGTGATGGCATCGCTGTCGGTGCTCGGTCTGGATTTCATCCTGACTGCGATGATGTTTACGATTTAGGAAATCTATGCAGCGTTCAAAAAATGATGTTTGGGTCGGGATGTTTGTGTTGATAGGGGCCGCGGCGATTCTCTTTCTCGCGCTGCAGTCGGCCAATCTGTTGAGCCTGAACTTCCAGTCCACGTATCGGGTCAGCGCCAAGTTCGACAACATCGGCGGGCTCAAGCCCAAGGCCGCAGTGCGCAGCGGCGGGGTGGTGGTGGGGCGTGTCGATTCGATCACGTTTGACGACAAGAGCTTTCAGGCGCGAGTGACACTGGCGCTGGAAAGCCGTTATGCCTTTCCCAAAGACAGTTCGCTGAAAATTCTCACCAGCGGTTTGCTGGGTGAGCAGTACATCGGGATAGAAGCAGGCGCTGCAGACACTAATCTGGCGGCCGGGGATGCCATAGGCGCAACCCAGTCTGCGGTGGTGCTTGAGAGCCTCATCAGTCAGTTCCTCTATAGCAAGGCCTCCGATGGAGGCATGGTGGATCTGAACAAGAAATGAACCGTGGTTTTGCGTCATTAACGACCTCAGGAGCGCGCTACTGGCGTGATCGCTTAACGGGCTGGGGACTGCTGCTCGTCGCTGTGCTGTTGCAAGCTTGCGCTACGGTGCCATACCCCGACCGCCGTGACCCCCTTGAGTCGATGAATCGCAGTATTTTCGGATTCAATGACGTTCTGGATCGCGCGATAGTCAAACCGGTGGCTACCGTGTACCGCGATGCCACGCCGACATGGATGCGCAAAGGCGTTGCCAATTTTTTCAACAATCTGGAAGACATGTGGTCTGTGGTCAACAATGCATTGCAGTTGCGCGGGAAGGACACCGGCGAAAGTATTGCGCGTGTTATGGTCAACTCAACACTGGGTGTGCTGGGGTTTGTAGATGTTGCCAGCGACATGAATGTAGAACGACACACCGCCAATCTGGGGCTGACCCTGGGTCGCTGGGGTGTGGGTTCCGGGCCCTATCTGGTGCTGCCCTTTTTCGGTCCGTCAACGCTTCGGGACGCTGCAGCGTTTCCGGTAGACCTGGCGGGAAATCCTGCCAACGCCATTGACGATGTTGGCACCCGAAATGGCTTGACCGTCGTGAATCTTGTCAACATCCGCGCCGCCTATATCGGTGCGGGAAATGTGGTTGAAGAGGCGGCGCTGGACAAGTACAGCTTTCTGCGGGATGCATATTTGCAGCGGCGTCGCAATCAGGTGTATGACGGTAATCCGCCGGATGAGGAAGAGCCAGTAGAACCCTGAGTCGCCAGACTCAGAATATCGGGAAGTATGTATGAAGAGAGATTTCTTGCTTCGTTTTTTCTGGGTATCGGCCCTGTTGATTGGCTTGTCATGCGCCACGCAGGCCTATGCGGAGGATGAGACTGCCGATGGTCTGATCAAGCGCCTGTCGGTGGACGTGCTGGAGACCATCAAGGCTGACAAAACCATCCGTGGAGGCGACATGACCAAGGTGATCGCCCTGGTCGACACGCGCATCATGCCCAATGTGAATTTCCAGCGCATGACGGCATCCGCCGTCGGCCCGGCCTGGCGCCAGGCAACCCCTGAGCAGCAAAAACGCCTGCAGGAAGAATTCAAGGCCCTTCTGGTGCGTACCTACGCGGGTGCATTGTCCCAGGTGAGCGACCAGGTCATCAGCATCAAGCCTATGCGTGCCTCCCCGGAAGACAAGGAAGTGCTGGTACGCAGCGAGGTCAAGGGCAGTGGCGACCCGATCCAACTCGATTACCGACTCGAAAAAACACCGGGTCAGGGAGCAGGGTGGAAGATTTACAACCTCAACGTGCTGGGTGTGTGGCTGGTGGAAACCTACCGCAGCCAGTTTGCGCAGGAAGTCAATGCCAAGGGCATAGATGGGTTGATCGGGTTGCTCGCCGAGCGCAACAAAGCCAATAGCAAGAAGGGCTGAAGTGCTAAGCCTGCCTGAAGAACTCACACACGCGGGTGCCAACGCGTGCCTGGCGCAACTGACCCATGGGCTGGCCACCGAGCCGGCCCAGGTGGTGGTGAATGCGCAGGCCTTGCACCGTTTTGACTCCTCTGCGCTGGCGGTGCTCATTGAATTTCACCGCGTGTGTTCGCGCACCGGGAAGACTTTGGCAGTTCACGGTTTGCCCAGTCGCCTGCAGGATCTGGCCGCCCTGTACGGCATACAAGAGCTCCTGCCCAGCGCCTGATTACGCGCCGCTTAAAATAGCGGCTTTCCATGACCGCTATCTCCTTTCAGACTGTATCCAAGGCCTATGCGTCACCGCGTGGCCCCAAGGGTTCCACCTTTCTAGCCCTCGATGGCGTGCAACTCGACATTCAGGAGGGCGAATTCTTCGGGCTGCTAGGCCCCAACGGGGCAGGCAAGACCACCATGATCAGCATTCTGGCGGGCCTGACGCGTGCCACCAGTGGCAGCGTCACCGTCCTGGGCAGCGATGTGCAAAGCGACTATGCCAATGCCCGACGCAAGTTGGGCGTGGTGCCGCAGGAACTGGTATTTGATCCATTTTTCAATGTACGCGAGGCCTTGCGCTTCCAGTCCGGATATTTCGGCCTCCGGGACAACGATGCGTGGATCGATGAGTTGCTCGACAGCCTGGGCCTGGCCGAGAAGGCAGGGGCCAATATGCGGCAGCTCTCCGGCGGCATGAAGCGGCGCATGCTGGTTGCACAGGCACTGGTGCACAAGCCGCCGGTGATCGTGCTCGATGAGCCCACCGCCGGGGTCGATGTGGAACTGCGCCAGACGCTGTGGCAGTTCATTGCCAGGCTCAACAAGCAGGGCAACACCGTGCTGCTCACCACCCACTATCTGGAAGAAGCGGAGGCACTGTGCGGGCGCATCGCCATGCTCAAGAACGGGAAGATTGTTGCACTCGACCGTACCAGCGAACTGCTCAAGACCGCTGCGGGCAACGTGCTGCGTTTCAAAACCAGCGGCACCTTGCCGCCTGCATTGGCGGCCAAGGCCCGCATCACGGGCAGCATCGTTCAACTTCCAGCCAACAATGCGCTCGCTATCGAGCAGTATCTGGCTGCAGTGCGCGAAGCCGGATTGGCCGTGGAAGATGTGGAAATGCGCAAGGCCGATCTGGAAGATGTGTTCATCGACATCATGAACCGCGGTAGCAAGTCCGCTGCCAAAGAGGAGGCAGCATGAGCGGCTGGACCATGCTGTTTTACAAGGAAGTGCTTCGCTTCTGGAGGGTGGGGTTTCAGACCGTGGCGGCGCCCATCCTCACCGCGATGATGTATCTGCTGATCTTCGGCCATGTACTGGAAGACCATGTCACGGTCTACGACACCGTGCGCTACACCGCCTTTCTGGTGCCGGGTCTGGTGATGATGAGTGTGCTGCAAAACGCCTTTGCCAACAGTTCCTCGTCACTGATCCAGAGCAAGATCATGGGCAACCTAGTGTTCCTGCTGCTGACTCCCCTGTCGGAATGGAACTGGTTTGTAGCCTATGTAGGTTCGAGCATCGTGCGCGGCATGGTGGTGGGTGGTGGCGTGTTGCTGGTGACGGTGTGGTTTACGCCGTTAAGCTGGGTTGCTCCGCTGTGGATTCTGGTGTTTGCAATGCTCGGTGCGGCGCTCATGGGTGCCATGGGCCTGATCGCTGGCCTGTGGGCGGAGAAGTTCGACCAACTGGCCGCGTTTCAGAATTTTGTCATCATGCCCATGACGTTCCTCAGCGGGGTTTTCTATTCCATTCATTCGCTGCCGCCGTTCTGGCAGCGCGCCAGCCACCTCAACCCGTTTTTCTACATGATCGACGGTTTTCGCTACGGTTTTTTCGGCGTCAGCGATGCATCGCCCTGGTTGAGCCTGGGCATCGTGGGCACGGCCTTGGTGGTGGTCAGCCTGATCGCCATGCGCCTGCTGCGCACTGGCTACAAAATCCGCAGTTAATCCTTTACCTCAATCTTCCATGACCGCAGACGAAATCAAACACCTCATCACCACCGGCTTGCCCTGCGAGCATTGCGAAACCACGGGCGATGGCCGCCACTGGTACGCCACCGTGGTCTCCAGTGCCTTTGAGGGACTGCGTTCCATTACGCGCCACCAGCGGGTGTATGCCACGATGGGAGAGCGCATGCGAACCGACGAGGTGCACGCTCTTTCGATCAAGGCCTTCACCCCCGCGGAGTGGGCAGCACAATCGTCCTGATGCCATGGACAAACTATTGATTCGTGGCGGTCGCCCATTGCGGGGTGAGGTACTGATTTCAGGCGCCAAGAACGCTGCGCTGCCCGAATTGTGCGCCACGTTGCTCACCGCACAACCGGTCACACTGCGCAATGTGCCGCGGCTGCAGGACGTGAACACCATGCTCAAACTGATTCGCAACATGGGCGTACAGGTTGAACAAAGTAGCGATGGAGTGGTGCGGGTTGATGCCAGCGGGCTGAGTTCGCCCGAGGCTCCGTACGACCTGGTCAAGACCATGCGCGCCTCCGTGCTGGCGCTGGGGCCCCTGCTGGCGCGCTTTGGCGAAGCTACCGTGTCTCTGCCCGGTGGCTGTGCTATCGGGTCACGTCCGGTGGATCAGCACCTCAAGGGATTGGCCGCCATGGGGGCCGACATTGTGGTCGAACACGGCTACATGATCGCCAGGCTGCCCAAAGGCCGCACGCGTCTGCGCGGCGCACGCATCGCCACCGACATGGTGACCGTCACCGGAACCGAAAACTTTCTGATGGCTGCGTCGCTGGCCGATGGCGAGACCATTCTGGAGAACGCTGCGCAGGAACCCGAGATTGCAGATCTGGCCGAGATGCTGGTCCAGATGGGTGCCCGGATTGAAGGCCATGGCAGTAGCCGCATCCGTATTCAGGGCGTGGCAGCGCTGCAAGGCTGTACCCACCAGGTGGTGGCTGATCGAATTGAAGCCGGCACGTTTTTGTGCGCAGTAGCCGCAGCCGGGGGCGATGTACTGCTCAAACATGGCCGCGCCGACCATCTGGACGCGGTTATTGACAAGTTGCGCGATGCCGGTGTGGCCGTGCAAGCGGTTGACGGAGGCATTCGTATCCAGGCGCAGGGCCCGGCCTACAGCCATCTGAAGGCGCAGACCTTTCGTACCACCGAGTACCCGGGTTTTCCGACCGACATGCAGGCGCAGTTCATGGCGCTGAACTGCATCGCACGCGGGACCTCCAAGGTAACGGAAACCATTTTCGAAAACCGCTTCATGCATGTCAACGAGTTGGT
>CAIPGC010000123.1 GCA_903864505.1 uncultured beta proteobacterium | reverse complement strand
CGATACAGTCAGCCGTGTTTGCGCAGCCCTTGGAGTGCGTCTGGTCGCGCAGCCGACGCATGCCTCAGCCTAACTTTTCTAACCAACTTCAGTCCAAGGGCAGTCGAGTCCGAGATCGGGTGTTCAATGGCTCTTTAGTGCACAAAGCTCTCTCTGTTCTTGGCAGTGGTTTTGAGAATGCCCTTAAAGACTTGCTGCGTCTAAGGATTGAGCACATCACGGACAAAACCAGCAGTCGCATGCCGTGCCGTTGGTAAGTTGATCAATGTGTGCGGTGCGCCAGCGATCAGCACAATGCTGGCAGACTTCTGCTCTTTAAAAGCGTCACCGCAGTGCCCCTTGGCGTTGACACTGCCCAGCCAAGAATTTGATGGTGAGAAAAAGGGATCGGTAGAACTGATGATATTGAGCAAACTTTGCTTTGGCGGCAAGGCCGTGCCGTGCCTTTCAACAAAGTAGTTGTCTTCGCAGCTCCAGGAGTAAATGATGCGCCCCAGGAATTCGCTTCCGGCATAGCGCGCCACGCTGGTTGCGCCTTCGCTGGTGCCAGCCAGAACCAGGCGTGAGGTGTCTGCCCACTCGGCGTTGCGCAGCGCCTGAACGGCAAAACCGATTTCGGATGCCCGCAGTGCATGAATCTTTTCATAAAACTCCTTGCTCACAGGTGACGTGTAGGTGACCCGATCCGGCAGGGCGAAAGAGTCAGGCGCGATGCTGGCGACCCCCAGACTGGCCAACCACTGTTGCCATTCACCAATGGCCTTGAGCCCCAAACCAGACGAGCCGTGCAGGAAGACGATGACCGGGACGCGGGCCTTGACGAGCTTTGGCGCATCACTGTAAGTGCCGACGTAAATTGCATCTCCGGTCACTTGAGACGGCAATACGATCGACGCCCGCTGCACCACAGCCGCCGCTGACGCGCTGGTGTGCTGCACGGCGTTTCCCTTGATCTGCCCGGATGGTGCTTGCTGTGCAAAGCCGATGGACCATGAAAAGGCCAGGGTTGCGAGACCTGTAAATAGCGCGGATGCATGCATGGAGATTCCTTGGATAAAGCCTCACTCGACTTTAAGGAAGAATCAGGATCAGGTCCAATGCATTAATTGATTGCATTCATAATGAAAGCGTATGAATCTAACGCAACGACAACTGATCATGTTTGTGACCACGGCACGGCTGAGCAATTTTTCCCGTGCCAGCGAGGTCCTGCACATCAGTCAGCCTGCTCTGAGCAGAGCCCTGGCCGAACTGGAGGCGCAACTTGGCGTCAAGCTGATGCAACGAACTACGCGGCAGGTCATGCTCACGCCTGAAGGGGAACGATTTTTACCGCAGGCGCAGTGCTTGCTTAAAGACATGGATTGCGCCGTCGTCAACCTGCGCGAAGATGCCAAAGGACTGTCGGGGCGGGTTTCGCTGGCTGTCGGTACAGCATTTGGCTGCACCGTCCTGCCGCAAGTCGTGCGGGATTTTTCGGCCAGTCATCCCGCCGTCCGGTTGCGGGTCATTGACGACAACAGCGCAGGAATCGCCTTGCGAGTGGCACGTGCAGAAGCAGATCTGGGCATCGGCTCACTGGTCGGAAATACCTCGACTCTAGAGAGCAAATTATTGCTGAGTGCCAGACTTGGACTGCTGGGCAATCCAAAGATTTTCGCGATGGCTGCCGCATTGCGGGATAAGGACCTTTCAAAACTGCCACTGCTCAACGAACCCATAGACACCAGCATCATGCAAGAACTTCAACGGCATGGTTCCGAGTTGGTTTCACAGATGGAGCGCGGGACAGAAGTCTCCAACCTTGCACTGCAACTGGCACTGGCCCAGGCTGGCGTGGGAGTCGCTGTTGTCTCGGCGCTTGGGGCGTCGCATCCGCAGGCGCGTGAACTTCGATTTGTGCCGATCCAACCTGCGGTCGATCGCGAGGTCTTCGTGTTTTGGCGTCGGGATCGGGCACTGAGTGCGTCCGCGCAGGCGCTTGTCAGTGAGATACGAATGGGCGTAGCAAACGCAAAACTACATGTTGGTGTAACCAAAAATAGTAGTTGACAGATTGTGTCTTGATAGGAAATATTGATTCGCCTCGGCCTGTCACGCGGATGGTCATATCGAAATACTTCTGCGGCCACACTGTCGAAAATTTGAAACAACACTTTGCATTGCCAATTTCCAGTGACCGCAGTCCTTGCTACACCAGTCATTCAAATGGAAATGACGACCTGCTACTTGGTGCCCGTTCCCGACGATGATTTTCTCGAAATGCTCGCCCGTTAACCGACATTGGACGTTCCATTCGACCTTTGTGG
>CAIPGC010000122.1 GCA_903864505.1 uncultured beta proteobacterium | reverse complement strand
GCCGCTGGCGATTTTTTTCTGCCATTCGGCGGGTCCGGTAATGTGCGCGCTGGTGCCACCCGAATCGACCGCCACCGTGACCGGCATGTCGACCACGTCAAACTCGTAAATGGCTTCCATGCCCAGGTCGGCAAAACCGACAACCTTGGAGGTCTTGATGGCCTTGGACACCAGGTAGGCAGCTCCACCTACGGCCATCAGGTAGGCACTCTTGTGTTTCTTGATGGCTTCGATGGCCACCGGGCCCCGTTCCGCCTTGCCCACCATGGCAATGAGTCCCGTTTCGGCCAGCATCATTTCGGTAAAACCATCCATACGGGTGGCGGTGGTTGGGCCGGCCGGGCCGACTGCCTCGTCCCTGACCGGATCGACCGGGCCCACGTAGTAGATGATGCGGTTGGTGAAGTCCACCGGTAGTTTTTCACCCTTGGCCAGCATGTCCTTGATCCGCTTGTGGGCGGCATCCCGCCCTGTCAGCATCTTGCCGTTGAACAGGAGCGTGTCGCCGGGTTTCCAGCTTGCTACCTCGGCAGGTGTCAGGGTATTGAGGTCGACCTTCTTGCTCTTTGCGTAATCAGGTGCCCATTGCACGTTCGGCCACAGGTCCAAAGACGGCGGGTCCAGGTAGACCGGGCCGCTGCCGTCCATGACGAAATGGGCGTGGCGGGTAGCGGCGCAGTTGGGAATCATGGCCACAGGCTTGCTGGCGGCGTGGGTGGGGTACATCTTGATCTTGATGTCCAGCACGGTGCTCAACCCACCCAGACCTTGAGCGCCAATTCCGAGGGCGTTCACTTTCTCAAACAGTTCCAGCCGCAGGGCTTCGGTCTTGCTGAGTGCGGTGCCGGAAGCGGCTTTGGCTTGCAACTCATGCATGTCCAGGTGGTCCATCAGACTTTCCTTGGCCATCAGGACGGCCTTTTCGGCCGTGCCACCAATACCAATGCCCAGCATGCCGGGCGGGCACCAACCCGCCCCCATGGTGGGCACGGTCTTGAGCACCCAATCGACCACGGAGTCACCGGGGTTGAGCATGACCATCTTGCTTTTGTTCTCGCTGCCGCCGCCCTTGGCCGCGACGGTGACTTCCAGTGTGTTGCCGGGAACGAGTTCGCTAAAGATCACCGCAGGGGTGTTGTCCTTGGTGTTCTTGCGCTCGAACTGCGGGTCGGCCACCACGCTGGCTCGCAGGGTGTTTTCGGGGTGGTTGTAGCCGCGGCGCACTCCTTCGTTGATGGCGTCGTCCAGACTGCCGGAAAAGCCTTCCCAGCGCACATCCATGCCGACTTTGAGGAATACGTTGACGATGCCGGTGTCCTGGCAGATCGGGCGATGACCGGTTGCGCTCATCTTGCTGTTGGTCAGGATCTGTGCAATGGCATCCTTGGCCGCCGGGCTTTGCTCGCGCTCATAGGCCTTGGCCAAGTGGGCAATGTAATCAGCGGGGTGGTAATAGCTGATGTACTGCAGTGCAGCAGCGATGGATTCAATCAGGTCGGACTGTCGGATGGAGGTGGTCATGGAGAGGGTCTCGATAGCGAAGGGTATGATGAGTTTACTCAAACCGCCGGCACGGCCACTGACGAAGATCAGACTCTGTAAGCTTTGCGGGTGAGTGCAGTCAGTGATGCGTAAGTGCAGTCCAACACCATACGCGCCAATTTCCATTCCCTATAAGCAGGAGACATTCATGAGTTCAGCATCGGCATCTATTGAGTCCGTTTTGGTCGAAAACCGGGTTTTCCCACCCAGCGAGGCAACGGTCAAGAATGCCCGCATTTCGGGCATGGACGGGTACAACGCCCTGTGTGCACAGGCTGAAGCCGATTTCGAAGGTTTTTGGGCCAGACTCGCGCGCGAGAACGTGGTGTGGAACAAGCCCTTCACCAAAACCCTGGACGAGTCCAATGTGCCTTTCTACAAGTGGTTTGACGACGGCGAACTCAACGCCTCGGCCAACTGCCTGGACAAGCACATGGGTACGGCAAACGAAAACAAGACTGCGGTCATTTTCGAGGCCGACGACGGTACGGTAACCAAGACCACTTACAAAGAGTTGCTCGCCAAGGTGAGCCAGTTTGCCAACGCCCTGAAGGCTGATGGCATCCAGAAGGGCGACCGGGTCCTGGTCTACATGCCCATGACGCTCGAAGGCGTGATCGCGATGCAGGCCTGCGCCCGCATTGGTGCTACCCACAGCGTGGTGTTTGGCGGCTTCTCGGCGAAAGCGCTGCAGGAACGCATCATCGACGCCGGTGCCGTAGCAGTCATCACTTCCAACTACCAGATGCGCGGCGGCAAGGAACTGCCGTTGAAGGCCATCGTGGACGAAGGTCTGGCCCTGGGCGGTTGCGAGTGCATCAAGAACGTGTATGTTTATCAGCGCACGCAAACCAGCTGCAATATGGCGGCCGGCCGCGATAAGACATTCGCTGAGGCATTGGCCGGCAAGAGCACCGAATGCGCGCCGGTTCCGGTCGGCGCAGAGCACCCCCTGTTTATTCTGTACACATCGGGCTCGACCGGCAAACCCAAAGGCGTGCAGCACTCCACTGGCGGCTACCTGCTGTGGGCCAAGCTCACCATGGACTGGACTTTCGATTTGAAGCCTGAAGACATCTTCTGGTGCACGGCGGATATCGGCTGGATCACCGGCCACACCTACGTGGCGTATGGCCCCCTGGCAGCAGGTGCCACGCAGATCATTTTTGAAGGTGTGCCCACATTCCCCAATGCCGGTCGCTTCTGGCAGATGATCGAGCGGCACAAGTGCAGTATTTTCTATACCGCACCGACGGCCATTCGCTCGCTCATCAAGGCTGCTGAAAGCGATGCCGCAGTGCACCCCGACCGCTCCGACCTCTCCAGCCTGCGCATACTGGGATCGGTGGGCGAACCGATCAACCCCGAAGCCTGGATGTGGTACTACAAGAATATCGGCCACGAGAAGTGCCCCATTGTCGACACCTTCTGGCAGACTGAAACGGGTGGCCACATGATGAGCCCCATGCCTGGTGCAACGCCGCTGGTGCCCGGCAGCTGCACACTGCCATTGCCCGGCATCATGGCCGGTATCGTGGACGAGGTGGGTAACGACATTCCCAACGGCACCGGTGGTATTTTGGTGGTCAAGCGCCCCTGGCCTTCGATGATCCGCACCATCTGGAACGATCCGGAGCGTTTCAAGAAGAGCTACTTCCCCGAAGAAATGGGCGGCAAGCTGTACCTGGCCGGCGATGGTGCCGTTCGCAGCGCCGATCGCGGCTACTTCCGCATTACCGGTCGCATTGACGATGTGCTCAACGTGTCGGGTCACCGCATGGGCACCATGGAAATTGAATCGGCATTGGTCTCCAAAACCGACCTGGTGGCTGAAGCGGCGGTTGTGGGCCGCCCCGATGATTTGACCGGTGAGGCGATTTGCGCCTTCGTGGTGCTCAAGCGCTCGCGCCCAAGTGGCGACGAAGCCAAGGCGATTGCCAAAGAGCTTCGCGACTGGGTGGCCAAGGAAATCGGCCCAATTGCGAAACCTAAGGACATTCGTTTTGGTGAGAATCTGCCCAAGACACGTTCTGGCAAGATCATGCGCCGTCTGCTTCGCTCGCTCGCCAAGGGAGAAGCCATTACGCAGGACACCTCCACACTGGAAAACCCGGCGATTCTGGACCAGTTGGGTCAGGCCTATTGACGGGTTGATGTCCATGGCAAAAGGCCCGCGTAAGCGGGCCTTTTTCGTTATCGGCTAATCACAGTTAATATTCACACCCAAGTCATACAGGAGTACCGCATGTATTTTTTGGGTTTGGGTCTTATTCTGCTGGCGATGAAGTACCTTGAAATCGACCCCGTTACTGCCTGGAGTTGGTGGGTTGTGTTCGCGCCCTTCGGTATGGCCGTTGCCTGGTGGTCGTGGGCCGATGCAACGGGATACACCAAGAAGAAGGCGATGGAGCTCGAAAACAAGCGCAAGCAGGATCGTATCGACAAGAACAAGGAAGCCATCGGCACCGCCCGAAAGAAGGGCGGAAGATAGCCGGCGACCGGACCAGATTTCGTTCAAATTTTGATTGGATAAGTTATTACCATGCCCGTTTATCGCTCCAAGACTTCCACCGCCGGTCGCAACATGGCGGGCGCTCGCTCACTTTGGCGGGCCACAGGCATGCAGGACGCCGATTTCAGCAAACCGATCATCGCTGTCGTCAATTCGTTCACACAGTTCGTTCCCGGCCACGTGCACCTGAAGGATCTTGGGCAGTTGGTGGCGCGTGAGATCGAAGCCGCCGGTGGTGTTGCCAAGGAGTTCAATACCATTGCCGTGGACGATGGCATCGCCATGGGGCATGACGGCATGTTGTACTCGCTGCCCAGTCGCGACATCATCGCAGACTCGGTGGAGTACATGGTCAACGCCCACTGCGCCGATGCGATGGTGTGCATTTCCAACTGCGACAAGATTACCCCGGGGATGTTGATGGCCGCTATGCGACTGAACATCCCTGTGGTGTTTGTTTCCGGTGGACCCATGGAAGCGGGCAAGACCAAGTTGGGGGTCATCAAGCTCGACTTGATCGACGCCATGGTGATGGCCGCCGACCCCAAGGTGTCGGACGAAGAAGTGGACGAGGTGGAACGCTCGGCCTGCCCCACCTGCGGTTCGTGCTCGGGTATGTTCACCGCCAACTCCATGAACTGCCTGACCGAGGCGCTGGGGCTGTCGCTGCCCGGCAATGGCACTGTGGTTGCCACACACGCCGACCGCGAGCAATTGTTCAAGCGCGCTGGCCATCTTGCTGTGGAGCTGTGCAAACGCTATTACGAGCAAGACGACGAGACCGCTCTGCCGCGTTCGATCGGCTTCAAAGCGTTCGAGAATGCCATCACACTGGACATCGCCATGGGTGGCTCCACCAATACCATCCTGCACATCCTGGCTATTGCACAAGAGGCCGAGATTGATTTCACTTTGGCCGACATAGACCGCCTGTCGCGCGTGGTGCCTCAGTTGTGCAAGGTCGCGCCGAATACGCCGAAGTACCACATTGAAGACGTGCACCGCGCAGGCGGCATTATGGCCATTCTGGGCGAATTGGACCGCGCCGGCAAGTTGCACACCGATGTGCCCACCGTGCACGCCAGGACCATGAAGGACGCGTTGCACCAGTGGGACATCATGCGCACCCAGTCGTCCGAAGTGCAGAAGTTCTACCTGGCAGGCCCGGCCGGCAAGCCCAGCCAGATCGCGTTCAGCCAGGCTACCCGATGGCCCAGTCTCGATACCGATCGTGCCCAGGGCTGCATTCGCTCGGGCGCGCATGCTTTCTCGCAAGAGGGCGGCCTGGCTGTGCTGGTGGGCAACATTGCCCTCAATGGCTGTGTTGTAAAAACGGCCGGGGTTGATGACGAACTGATGGTGTTTGAAGGCCCGGCCCACGTGACCGAATCGCAGGATGAAGCGGTGGAGCGCGTGCTGACAGACCAGGTGAAGGCCGGTGACGTGGTCATCGTGCGCTATGAAGGGCCCAAAGGCGGCCCCGGAATGCAGGAGATGCTGTACCCCACGTCGTATATCAAGTCCAAGGGCCTTGGCAAGGCATGCGCTTTGCTGACCGATGGCCGTTTTTCGGGTGGCACCTCGGGTCTGTCGATCGGCCACGCATCACCTGAAGCTGCTGCCGGTGGTGCAATTGGCCTGGTGCGCAATGGTGACCGCATCCGAATTGACATCCCGAACCGTTCCATCAATGTACTTTTGTCCGATGAAGAATTGGCCAAGCGGCGCGCCGAGCAGAACGCCAAAGGCTGGAAACCGGCCCAGCCGCGCAAGCGCAAAGTTTCAGCCGCACTCAAGGCCTATGCCAAGCTGGTGATGTCGGCCGACAAGGGTGCGGTGCGCGACCTGTCGCTGTTAGACGACTGATGCTGATTCATCCGCACATTGACCCGGTGGCATTGCAACTGGGTCCTGTTGCCGTTCATTGGTATGGCCTGACGTACCTGGCAGCGTTTGCACTGTTCATGTTTCTGGGTAGCCGCAGACTGCACCATCCTGCGTTTTCCAGGCTCAAAGGTACGAGCGCCTGGGCATACCGGGACGTGGAGGACATACTGTTCATGGGCGTGATGGGTGTGGTGCTGGGCGGGCGCATTGGCTACTGTCTTTTTTACAAACCCGCTTATTACGCTTCCCACCCCGTGGAGGTGTTCGCGGTTTGGCAAGGAGGGATGAGCTTTCACGGCGGCATGCTGGGCGTGATTGTGGCAATGGCCTGGTTTGCACACACGCGCCAGCGGCCGCTCTTGCAGGTTGCCGATTTTGTGGCGCCCTGCGTCCCCACGGGACTAGCGGCCGGGCGGGTGGGAAATTTCATCAACGGGGAGTTGTGGGGCCGTCTGGCCGACCCTGGGTTGCCATGGGGTATGGTTTTTCGCGGGGCTGGCGAATTACCGCGCCATCCCTCGCAGGTGTACCAGTTTCTTATGGAAGGGTTGCTGCTGTTTGTGTTGTTGTGGTGGTATGCCAGCAAGGAGCGCAAGCCAGGACAAGTGGCAGCCGTGTTCCTGCTCGGGTATGGGGTGTTTCGCTTTACTGCCGAGTTCTTTCGCGAGCCCGACGCCCATCTGGGTCTGCTGTCGCTGGGCATGAGCATGGGCCAGTGGTTGTGCGTACCCATGATTCTGGGTGGCGTGGGTTTGTGGTGGTGGGCACAGACGCGGCCCAAGCCGCCGTCCAAAGAATACCCATGACTTGAATACACCCCCGGGTTTTTCCGGAGGAAAAGGGGCTTGCTGAGGGTTGGTTTAGGTTTAATAATTACACATAATTATCGGAAATAATGCGTGTCACCAAGCCCACCGGCCACCATGCGACTGGTTCACAACTCTTTGCACGACGAGGTTGCAGCCCTGTTGCGGGACCGGATTTTTGAAGGAAAGCTGGCGCAGGGTAGCTTTCTGGACGAGGCTTCGCTGTGTGACAGTCTGAAAATATCACGCACCCCTTTGCGTGAAGCCCTCAAAGTGCTGGCAGCCGAAGGGCTGGTGCGTCACGAGCCCCGACGCGGCAGCTTCGTAAACCAGGTCACCGAGCAGGACCTGGATGACATCTTTCCCGTGATTGCGCTGCTGGAAGGACGCTGTGCCTTTGAAGCTGCCCGCAATGCCAGCGATGAAGATCTGGTCGCGCTCGACGCCCTGCATGAGCGATTGACACAGCATGCACAAGCCAAGCGCATCAATGACTACTACGCGACCAATTTCATAATTCACGAGGCCATCATCACCTTGGCCAACAATCGTTGGCTGGCTCAGGCGATTGCCGACCTGCGCAAGATTCTCAAACTGGCGCGACAGCAGCAACTGAGCGCACCGGGGCGGCTGGAACAGAGCCTGAGTGAGCACCTGGCGATCTACGCTGCGCTGCGTGCGCGAGACAGCGAGGGGGCGGACGCTGCCATGCGGATGCACCTGGAGCGCCAGCGTGAGGCCCTTCGGAGTTTGGCCCGTGAGCAAAAGAGCAGGCTGCTCGCATGAACCCGTCCACCTGGATCAGTCGCAGCGTGTCCCGGTTGCTTCCTGGGTCAAATTCGGAAGCAAATACATCGCAAGCCCTTGAAAATACTGCGCAGGCAGCTACTAAATCAGGAGCAACTTCGATGCAGGCCGGGGGTGATTTTGATCGTTCCCGCTCCACGCAAGAACGTCTGAAGGCCACTTTGCGCCAGAGCGGTGAGGCGCTCTCTCCCCGTATGATGCGTCGCACGTTGCAGGAGTTGCAAGGCATCATTGATCCACGGGTCAGTGAAGTGGAGGGCGGTCGCCGCGCGCAGGCTATTGCCGCTTGGTACGGTGGAGCCACGGCGGCGCGAAAGCGCGACCTGTGGCTGCTGATGAGTGAGCAGTTTTTAGCCGACCCGCAAAAGGTAAAGGCCGCTCAGGTCCAGTTTGCTGCGGCTGTGGGTACGCCAGAGGAAGCCGTGGCCGAGGTGAACTACCGCCGCGCCACGGTGTCACCGCGCCGCAGAATCCTTCAGCGCTTCAGTGTCTACCCCGGTGGCATCCAGTTTCTGGTGGATATGCGGGGCGAGATGCAGCCCAGCCTCAAGCAGGACAAGCGTTTGTTGGCGCTGGATGTGGAGATGGAATACATGTTCTCCACTTGGTTTGACGTGGGCTTTCTGGACCTGCGCCGTATCAGTTGGGATTCTCCTGCCTCTCTGATCGAAAAACTGATTCGCTATGAAGCGGTGCACGACATCAAGAGTTGGGCCGACGTAAAAAACCGCCTGGACAGTGATCGACGCTGTTACGGGTTTTTCCACCCCCGTTTGCCTGGGGTGCCGTTGATTTTTGTAGAAGTGGCCTTGGTGGACCGACTGGTCAGCACCATCACGCCGCTGCTCGATGAACTGGGGGCAGAGTCGGATTTGAAGCGCGCCACCACGGCGATTTTTTACTCGATCAGTAATACGCAAGCGGGCTTGCGTGGTGTGAGCTTTGGCGACTCGCTAATCAAGTGGGTGGTGGAAGCGCTCAAGGACGAGTTCCCCAAGCTCAGGACCTTTGCAACGCTTTCACCGATTCCGGGTTTTCGGGCCTGGATGGGCGAGAATATTGCGGGCCTGCTTGAATCTTTGGATGAGAAGGAGCGCACCGCGTTGGGCCGCGCAGTGGGCTTCGAGCCGCCCGGTGCTGCGCACTTTCTGACGGCTATCGAAGCCAACTTGCAATTGTCGGAGAAGTCTGTGGTGCGCCAGATGCTTCAGCGCTGTGCCGCGCACTACCTGGGGCAGGCCCTCAGTGACGGCAAACCGATTGACCCGGTGGCTCGCTTTCATCTGGGAAATGGAGCGCGCGTAGAGCGCATCAACTGGGCCGCCGACCCGTCGGCAAAAGGTCTCAAGCAGTCGTATGGACTGATGGTCAACTACCTCTACGACCTCAAACGCCTTGACAAGCACCGCGCCCAATTGGGGCAGGGCAAAATTGCGGTATCAGGTGCCGTTCAGCAACTCTTCATTGGAGAGTCAGGCTGAAAGCCCCTCAAATTTCGAAGGTGCAGGGAATCCATAAAAATAATTTTGCATTGCCCAATACAAACAGGAGACAAAAATGACTTTGACCAGAAGAAACATGATGCAGGCGGTTGGTGCCACTGCCTTGGGTGCGCTCAATGGCAGCGCTTGGGCCCAGGCACCGGGTGGACTGAAAATTTCGCACCAGTTCCCCGGGGGCACGTTGACCGAAGGTGATTTTCGCGACCGCCTGTGCCGCAAGTTTGCGGTGGAAGTGGAAAAGCGCACCGCGGGCGCACTGAAAGCATCGGTCTACCCGGGCTCTTCGCTGATGAAGACCAATGCCCAGTTCTCGTCGATGCGCAAAGGTGCGTTAGATATGAGCCTGGTACCCCTGTCCTACGCTGGCGGCGAGGTGGCCGAGACCAATATCGGCCTGATGCCGGCGCTGGTCCCCAGCTACGAACAGGGCGCGGCCTGGAAGAGCGCTGAAGTAGGCAAACTTCTTACCAGGGTGCTCGACGAAAAGGGCATCATGATTGTGAGTTGGATCTGGCAGGCCGGTGGTGTGGCCAGCCGCACACGCCCCTTGCTGACTCCAGATGACGCCAAGGGTTTGAAGGTGCGCGGCGGCAGCCGAGAGATGGACATGATGCTCAAGCAGGCGGGTGCCTCCGTCATCACGCTGCCATCCAACGAAATCTATGCCGCCATGCAAACCGGTGCCATGGACGCGGCCATGACATCGAGTACCAGTTTCATATCTTTCAAGCTCGAAGAACTCGCCAAGCATCTGACGTCGGGCCGCGACAAGACCTACTGGTTCATGTTCGAGCCGCTGATGATTTCGAAAGAGGTGTTCATCAAGCTGCCCAAGGCACAGCAAGACGTGGTGATGGCGGTAGGCGGTGAACTGGAGAGTTTTGCCCGCGATGCCGCAAAGGCCGACGACAAGGCTGCAGCTGAAATTTATGCCAAGGCGGGTGCCAAGGTGTACGACATGGACGAAGCCACACTGAAAAAATGGCAGGTCATCGCGCGCGAAACCGCTTGGAAAGACTTCAATGACAAGAACGAATCCTGCGCCGGGCTATTGAAGGCCGCGCAAAAGCTGTTATGAGCCACGCCATGGGATCTGGGGTGGTCATGGGCGCCATCGACCCCGATACGCCCCTGTTTTTGAAACCGCTGGCCCGGTTGCTGCAGTGGATCAATCACGCCATGGTGATTCTGGGCATGGTGGCGCTACTGGTGGCGTCGCTGGTGTTGACTTACAGTGTGGTGTCGCGCTACGTCATGCAGTCCTCCACCGACTGGCAGGATGAGGCCGCGGTGTTCTGCCTGGTGGGTGCAACCTTTTTGTGTGGTGCGTTCGTGCAGTCGTTGCGCGGTCATGTCGGCATTGAGGCGGTGGCCGGCCTGTTGCCTGCCTTGGCGAATCAGGTCCGGCTGGTGTTCGTGGACCTGCTGGGGGCCCTGTTTTGCAGTTTTTTTGCCTGGAAGTCGTGGACGCTGTTTCATGAGG